>NC_017096.1:1246482-1558103 GCF_000284335.1 Caldisericum exile AZM16c01
ATACTTATAAAGTTTCCGCAAATAATTACGAGGAAAAATCAATTTCGGTAAATAAGGATAATACTAATTTTTTCCTAAAGCCAAGTGCTTACCTTGTGCTTGAAGCGAATGCAAAAGTTAATTCAATAAAAATTGACGATAAGTACTACAAACCAACAAGCATAATTACAAATGGACACGAAGTTTTCACCGTATCTCCAGTTGAGATAGGAACACACACCATAATTGTTGAAAGTAAATTTTTCGTTCCATTTTCAAAAGAAGTAGAGTTTAAATATGGAGAAAACCATATAGTAATCAATCTTACAGTAGATAAAGGTGCATTTTCACAATTTCTTGATACTCTTGAATTTCCGCTTCAAGGCACTTCAAACAAAAAGATTATAGTAAAGATAAATGGTATTGCTAATAAAAACCCTATAAGTAAAGAGTTTAAGATTGAAAAATCGAGCGATACGCTTGCTATAATTGATGGTAATTTAACTTACTCCTTTAAAAATGGCACCTTTGAAATTGAAGGACGCACACCAACTGAAGAGGAAAAAGCAATTCTTTCCTATGCAAAGTCTGTAATTGAAGAGTTTTTAAATTTAAAAAATGTTTTAAAATCAATGGAATTAAAGGAAGCTAAAGACAACGAATTTTTACTCTCAAAGACAGGAGCCTTTGAAGGGAGAGAAATTACAGAATCATTGTCTTTCAAGGTTGATAATTCGAAAATAACAAGCATCGTTTTAAACATTGTGCAAGAGCAAATAAACACGAATTTAAGGATAGAAGTGGAGGTTGAATAATTATGGGATTTACACACCTACATCTTCACACTGAATATAGCCTTCTTGATGGCATGAACAAGATTTCAGAGCTTTCCTCCCGAGTTAAAGAACTTGGAATGGATGCAGTTTCCATTACTGATCACGGAAATATGTACGGAGTTATAGAGTTTTATGAGGAAATGAAAAAGGCAGGTATAAAGCCAATTATAGGTGTTGAAGTTTATATTGCTCCAAACGGAGTTGAAAAGAAGGAAAAAGATGAAGAGCGTTATCACCTCATACTCCTTGCAAAAAGCCTCAAAGGATACAAAAATCTTACAAAAATTGTTACTGAAAGTTATGTAAGAGGTTTTTATTATAAACCAAGGATTGATTTTGAAATTCTCAAAAAATATAATGAAGATATTATCGCAATGACTGCATGCCTTCAGGGAGAAATTTCTTCAAAGGCTCTAAAAGGAGATATAAAGGAAGTTAGAAAAGCCCTCTATAAATATCTTGATATATTTGGTAAAGAAAATTTCTTTATTGAAGTCCAAAACCATGGGCTTGACGAGGAAAAGGCAGTTATAGAAGTAGCAAAAACTCTTCGTGATACTGAAGGCGTAAAACTTGTAGCAACAAATGATGCACATTACTTACGAAAAGAGGATGCACACGCACACGATATACTTCTCTGCGTTCAAACTTTAAGGCCAGTTGATGACCCTGAAAGAATGCGTTTTCCAAATGACGAGTTCTACATAAAGAGTGAATCTGAAATGCTTAAAGCATTTAATGGTCTTGAAGATGCAGTTTATAATACAGAACTTATTAAAGAAATGTGCAATGTCGAATTCGATTTCTCATCGTATCACCTGCCTGTCTATAAGAAAGACGAAAATTGGGATCCATCAAAAAATAAAGAGTACCTCGAAGAGCTGACATTCAAAGGCATCCGGGAAAAATACGGAGACAAAGCAGACGAAGTTATGGAACGTGCACGTTACGAACTTGATGTAATTGAAAAAATGGGATTTACCGATTACTTCCTCATTGTGCAGGACTTCATAAACTATGCAAGGTCTAACGATATTCCTGTGGGTCCAGGACGTGGTTCTGCCGCTGGATCAGTTGTTTCATATGCATTAGGGATAACAGAAATTGACCCGATCAAATACAACCTCTTCTTTGAGCGATTCCTAAATCCAGAAAGAATAAGCATGCCTGATATTGATGTTGACTTTGGCGATCGCGGAAGAGATGCAGTTATAGAATATGTAAGAAAGAAATACGGAGAATCTCATGTTGCTCAGATTGCGACATTCGGTAAAATGGAAGCACGCCAAGTGATCCGTGATGTTGGTCGAGCACTAAAATTCACATATCAAGAAACTGATAAAATCTCTAAACTCATACCTCCTGGACTTAAACTTAAAGAGGCACTTGATTCACTCCCAGATTTAAGAAAACTCTACGAAGACCCCCGCTATAGAGAGCTCTTTGATGTTGCACTGAAACTTGAAGGTGTTGTAAGAAACTTTGGCACACATGCAGCAGGAGTAGTCATTGGTGATGCCCCATTAACTGAATATCTACCACTTCAAGTTGATAAGGATAACTCCATTATAACTCAATATGATAAGGACGTAGTTGAGCACATCGGCCTTCTTAAGATGGACTTCCTTGGAATTAAGAATCTCACAATAATTCAGGACACAATTGATATGCTCAAATCCAGAGGAATTGATATTGACATAAATAAAATCCCTGAGGACGATAATGAAACTTTTAATATGCTTAAACGCGGAGATTCAGTTGGAGTTTTCCAATTAGAAAGTGCAGGCATGAGAAGAGTTTTGAAGGGTGTTCAACCTGATAGCATTGAAGATTTAACTGCAGTTGTTGCGCTTTACAGACCTGGCACAATAAAGGCAGGCGGAATTGAAGAGTACATTAACAGAAAATCCGGAAAAACAAAGGTAACATACCCACATCCAAAACTTGAACCAATTCTAAAAAATACCTATGGAATTATCGTTTACCAGGAACAGGTCATGCAAATTGCAAATACCCTTGCAGGATATACCATGGCAGAAGCTGACACCTTGAGAAAGGCAATCGGTAAAAAAATTCCAGAAATAATGAAGGCTCAAAGAGATGTTTTTGTACAAAGAGCAGTTGCAAATGGTGTTGAAAAAAACGTTGCGGAGAAAATCTTTGACCTCATCGAATTTTTTGCTGGATATGGCTTTAACAAATCGCATGCAGTAAGTTATGCAACTCTTGCCTATAGAACCGCCTATTTAAAGGCTCACTATCCAAAGGAATATTTCACCGCTATACTCAATTCATACATTGGGAACGAAGACAAAACAAGAGAGACTCTACTCGAGGCAATAAGCAAAGGTATACATATACATCTTCCTGATATAAATAAGTCAGATGCGCTTTTTAAAGTAGAAAATGATGGTATCAGATTTGGTTTTCTTGGTATAAAGAATGTTGGCGAGGCTTCGATTAACGAAATCATAAAAGAGCGAATATCAAATGGTCCTTTCTCTTCATTTAAAGATTTCGAAAGAAGGACAACATCCTTTAAAGTAAATAAAAAAGTCGTGGAAAGCCTTATCAAAGCGGGTTGTTTTGATTCTTTGGGTGAAGATAGGAAGGCACTCCTTGAAGGAGAAACTGTTTCAGAGCCAACCGTTTCTCTGTTCGGGGGATTGCCACAATCAACAAAACCAAAAATTCATGCAACAAGAGCAGATATCCTGAAATATGAAAAAGAGGCTTTTGGGTTTTATCTTTCAGATAACCCGATAAATGCATATCTTGGAATCCTTGAAGACGAAGGTTTTGAAACTGTATCTCAAGTTATTTCAAAATTCAAAAAAGAAAACGAAATTGAAAACGAAGAGCAGGATGACATTTTACAAATCGAAGAAACCACAATAAATAAGGTAAAAATTGCTGGTGTTATAAACAACGCAAAGAAATCTAAAACAAAAAATGGTAATTTCATATTAAGGTTCGACCTTGAAGATGGTGCAAATAAAGTTGGGTGTCTTGTTATGCCTCAAAATCTCGAAAAATTCACCGAATATCTCGATAGAGATGGCGTTGCAGTTGTTGAGGGAGAAATAAGGCAAGAGGAAGATTCGATTACATTTTTTGCAATGGATGTTGTGAGGTTTTTTACAGAAAAGGACATCAAGAAAAACGAAACAAACAATGCACTCCACATAAAAATTTCAATGGACGATGAAGACCCAAAATTAATATTAGAGAAACTTGCAAAATTAAGAGAACTTGCAACTAATTTTAAAGGGGATTTACCGATTATCCTGCATGTGAGAACCGATGGAATGATTGTTAGAATTCATCCTTCACCAAAATTTTCGGTTATTCCAACAAAGGCTTTTATCTCAAAAGTTGAGGAAATCCTCGGAAATGGCTCTTACGAAATCAAGGGCTTTCTTGAATAGTTGAAAAAATCCTGTAATAAATGTATAATTCATTAAGTGCCGGAGTGGCGGAACTGGCAGACGCGGCGGACTCAAAATCCGCAGGGGTTCAGAGCTCCGTGTGGGTTCGACTCCCACCCCCGGCACCATTTTTATTACAGATTCATAGATAAATCCCAATTTTGATATATAATATTTCTGTAAATATCATTCAAGGAGGTCGATTATATGGATTTAGGTCTCAAAGGGAAAGTTGCATTTGTCATGGCAGGAAGTAAAGGGCTTGGAAAAGGCGTAGCCATGAAGCTTGCAGAAGAAGGTGCTCTTGTATCAATAATGTCACGATCCTTGGAAAATCTCAAAAAAGCACAGGAAGAAATTAAAGAAAAGACTGGTGTTGAACCTCTCATTTGTGTAGGAGACGCAACAAAAGAAGAAGATGTAATAAAAGCAATCGATGAGACCACAAAAGCATTCGGTACAATTCACATTCTCTTCGCAAATGCAGGTGGGCCACCATCAGGTGGATTTTTTGATGTAAAACCAGAAGATTACCTTAAAGCAGTTCAACTCAATCTTATGAGTACAATCTATGCAGTGTATGGCGTAAAAGATCTTATGATAAAACAAAATTGGGGAAGAATTATTGCATCAACTTCTATCTCAGTCAAACAACCTCTTGACAATCTTATCCTCTCGAATGTTTCAAGAACAGGTGTCGTTGCTTTTATAAAATCTGTTTCAAACGCTCTTGCTCCGTATAGAATTACAGCAAATGTGGTTGCACCTGGATATACAATGACAGAAAGAGTAGAAAATCTTCTTAAAGCACGAGTTGAAAAAGAAGGAATAACCTTTGAAGAAGCACAAACGGCAATGGTTGCAAGTATCCCGATGAAACGCATCGGAACTGTTGAGGAATTTGCATCAACCGTTGCATTCCTTGCCTCCGACAAGGCTTCATACATTACAGGCGTTGTTTTACCAATCGACGGTGGATTCATAAAGGGGGTATAAGAATGCTAAAGATAAATCCAGAAAAAGAATTCGAAGTCGTATTAGACATTGCAACAAAGATGTGCGTTGCGGCACGCACGGCACCAAAAGCAAACGGCCTTGACTCAATTGTAACAGCAATAGTGTACGGTGAAGAACTCAATAAGATTAGGGAAGAAATGATAAGATTTGGAACGGAACGAAATCTTCAATACTTCATAAGGGATGCAAGGAATATTGAAGGAAAAGTCGTTGTCATCATTGGCTCTAAACCAAAAGAGAGGGCCCATGGCTTTGAAGATGGCGAATCCGAAGAAACAGTGTTAAAAGAAAGCACAGCAATAGACTTAGGGATTGCAATCGGAAGTGCAGTGTCAATTGCAAAAGATCTTTGCGTTGATAATAGAGTTATGTATTCCATCGGTAGAGCTTGTATCAATTTAAAAATCCTCGGTGATGATGTAATTATTGCCTATGGCATACCTTTAAGTATTTCAGGTAAAAATCCATTCTTTGATAGAAAATAAAAGGGAGGCGAAAGTCATGATGAAAGAATTACTTTTAATTCCAGGACCAACACCTGTAAGCGACGATGTACTCTATGCACTATCACAACCTGTAATCTCGCATACAAGTGTTGAATTTGCAAATTTGCTTAAAGAGATTTTGGTTTACGTAAAAGAACTCTTTGGTGTAAAAAACGGTTTCCCTTTTGTAATAACAGGATCCGGAACTTTGGGCATGGAAATAGCATTAACGAACATCCTTAAAGATAATGATAATCTTCTTGTATTGTCTCATGGATATTTTGGCGATCGCTTTGAAGAACTTGCAAAACACCTTGGAATAGAAGTAAATAAAATAAAGCCAAACCCAGGCGAACATGTAGATTTAGAGCTATTTAGAAAAACACTCAAAGAAAAACACTATACTGCAGTTACTCTGACACATGTTGATACATCAACAGGGGTACTTGCAGACGTTGAAAGCATCTCAAAAATAATTCAAGAAGTAAGTCCTGAAACTCTTTTTGTTGTTGATGGCGTGTGTGCAACAGGAGGGGTAAAAGAAGAGTTTGATAACTGGAAAATTGATGTAATTCTAACAGGCTCTCAAAAGGCACTTGCAACACCACCGGGATTGACACTTCTTGCATTCTCAGAAAGGGCGATTGAAAAAAGAAAGTCAATAAAGCCAAGAACTTACTATGGAGATATCCTCAAGTGGATGGTAGTTATGGAAGATGGAACAAAATACTTTGCAACTCCATCGGTAAACCTCTTCTTTGCGCTCCATCAATCACTCAAAGGTATCTTTGATATTGGACTTGAAAACTATTTCAAAAAGCATGAAGACCTTGCAAGAAGGGTAAGAAATGCAATGAGCGAAATAGGATTAACCCTCGTTGCAAAAAGACCTGCCCCAACACTGTCCGTATTCCTTTACCCTGATGGAGTTGAAGATAAAACATTCAGAGGCAAACTGAAAGAAAAAGGTGTTATTGTTGCAAATACGCTTGCAGAACTTTACGGAAAAGGGTTTAGAATAGGACATATGGGAAGCGTTACAAAAGACGAATTGATTGTTGCTGTTTCAAAAATTGCAGAAACATTTGAAGAATTAGGTGTAAAGGTTAATAAAGGGAATGTGCTTAATGCCTTTCTAAGTTAAGAGAAAGTTTTTGTGAAGAGGCGCTCTCCCAAAATAAGGAGAGTGCCTCCTATAATAAATGTTGCAAAGTATCCAAGGTGAAGTGCAATAAAACCAGCAACAAACGAAGCAAGTATTACAGCAAAATTAATAGACATGTTAAAGATACCTAACGCCTTGCCACGTTCTTTGTGAGGTGCAAGATTTGTAATTTCAAGTGTAAGGGGAATATAAAAGAAAGGCCAGGTAAAACCAAAGAAGACAAAACTTGCATATATAAATGCTCTCATAAAGTCTAATTTAAACACAACAAAAACTCCAATCAAAATAAAAAGAATACCTCTTAAAAATAAAACAACTCGTATAAATAGCCGATCATATTTTGTCATGAGCAATCTCCCTGTAAGAAAAAACGCAATATTTCCAGCAAAACTATTTGCAGAATAAAGCAAGAATATAAATTGCGAAGAAACTCTAAACGCTTCCTTTAAAAAAACCGTAAATACCGAAAACACAAGATTTGCACCAAAAAACGCCATAAAAACAGAGGCTGTTATAAGGCGCATATTCTTAGGGAGATTTCTTATGTCAACAACTTTAAAAAATTCGTTTGCAAAATTTACAACTTTAAGGAAAAGAATTTTTGTAGCACGAAGATGTGGAGAAACACTAACTTTCAGTGTTCCCCGCTCTATTGTCAAAACAGAACTAGTAAGTAAAAGGATGGAAGAAATAAAAAATATCATCTTGAGTTTGAAAATATCATTTAAATTTTTAATGAGAGTAAGTATAAAACTCCCAAAAAGCATTCCTAAGGTTGAACCAATGCTATTAAAAAGATTTAAATTGTTAATCTGTCTTCTTACAAAGCCTTCGTCTTCAATTTTAGAAAGGTGCAAAGTCATCGCAGGACCGGTAAAAGAGATAACGTTTCCAAGAAGGACTGAAAGAAGATAATAAATATAGATAGATTTAACAAACACCATAAGTACCATTATGAAAGATGCAACAAAGAAACTTGTGTAAATTAAAATTGACACTCGTTTAACTCTATCCAATACGATGCTTGCAGAAATTGACCCCAAAAGGTTTCCAAACGAAAACAATGCAACCGCAATTGATGCATTCTGCACGTTGCCATGTAGAGCAAGCACAACATACAAACTTATAACTATGTTAAAAAGAGAAATTGACGCACCTTGTAGTGCAAACGAAATAAACCACTTTTTAAATCCCATTTTCAACCTTCAAGGATATTTTATAAGAAACTTCTATTTTAACCAATCTATATTGAATTAAAAATTCCGCGTTGCCTCATATAATTTTCTTAATCCTTTGTAATCTGTAATTCGTTCAGCAGATTTTACGAAATGTTATCTAGTTATCTTATCTAAATTGTATACTAACTTATTCGGAGTCAAAGGAAAGTCTTTGAGTGATGTTTTTAGCTCCTTGTTTTGTTTTCTTCACTTTTTTCATCTCTTTATCATATGCCTTTCAAAGCCCTTGAGTGATTCTATCAATTTGCCTTTCAACTAAAAGAGGATTCAATTCCTCTTATGTTTTTCTAAGTTGCTCTTTTACTTCTTCAGACACACCATTTGATTTAATTATTCTTCTGTTTGATGTTTAAGTTTGTCGCACTTCTTTAATACCTTGCTCCAAATGTTTGTTTTTCAATTAGTTTCATTCTTTCCCTAAAGCAATTATCCTTCTTTCTATAAGGTCTTGCCCTTGTAAATGTAATAGAATGTCTATATCTGTGCTTTGTTTTTTAATCTTTTGTAACCTGTGCTCTTTTTAACAGGTTATTGCTTTTGTTTCTATCCATCCAGTATGTATGCAAGTCGCATAAAGGGAATAGAGAAATCCTCCTTTTAGATTATCTCCAAAATCAACAACAACTTTCTTTCCATATGTTCGTAGCAGATATGATGCACAACATCTTGAATATCCTGTGAGTTTCACAAATTCATCTAACATCTTATTTTTCTCTTTCTTTGTTTGGTTATTGTATATCGCTATACCTCTACTCCTATTACTGCCTTTGTTTCTTGCTGAATTTACACATAAAGTCTCCTTCCATTTTCTTAAGAACTTCTTCTAACTTTTCCATCATTTTATTCCATTTTCATTTTTGAATAGATTTGTATATGAGGTAATGATTTAATTTCGCATATATCTTTGACGAGGTAATTCGGATTTTTGACGTTTGAACAAAAAGCTTATATTATATATGTAGGAGAATTAATGTTTATGGACAAATTTATGCGATATCAAATGGTAGCAATACTATCTGCCATATTATTTGGAGTAAGTACTCCTCTTTCAAAAATTCTTTTGGGGCAGATAGCCCCAATTCCACTTGCTGCCTTCTTATATATAGGTAGCAGTATAGGTTTACTGGTTTTTCAACAAATAGACCATCTTATAAGAAGACAGAGTAAAGCCGAGGCATCTCTGGAGAAAAAAGACACGCCTTGGCTTATTGGCGCGATATTCTCTGGAGGCATTATAGCTCCTATTTTACTAATGTCGGGTTTACGAATAACCCCCGCCTCTACTGCATCTTTACTGCTGAACTTTGAAGGAGTAGCTACAGCATTGGTTGCAGCATTATTTTTTAGCGAGCATATAGGCAAAAGAGTTTGGGTAGCTTTAGTATTGATTACTTTGGCAAGTATTTTTCTGTCGTGGGATTTTACCAACCAATGGGGATTCTCTATTGGAGCAATAGAAATTCTTTGTGCCTGTTTTTTTTGGGGCCTTGATAATAATTTTACAAGAAATATCTCATTAAAAAATCCTTTTTCTATTGTTGTTATTAAAGGATTTTCTGCAGGGCTCTTTTCTTTATTTCTGGCATTCTTGTTGAAAAACCCTATCCCGAGCTTAAAAATAATTTTATTCGCAATGTTACTTGGTTGTTTTAGTTACGGCTTCAGTCTTGTACTGTTTGTAGTTGCTTTGAGAAATTTGGGCAGTGCTAGGGCAAGTGCCTTTTTTGGGACTGCACCTTTTATTGGAGCAACATTATCTTTAATACTGTTTAAAAGTGTTCCGAACATTATGTTTATTATCTCTCTACCTGTAATGATCGTTGGAACCATTTTGTTATTCAGGGAAGAACATAGCCATAAACATTTTCATGAATACATTGCTCATGAGCACAGGCATTCTCATACAGATGATCATCATAACCATCCTCATATGCCACAAGAGGTGCCAAAAAGTGGTTATCACTCCCACTTCCATATTCACGAGCCAATAGAACACGAACACCCACATGTGCCTGATATACATCACAGACATAGCCATTTACCTAAAAAGAAATAATTACGGTATTAGAAAATAATTCCCAACTTTATCACTTGTTGCAAATTTTGGGATAATTTAGTTTAAATAATATAGTCTAAAGGATCACAGGTTACGGAATATTAAGATTTTTATCTGAGGCAATTATTCGATTCCGTATATTTTGACGAGGTAATTTGGATTCTTGACTTAAAGAAAAATCTTTATATAATAACGGAAAATACTTTAGAGGAGGAGAGTATGAAGAAAGTATTAGTAAGTGTAGTTTTAGTTGCACTCTTGCTTTCTGTCTTTGCAGGTGTAAAGAGCGCAGAACCACTTTTTGTAGGAAGCACTACCAATCCTCATGGATCTTATGAGGTTCCTAACGAATTTATCGTTGGATTCAGGGACGGTGTTAATGTTACTCTTAAGGCAAAGGCTCTTGAAAATGCAAATTCAATAAAGGTGAAAAAGGTTGGGCTTAAGAATTTTGCAGTGTTCACACTTCCTCAATCAAAAACTCTTGATGCCGTAAAGGGACTTTTGCTTAGCGATCCCGATATCGCGTATGTTGAACCAAACTATGTCGCTCATGCATTTTCACTCCCAAACGACCCATATTTTTCTCCATATCAGTGGGATCTCTACGATTACGGAATGCTCTCAAATGGTTATGCATCTAATTTTGGAGTCCAAGCAGTTTCTGCATGGAATATCACAAGAGGAGCAGGTGTAAAAGTTGCAATAATTGACACAGGCGTTGCATATGAAAATTACACCGATCCTGTTACAGGCACCCAATATGCCCTTGCACCAGACCTTGCAAATACTAAATTTGATACAGCAAATGCCTACGACTTCGTTAATAATGACACCCACGCAAATGACGATAACGGACATGGAACTCATGTGTGTGGTACAATTGCACAATCCACAAATAACAGTATTGGTTGTGCAGGTATTGCATACGAAGCAACAATTCTTCCTATAAAGGTACTTGATAGTTCTGGCTCCGGCACCTATGATGCGATTGCAAATGGAATTATTTGGGCTGCAGATCACGGTGCAAGAGTCATTAATATGAGCTTAGGAGGAAGCCAAGGCTCAACAACTCTATATAATGCAATTAAATATGCTTATAACAAAGGCGTTGTTATCGTTTGTGCTGCAGGAAATGATGGAAGACCTTTAGTGAGTTACCCAGCAGCCTACACAGAGTGTATTGCCGTTGGTGCAACTCGTTTCGATGGAAGAAGAGCAAAATATTCAAACTACGGAAGTGCACTTGATATCGTTGCACCAGGCGGAGATACTTCAGTTGATCAAAACAAGGACGGCTATGGAGATGGAATTTTACAACAGACATTTTCAGGAAGCCCAACAAACTTTGGATACTACTTCTTCCAGGGAACTTCTATGGCAACCCCGCATGTTGCGGCTGTTGCAGCATTAGTTCTGTCTTTACATCCTGAGTTTACAAACGTGCAGGTAAGAACAGCGCTTCAATCAACTGCAAAAGACCTTGGCACAAAGGGCTGGGATAAGTATTACGGATATGGACTTGTGAATGCATACGGTGCAATAAATTGGAAACCATAGTATATTAGGATTGATAAATTTTTAAAAGGGGGAAATATTCCCCCTTTTTATATTTTCATTTCATTCCCACCAAGGACGATTACAATCTCGCCTTTTGGAGGATTCTTTGTAAAGTAATCTAAAACTTCTTGGACGGTTCCCCTTACTACACTTTCATGTATTTTTGAGATTTCTCTTACAACTGCAACATGACGGTTTGCATCAAAAACTTCATTCATTATTGAAAGCACTTTTAAAAGTCTATAAGGAGATTCGTAAAAAATAACAGGATATTCAAAATCTTTAAAGTATTCAAATGTCTTTTTTATTTTGCCTCCGGTTCTCTTCAAAAATCCATAGAAAAAAAATCTATCAGGTGGAAAACCAGATAGAATCAGTGCAGGAAGCACTGCATTCGGTCCTGGTAAAACCTCAAAATGAATACCTTCTTCAACACATCTTTTAACAAGTTCATAGCCTGGGTCTGAAATACATGGAGTACCTGCATCGGAAACAAGCGCAATTGAAAGACCTTTTTTAAGATCTTCAATAATACTATCCAAAACATGCCTGTTTGAGTAAGAATGAAAACTCTTTAAAGGTGTTTTTATTTCGTATTTATTAAGTAGATTTTTTGTAACTCTTGTATCTTCTGCAACTATATAGTCAACGCTTTTAAGTGTTTCGAGCACTCTTAGCGTTATATCTTTGAGATTTCCGATTGGTGTTGGACAAATAAACAGTGGCATTTACTAAACTTCTTGCACCTCAACTACTTCAAACTCATCTCCAACTTTTATGTCATTGAAGTTTTTTAATCCAACGCCACATTCATATCCCTTAACAACCTCTCTTACATCTTCTTTGAATCTCTTTAGTGATGAAACCTCCGTTGTGTAAATAACGGCATTATTTCTAATAACCTTAACCTTTGCGCCTCTGTAAATTTTACCATCGGCAACAAGACACCCTGCAACAGTTCCAACATTTGGCACCTTAAATGTTTGCTTAACAGTAACTCTTCCAATGACAACTTCCTTTGTTTCTTTGGTCTGTGCACCTTTCAAAAGTCTTTCAATCTCATCAATAAGTTCAAATATTATATCGTAAGTTCTTATCTCGATTCCTCTTGATTTTGCTTCATTTACGGCTTCTTGAACTGGCCTTACATTAAAGCCAAGAATAAATCCCTTAGAGGCAGATGCAAGAAGAACATCGCTTTTTACAATACCTCCCACGCCTTCATGCACAATCTCAATAGGAATAGGCGACTTAATCTCACTTATTGCTCTTTTAACTGCTTCAAGTGAACCTTGAGTGTCTGCCTTGAGGATAACATAAAGCCTTTTTTCTTCACGCTCTTCCATTTCCTTCAAAAGATCTTCAAGAGTTTTTGGGACACGCCCTTCCTCTTTTGCTTTCTTTTTTGCCTCTTCTATTTTTTCTTTCTCTTCACGCATCTCCTCAATACCAGAAAGTTCATAGAATATCTCTCCTGCTTCAGGGATTTCTTCCAATCCTGCAATCTCAACCGCAGAAACAGCTGGGCTTAAACTCACATTTTTACCAAAGGTATCTTTCAAAAATCTAATTTTTCCAACCGTATTTCCTGCTCTTAAATATGTGCCAACTTTCAAGGTTCCAGTTTGAACAATAACTGTTGCAAGTGGTCCAACGTTTTTATCAATCTTCGATTCAATAACTGTTCCAGATGCGATTGTATTTGGATTAGTTTTTAGATCAAGTAAATCTGCTTGAAGTCTTATTATTTCAAGAAGATCCTGAATGCCTTGCCCAGTTTTTGCTGATACAAGCACATAAACAGTTTGTCCACCCCACTCTTCTGGTAAAAGTCCTCTATCTGCAAGTTGGTGCTTAACCATTTCTGGATCTGCGCCTGGTTTATCTACTTTATTAACTGCAACTATGATTGGCACTCTTGCAGCCTTTGCGTGGTTTAGAGATTCGATTGTTTGTTCTTTCACTCCTTCGTCTGCCGCAACAACCAAAATAACTATATCCGTTACAAGCGAACCCCTAAGCCTCATCTCGGTGAATGCTTCGTGCCCAGGTGTATCAATGAAAATAATGTCTTCTCCATGGATCCTTACAGTTGAAGCACCAATCGCTTGAGTGATCTGTCCCTTTTCTCTTGCTGCAACATTTGTTTTACGAATGGTGTCAAGAAGTGTTGTCTTTCCATGGTCAACATGACCCATAACTGTTACAACTGGTGCACGCTTTACAAAACGTTTTTTAAATTCTTCATCAAGAAATGGTGGAACTTTAAGCCCTAATTCCTGTGCAAGGTAATGGACTTCCTGCCTTGAATATCTGTAAGACGGTTTATATGGAAGCCCAAACTTCATTATTTTTTCTCTAACTTCCTCAATTGGCACACCAAAGTGAGCACAAAATTCAACAAGAGTTATATTATCCGGAATGCTCTCGAGTTCCTCCTTCTGTTCCTTTGCCTTGTGCTTCAATTCATTTACATAGTCAGAAATCAAAGACGCCGATTCAGCATCAACTACAGAAAGGGTGCTTTTTGCAGGAATTCCTAATTCCTGCATGATATCCATGAGATTTTGGGATTTTAATCCCAATTCTTTTGCGAGTTCATAAACCCTTTTTCCTTGCTTACTTTCTTTCTTCATTTACTTCACCTTCTTCCAACTCGACAAGATGAATGTTGTATCCAGTTAATTTTGAAGCCAGAGCAACATTTATCCCATCCTTCCCCATCGCAATGGGGGCTTCCTTCTTCTCAACATAAACATTTGCTTCTTTTGTGTTTGGAATGATTTCTACTCTCTTAACTTCAGCAGGACTTAGAGAGTTTGCAATAAACACTTCTGGATTTGGACTATATCTTATAATATCAATTTTCTCAAAGTTAATCGCTTTGGAAACAGCATTTATCCTCGTGCCCTTTGGCCCAATACATGCACCGACGGGGTCAACATGTAAGTCCTTACTCAAAACTGCAACTTTTGCCCTATCACCGGGTGCACGTACTATTCCCTTTATCTCAACAATCTTTTGTGCAACCTCAGGTACTTCTCTTTCAAGAAGTTTTGCAAGAAAATTTGGCTCTGCTCTCGAAAGGATTATTAAAGGATTTCTGTCACCGATTCTCACTTCTTTAACATAAACGTCATACTCTTTTCCTCTTATAAGATGCTCATTGGGGATCTGCTCTTCGAAAGGAAGAATTCCTTCAACTGTTTGCATTCCCTCTTCAAGGCTTATACCAATTGAGCCTCTTCCCTTTATTCTTGTAACTCTACCTTTTACAATGGTTCCTTGCTTATTTGCAAAGAGATTTACAAGATGTTCCTTCTTTCTTTCTGCAATTCTTTGCATGAAAACTTGCCTTGCAGCCATAACTGCAGATGATGAAAGCGTTCTTATGGGAATCTCTATAAGCACCTTCTCGCCAATTTTTGGATTATCGGTAAAGTTAAGCGCTTCCTTTGGAGAAATTTCCGTTATGGGATTCATTACACGTTCAACAATAATCTTCTCTGCGTAGAGTCTTATCTCACCCTTTGCAAGATTCACCTTAACTATAGAATTCTCTTCACCAAAATGCTTTTTATAGGCTTCCTTTATAGATTCAATTATTATCTCAATAATCTCTTCCTTGGGAATGCCTTCTTCTTTTTCAATGTTTCTTAAGGTTTCAATGTCTATCACTTTTTACCCCCTTTTCTTTTTTCAAACATTCTTTCAAACAATGCAACCCTTACAATTTTTGAAAAGGGAACTGAAAGCATTACACCATCAACTTCAAAATTTACCTCATCTCCTGCATTACCTCTCAGAATGCCTTCTTTGGTTACAGTCTGTCCTTTCTCATCCTCATAAGTAAAACGCACTTCTCTTCCTTCAAAAATATCAAGTTCGGCTCTATCCTTCAAAACCCTATCAAGTCCTGGGGTTGAAAGGTTAATGTCGTAAACACCTTCAACACCAATTGCCTTCAAATCACGCTGTATCTCCCTTGTAAGTTCTTCAAGATCACCAACGGTAATACCTTTTGTCCGCCTGTATACTATTGCTTCAATTGTATCAGCGGTGATAGATAACTCTATCACCATCATGTTAAACCTTTCTGCATTTTTTCTTACAATACTTTCTATTCGTTCCATAATTTTTTAAAATAAAAAGTGGGCACAAATTACCCACTTATACAAAAAATTCACCTTTATATTGTAAAAGAATTCCTTAAATTTTCCAAATTATAATTTTAATCAATTCTGTAAAAATAAGAAGAACGAACAAAAAATCGTACTTCTTTTAATTTAAGCAAGTTTTTGACTATTTCTCCTTTATTTTTAATCTTTGGTAATTCTTAAAGGTTTTAATATATTACATCTTATTTCTGTCATGCTATTCTTTAAAGTATGGTTCTACATAGTTTCTGAATTCCTCGTACTCCAAAAATAGAATTCTCAATCCTTCCTTTTCAGCAACTTTCCTAACTATTTCAGTTCCATAGTAGTATCCAAAACGACCTTTTACTAAATCCTCTTGTCTTGCACCAGGTACAGCAAACAAAGTATTAATTAATGACACATCAAAATTATTACTTGCTATTGCATTTTTTATTAATTCCCACATGCTGCGCTTCATTACTGTGCAATTTTTAACCCATTCCGTAAAGTGTTCTCTATCAATAAGTCCAAGCCATAAAGCGCTATCAAAACTGGCTTTTTTGAAATCTTTCGAAAGATATGTCGCAACTCCTTCTGCAAGCATCCTTTTCAGATAATGATGCTCTGTAGATTTATAGTTTCTTAAATAAAAAGACGGTGAATGGTAATAATGAATAGCATGGAAAGTCTCGTGAAGCAAATGTAAGTCAATAATAAATGACTTATTCTCTAACATCTCATTCATCCTTGTCATATTTAAAAATATGTATGGCTTTCCATTTAAAATAAGACCGTGGCCGTCAAAATTATTTAATCCTACAAAGAAAATAACATCAGGAATTACTATTTTTTTCACTGATCTTTTAAGTAAACGCATAAGTGATGACAGCCTTTTTGTTAATAAACCTATATTAATCTTTGTTAAATCTATATTAGTGTCTCTAAGAATGACTTCTATATTTTCGTGGAATTGTTTTTTGTCTTCAAGTGTAGAAAAGTACTCTTTAAAAAAATCCTCATGGTTTTTAAACGCTTTTTCTATGCCATTACTTAACTGTTCTTCTGCTATATTAATAAATTTCATATAACCCTATGGTATTTCCTTTCTAAAATAAAAACCATCGACTTTGCACTCTAACATCTAATCAAGTATACAAAATCGGTACAAATTCCTCAAGGGTTTACCAGAAGCTTCAAATTTAACATCTTCACGATCAAGACGGTAATCTTCGATAATGTTAATTAAGTCTCTTAACCTTGTGTATCACTCATGCATTAATAGCACTTATAAATTTAATATAATTCAAGCATGTTAAATTTTATACAAAAATATAAAAGAAAAACAAGTTTTAAATTGTCCAGTTTTTTGGAAATTTTGAATAAAAAATTACTTTTACTATAATATGGCAAACATAAAGGAGAAAACATGGGATTAAAAAGCGACAAGTGGATTAAAGAAAAGGCTTTAAAAGAAAAAATGATTGAACCATTCGTGGACCATCTTGTCTCCAATGGTGTAATTTCTTACGGCCTTTCTTCATATGGCTATGATATGCGTATTGCAAATGAATTCAAGGTTTTTACGGGTGCAATCGGAAAAGAAGTTGCAATTGTTGATCCAAAAAAGTTCGATAAAGACCTTTTGCAGGACTACACTGGTGATTTTGTTATTATACCCCCAAATTCATATGTACTTGGAAGAAGTGTTGAATATTTTAGAATCCCAAGAAATGTTCATTGCATTGTTCTTGGGAAAAGCACATACGCTCGAAGCGGAATCATCGTTAACATTACTCCACTTGAATCAGGATGGTGCGGCTTTGTAACAATCGAAATTTCTAATGCTACACCACTTCCTGTAAAGGTTTACGCAAATGAAGGTATTGCGCAGGTACTTTTCTTTGAAGGCGATGAACCATGCGAAGTTTCATATGAAGATAGGCATGGAAAATATCAAAATCAACAGGGAATAATTCTCCCAAAGGTAAATAAAGATGGATAATAATAAATTGAAAAGGATTTTAACATTTCTTATTTCTGAGCAACCGATTGCGCTATTTACGATAACACTTATAAGGCTTTCAAATCTCATTAGTATTTTAGAGTATTTTATATTGCTTCTTTTCTTTTCCGTAATTCCGAGTTTTTCATTTTTCACATTCATTAAATACCCCTGGGATTTTAAGAAAGAAAGACACGTTTCTTTCATAATTAACACAGTAAGTTTCTTTTTAGGATTAATTGTTATTTTGCTCATTAAAGCAACACGAACAGCCATTTTCATTGCACTTGCCTATAATATTACAGGAATAGTACTCAGCGCTATAAACCTTAAAGGATATAAAGCTTCTGGACATGCATCATCAATTGCAGGACCTTCAACAACTTTAACTCTAATCTTTGGACCAAAAGGAGGTTTACTTTATCTTTTTCTTTTGCCTGCAGCATATTTAAAAATTACACTTAAAGACCATACTTTAATGCAATTTATTACCGGAGTATTTATTGCTGTGATTTCGACATTGTTTGCATATTATATTGTAGGAGGGATTGGATGATAAAAATAGTAACAGATACGACTGCGTATTTTAATGAAGATGAATTGAGTAAATACGACATAAAAATTGTTCCACTTTATGTAAAAAACGAAAAGGGGCAGTGGAAAGAGAGATTTGAGATTACAGACGATGAATTTTATAAGAGACTTAAAAGCGGCGAAAAATTTGAGACTTCTCAACCTTCTCCGCAGGATTTTGTAGACGTTTATAAGCCATTACTCGAAGAAGGACACGAAATTGTTTCGATACATATCTCGACGGGACTTTCTGGAACTGTGAATTCTGCAAATGCAGCAAAAACACTCCTTCAAACTGATAAAATTACTGTAATTGATTCAAAATCATCTTCTGCAAACCTTTTAAGAAAGGTACTTCTTGCATATGACCTTGCAAACAAAGGCTACACAAGAGAACAAATTGCAGAAGAAATAGAAAAGTCTTATTCAAGAATCTTTGGGTTTTTCCTACCTATGGATATTCAATACCTTGAAAGAGGCGGACGCATAAGCCATTTTCAAAGCAAAATATCCACTGCTTTAAAACTATACTTTATCGTTCATCTGAATGAGGGTCGTATTGACTTTTACAAATTTGGAAGAACAAGAAAAGGCTCAACAGAAGAACTTATTAATATTATAAAAGGATTAAAAAATAAGTTCAGAGAATTTGAATATATTGATACAATATATGGGGAAAATGTGGAAGAAGGAGAGGAATTTAGACAAAGAGTTGAAGATACTTTTGGCCAAAAGGTAACAAAATATAGAATCGGGCCTGTTTTAGGTGCTCACCTTGGTCCTGAGTTTTTGGGAATAGGAGTAGTTTGCAAAAATAAGGAGGTGAAATAATGCAAAAAGTAAAAATTGTAACTGACTCAACCTGTTACATGCCAAAGGCATACTTAGAAAAGTATGATATAAAAGTTGTCCCTCTTTATGTAAGATTTGGTGATGAAGTTTACCGTGAAGGCGTGGACATGTCTCACGATGAGTTCTATAGAAAATTGCATGAGACAAACATCCTTCCAGAAACAACACAACCTGCACCTGAAGATTTTGAGAGTGTCTATCGGGACCTTCTTAAAGATGGATACGAAATAATTTCTATTCATATTTCAGCAGGATTATCGGGCACTATAAACTCTGCAAATGCAGCAAAGGAAGCACTTCAAAGCGACAAAATCCATATCTTTGATTCAAAGTTTACATCGATGGGACTGGGATATCAAATTCTTGAAATTGCTAAGATGCTCTTCGAAGATAATATGCCCTTAAGCGATGTCTTGAATATTATCCCCACTCTATACAAGCACATGAATATATATTTTCTTGTCCCAGATTTGTTTTGGCTTGCTCGTCTTGGAAGAATCGGAAAAGCAAAAGCACTTCTTGGAACAGTTGTAAAAATTAAGCCAATCCTATTCTTTGATGAAGGTATAGTAAATGTCCTCGAACAACCTCGAACTCTTGAAAGAGGGAAAGAAAGAATGATCGAACTTACAAAAGAGAAAGTTACAAAATTTGGACTTAAATACATTACTGTTGCATACGGAGAAAATCTTGAAGAGGCTGAACAATACAAAGATTTTCTTGAAAGAGAATTTAATAAATCCGTTTCACTTACACAACTTGGACCAGTTATAGGAACCCATACTGGTCCTCAAGTCCTTTCAATACATTTCTACACAGAAAGGATTTAGGAGGTAAATTATGGGACTTACCGAAAGTAAGGCTTTCTCTGGAATCCTTGTGATTTCTCTGGGTTTAACACTTCTTTTGAAAGAATTTGCAACAATTCACGATTCCTTTGGACTATTTGTTGCACTATTCTTTACCCTCCTTAGTATCGCTTTCCTTGCACTTAGAGGTCATACCCACAAAAATGAGACCATCTCCTATCTTGTAATTCTTTTCTTTGGGTTAGCTCTACTTGCCCTGGAATTTTATCTTCTACCCTTTACCACATTCAATGTAATTTTCCTTATTGCTCTTTCAATAGGACTTGCCTACCTTATCTATGGAAGCATTATAAGAAACTCAATGCGATCAATTTGGACAGGTATTATATTTGTTGCAATCGCACTCCTAATGTTTCTTCCAAAAGCACTTGCAATTGAAGATATCTTTTGGTTAAACGTTCGAAGATACATTATACCAATTCTCCTAATCGTAGGAGGTTTATTTATCTTAATTCCTTGGAGGAAACATGAGTGAAATTTGGGAGGAAGGAAAGCCTTTTAGTAGTATTGGAAATAAAGATATTGGCGTGCTCGTTTTGCAGGGATTCACGGGGACTGTTGGAAGCATAATTTATCTTGCTAAGTTTCTTGCAGTGCAGGGTTACCACGTTGAGGCACCACGTTTAAGCGGACATGCAACCAAATGGGAAGACCTCAACAAAGTAAAATACAGTGATTGGCTTAACGATGTTGAAATTGCCTACAAAAAACTTCAAGAAAGAACTAAGAACATTTTTGTTGCTGGACTTTCAATGGGTGGTGCGCTAACTCTTTACATGCTTGAGCGTCACCCTGAAATAAAGGGAGGTGCCCTTATTAACCATATTGTTGTTCTAAATGACCCAAAGGTAAAGCTTCTCCCAATTTTAAGTATCTTTGTAAAGTCAATGCCTGCAATTAGCTCAGATATAAAAGATCCAACCGTTAAAGAACCTGCATACGACAGGACACCAACACGTGGAGCATATGAAATGGTAAAACTTCTAAATATTGTGCAAAAAGACCTTAAAAAAATAACACAACCACTACTTATTTTGAAGTCAAGAGAGGACCACGTTGTGCCACTTGAAAATGTAGATTATACGCTTAACAATGTTTCCTCTAAGGATGTAAAAGTTATCTATCTTGAAAACTCATACCACGTTGCAACAATGGACTACGACAAAGACCTTATTAATAATTATGTAAAGGAGTTTATTGAAACATATCTATAGCTTTTTTATTACGACAAGATAACCAAAAGAAGTTTCTATAAGTTCTTTTAAATGAAAAGGCGACTTTATTGTTTTTAATTCGTTCTCTATATCCTTTTTCTTCCCAAGTACAACAGTGCCGTTTGATTTAAGGTTGTCTTTGATCCACGAAAGAATTACATCAATCCTATTAACTGCCCTTGCAACAACCACCTCAAAAGTAAGATTTTTTCTTTTAAGAAGTTCTGCATCAAGGTTAATTACTTTTACGTTTGTAAGGTTAAGTATGGTGATAACATTTCTCAAAAAATCCGTATGAGTTTTTCTTTTATCAAGAAGATAGAATTGACTTTGCGGCTTCATTATAGCAAGTGGAATTCCAGGAAATCCTGCTCCACTTCCTAAGTCAAGAACTTCCATACTATCACCAATATATGGCAAATAAAGTTTTGCTTCATCAATGTGCTTTTTATAGAGAACATCTAAGTTGTCTTTCGGGCTCATAAGGACAACCCTTTTGGGAGCATTACTCAGTAATTTTAAATACTGGTAAAACCCATATGAAGGGATTATTTCCATCAAAATATTTTACTTACACCTGAAAAATATAAAAGTCCTCTTACTACTTTTTAAAAAGCAAAAAATCCCTCCAACATTCAATGACGGACACTTAGTCATGTCGAGCGAATTTTGGTGTTTCATTAGTTGAGATTGGGGGTCTTTTTCCATCAGATTTTAAGTCATACCGAGCGAAGCGAGGTATCTCCTCATTTAATTAGAGGGAGACTTACAATTTCCCCCTCTAACTCCCCTTGAAAAAGAATGTTCTTTTGTTTTTATTAGTCATTCCGAAGTGGCGAAGCCACGAGGAATCTCCTCCTTTAATAGAGAGGGATTAAAAAGGCTCCCACTTTAACTCCCCCTGAAAAGCGGAGATTTCTCCTCACATTCGTTCGTCGAAATGACAAATTACCGAATCATTCCGAAGGAGCGTGAGCGACTGAGGAATCTCCTCCTTTAATTAATTAGAGGGGGACTTGCGATTCTCCCCCTCTAACTCCCCCATTAAACCGAAGGGGATATTTCAACCCCTTCAAACTACCCATAAAAAACAAAAAAGTATTCTTGCTTGTTTTTAGAAGGAGTTGGAGGAGGGTGTCCTAATTTAGAGGCGGATTAAAAAGGCTCCCCCCCTCTAACTCCCCCTGAAAAGGCGGAGATCCCTCACTTCCGTTCGGGATGACTTTTTGGGGGGGAGTATTGAGGGGGTTAGTTTCCCCCTCAAATTTGAGAGATCCCTCACTTTGTTCGGAATGACAAACGACGGTCATTCCGAAGTGGCGAAGCCACGAGGAATCTCCTCCTTTAATAGAGGGGGACTTGCGATTCTCCCCCTCTAACTCCCCCTAAACGGCAAAGGATTTTTATTTTTTTGGGTGGAGTTAGAGGAGGGCATTGCCCTCCTCTATTAAAAGGAGATGCCTCAGAAAGTCATTTCGGCATGACACTTAATAGAAAGTGATGCATCCATCTTCAACCATTTGAGGGGGTTAATAAGGCTCCTTTACTCTAACTTCCCTTGGAAAATTAAAAATGTTTGAAGGGTTTTGGGGATAGAGATAAAATTCATTATAATGGAACATGTGCCGAATACTTTTTGTAGAAAGCAACAAGGAAAATATTGAAACAGTATATTCGCTTATTGACGCTCTGGTTAAAGCATCTCAATCTGACAATACCTATGGAGAAACCCCTACAAGCCATCAGGATGGTTTTGGATATGTCCTTTTTGGAAAAAATGGTGAAAAATTATCACAAATTTACACAAGGTCAACAAGTCCTATTTTTGAAAGTCCTTTAGAAATCAGAATATTCAAAGACACGTTAGCACGTTTTGAGAAATTTGCATTTGGATTTCATGTAAGAAAAAAATCCGCAGGTGAAGTAAATTTAATCAACACACATCCCTATATGTTTTCGCTTCCAAATGGGATTAACCTCTTCTTCATGCACAATGGAACTCTTGACAAACCTCGAATTATGAAAGAATTTCTGATAGAGCTACCAAACGTTCTTTCAGATTCATTTACATTTTCATACATACTCTCAAGAAATTTTGAGAATCTACTCAGCTTAAAGGAGCTCCTTAAAAACGGTGTAAAGTTTGTGATGAAAGATAGCGGCTTTAACACGATAACGCTCATTTTAAACGGATCAAAACTTGATGCAATAATCACAGCCTACTATACAGGCAAAAAGGAATATTACAAAGCCTACTTAATTGAAGAAAAAGGTCTTACTTCATTTATGTCAAGCACATTAAAGCAGTATCTTGATGACACCATCAAAAGAAAACTTAAAGTTATTGGCGAAGAACCTTTTCTCGGCACGCTTATCACAGTTGAAAATCTTCTCTCCGATAATACTTCGATAACAAAAGAGCAATTTCTATTTAAATAAAATTGATAGAGGTTAATTCTACTTGTTTATAAGACTTGGCAAAGTAAACATTGGAAGATACATTGCAAGTGCAATAAATCCAACGATTACACCGAGGATAACAATTAGTGCAGGCTCAATCTTTGAGGCAAGATTTCTAAGCGTGTAATCAAGGGATCTATCCCACAAATCTGCAAGGCGCTCTAAGGATGAATCGAGAAGCCCTGATCTTTCGCCAACTGATACCATCTGCACCATAACCCTTGGGAAAAAACTTCTGTGTGTAAGAGATTCTGAGAAACTTTCTCCTGATCGTATATCTTTAGCAACTTCTTCAATTTCTTTTATTATATAGGCGTTATTTGCAACAGAAGACGCAATCATAAGACCATCTAAAATGTTATAACCACTTCCACTAATAAGAGCAAGGGAACGCACAAACCTTGAAAGGCTTCCAAATTTATTTATCCGCCCAAAAAGTGGTATTTTCAATTTTAGTAAATCAATTGCAAGGCGCCCCTTTTTTGTAGAATAAATGATTCTGTAAATAGCGTAAAACATCACAATTACAGCAACAATTATATACCACTTAAAGCGTATAAAGTTGCTCACAGAAAGCAAAATTCTTGTTGGAGTTGGCAAATTTGCACCAGCCGCAGTAAACATTGCAGTGAATCTCGGTAAAACAACCGAAAGCATAAATATTACAACACCTGTAACAACAATTACCACAAATTTTGGATATGCGAAGGCACTCGAAATCTTCCTTCGAATGTCTAAATCTCTTTCAAGATATTGATAAATTCCAAACAAGACTTTGTCCAGACGCCCTGTTGCCTCTCCCACAGTAAGCAAACTTGTATAAATTGAAGAAAACACACTTGGATATTTCTTAAAGGCGTTACTTATGGAAGTTCCTCCCTCGATATTTTCCTTTATATCCATAATTATCTTTTTTAAAGTTGGATTTTCTTCCTGGTCGTAAAGTCCTTGAAGTGCATCAACTATTGTTAAGCCAGACTGGATAAGCGTTGCAAGTTCGCTTGTAAAAAGGATTAATGCTTCATCATTAACCTTTGACACACCGAAACTTAGATTTAATTTTATTTTTGAAGCCCTAAACTCCTTTATTTCGAGAGGATACAGTCCCTTTCTTTCAAGAATTGCATGAACTTCGTTTTTTGAAGAGGCATTAATTTGACCTTTTACGGTTTTCCCATTTTTATCAACGGCAATGTATCTAAATTCGCTCATAAGCCTGCAACTCTTTCAACTTCTTTAAGTGTAGTAATGCCTGCTCTTGCCTTGATTAAGCCTGCCTGTCTCATCGAAATCATGTTAGACCTAATTGCCTCTTCTTTTATTTTATTGTAAGGAGCAGATTTTTCTATAAGTTCCCTAATACTCTCGTTTACTTCCATTATCTCAAAAATGCCAGTCCTTCCTTTGTATCCTGTCTCGCCACAGATAGGGCACCCTTCACCTGTAAAAAGTTTATCAACATCAACCTTTAGTTCATGTAAAAAAACCTCTTTTTCAGATTGATCTGCCGTATATTCCCTTTTACAATTTGGACAAATGACACGCACAAGCCTTTGAGCGATAACTCCTGCAAGTGATGAAGCAAGTAAGTAGGGCTCAACCCCAAGATTAAGAAGCCTTATAGGAGTTGATGCTGCATCGTTTGTATGAATGGAGGCAAATACAAGATGTCCAGTTAGAGATGCCTCAACCGCAATTTTTGCTGTTTCAAGGTCTCTAATTTCTCCAACCATCACGATATCTGGGTCAAGTCTTAAGATCGACCTTAGGCCAGATGCAAATGTGATACCTGCCTCTTCGTTAATTTGGATTTGGACAATACCACTAATGTTATATTCAACAGGATCTTCGAGAGTTATTATTTCTTTCTCTCCTGTATTAAGCGTTGAAATTGCAGAATAAAGAGTGGTAGTTTTTCCAGACCCTGTTGGGCCTGTTACAAGAATAATACCATATGGGCGCTTTATAAGATTCAAAAATACATCAAACTGTTCTTTGAGCATCCCGAGTCGCTCAAGGGGCATCAGTAATTTTTGCTTACTTAGAATTCTTATATTTAATTTTTCCCCAAAAGATGTTCCCATTGAGGATACCCTAAAATCGTAGAATTCATCTTCGTGTTTTGCAGAAAAATGACCATCCTGAGGACGACGTCTTTCTGCAATATCCATACCGGAATTCACTTTTATAAGAGACACAATTGACTCTGCAATCTCTTTAGGAATACTCAAAATATCATACATAATGCCATCAATTCTATAACGCACCTTTGCAATATTTTGTTGCGGGTCGATATGAATATCAGAGGCATTTCTTCCGATAGCATCCGATATAATTGAATTTGCAAGATTTACTGTTGTTGGTTCTGCACCTGTAGGCACCTCTGAAATTACACGAATTTGTGCCTCTTCTCTTTTTCTTCCAATTGTTGAGATCACTTTATCAACTTTTGTTTCAATGGAGTATATTTTGTTAAGCGCCCTGTCAAATTCACTATCACTTATAATGTAAGGTTTTACCTTAAGACCGGTAAGCAACTTCACATTCTCAAGAACTTCAGGATTTATTGGTGGAACAACTGCTACTTCAAGAGCATCATTTATCCTTCTTAATGGCAAAACCTTATTTACTCTTACAAAAAGTTCGGGAAGCACACTTGAAATATTCGGATCAGGTTGTATTTCTTCAAGCGAAATAGAAGGAATACTTGATTGTCTTTCGAGAAGCTTTGATAATTCCGTTGGTGTTATAAGTCCTCTTTCGATTAAAATCTCACCCAATTTTCTTCCTGTTTTAGCCTGTTCAAGAAGTGCACTCTCAAGTTGTTCTTTTGATATTTTTCCCTCATTAAGAAGGATTTCTCCGAGTTTAAGATTTCCGGTCATGGTTGAGCCATCCTTTCGTAGACCCACCTATCAGAGGAGTTAGTAAATACGTAAAATACTATGTCTAAGGATGAATCAATGCCATGAAATGAAAAATTAACCTCTTTTATGTGCATCTTGTAATTCTCAAGATATTCAAAAATCTTTATAACACTATTATAGTTTGCTTTAAACTCTATGCTTACAGGTAAAGTTTTTAGTGGTGGACTTGTGTCAAGAACAGTTGAAAGTGTTGAAAATGTTATGTGCTGCAGATCAGCACCGTTACTTGCACAGATATCATAAAAATTCTTAAAAAAACTAAGAAGTGAGTCATCATTAAAGAAATTTGATTTAATTTCCGAAATACTTGCTTTACTTTTTTCTATTTGGCTCTTTAAAGTTTCAATTGTGCCAGATTGTGCAACAAGTTCTTGAAGTTCCGCAGTTTTAAGCGAAAGTGCTCTTGATGTAGAATAGAGACTAAACGTAAGAAAGCCTGCATAAAAAAGCACAAGTGCGATTTCAATTAACGCAATGATAATAAAAATGTTTGTAAGTCGCCCATTCTTTTTCATTTTGCCTTCCTCATTTGCATCTCCATGCTAAAGATATTTGAACCTTCCTTATCTTTAATTATCTCAAGAACAGTTGCATTTTTCAGGTATTTTGCACCTGAAAGATTCTCCTCAAAGTTAAACACATTTTTGAATGTATTTGATGTGCCTCTTAACGAAACTGAACCATCTTCTTTAAGCGCAAGTTCGATTAAAGATACACCCTGCGGCGATAAACTCTGTAATTCCTTTAAAACAAGAGAATATTTAGGAAGTGTATAAATTGACACCTCCAGATTTTTTAAAGAATTCAAAGTTCCATTTACTGCCTGCAACTCTAATTGCAATTTATTTACATCCAAAACAGGCTTTGAAATCTCACTTATGGACTTCTTAACACTATTTAACTTTTCTGTTGTCGATTTTAAACTACCAGAAAGATATGGGTATGCTAAAGCAAATGCACCATTTACGACAACAAGAACAAGAACCATTGTAAGAACTTTTAGGCGCTCTGACAATTTTTCTCTTAGAAAGTGCTCTGTAAGAGATAAATAATACGCTTCACCTCTTTTAATAAGTGAAGATAACGCAAGGCCAACTGCAACAACAAACTCATTTCCACCAGTTTTCTGATACTTTATAAAGTCACTTTCATCTTCAAATGACACATTTTCAGGAAGTGTCAATAACAACACTGGTATGGGAACCCTTCCTGTTAGATATGGCAACATATCAAAACTTTCACTGTTATTAATTACAAGATAAATCTTCTTAATGGCAATATTCAAATTTCTTGACACATAATTGAGAGATGAAACAATATTCCCAACCCAAGTGCCTTTCAAAGAAACATCGTTTTCCTTAAACGCTTGGAAACCAACATCCTGAGTATAATTGAAGATGATTCTCTTTCCTTTAGAAACCGTAAGAGTTGTTGTAGCCCTATCAACATTTACAACTGCATAGGAATCATCTTTGTATAGTTCGTCTATAAACTCAGCAATTGCAAGTTGAGGAATCGTTATCCTCCTTGTTTTTATGCCTACCTTATGAAGAAAATTTAAAGTTGAAAGAAGTGTTGACTCTTTTGTTGCAGCCCAAATAACCTCAACACCTTCCTCAGTTTTCTCCAATTCAGCAAATCCGAGAGAAACATTTTCACCTTCAAAAATTGCATAATCTCTTATCTCTGTTTGAATGAGTTTTACAATTTTTTCTTGCGGAAGTTTTGGAACGGTTTTAAGCCTTGTAAGGACTGCACTTGCGGGAAGAGAAATTGCACAACTATCGTATCGATTTTTTCTTAGGAATGCCTTCAAAGAATCTATAACTTCTTTATTCTGCGAAACATTGTTAAAATCATCAAAACTTATTTCAAAGAGCGATTTAATGGTAATTTCTTCGCCTCTTTCAACAAGTGCACACCTTATCGCATTTTCACTAATTGAAACACCTAAAAGTTTCTCACCCATACGGACCTACCTTCCATAGTTTAACAAATATACTTTATTTGCCAAAGTAAAGTTTGATTTTGTAAGAATTTTTATTTCTACATAATACGGGGCAGAAGTTCCAATAGAAACATTAAAATCTTGGATAATACCTGCCTCAAGTCCCGTTGGAAAAATGGTCGTTGTAGGATTTGAAGATGTACTTATCCCTCTTTTAAAAATAGCACTCGTAGTATTTGCATTTTCCAGCGCATATACACAATAAAGAGTTTCTTTCTTACTTCCATCAGTATTTGCATCAGTATAAGTAAAAGAGAGCGTATAATTTGAAAAAGTTATACTTCCCATATCTCCTCGCCTTATCCTTTGCTCAATATCCTGCATAATCACATTAGCATAATATTGCTCTTTTATGTAAGAACTACTAAAAATGTTTCCCTGTGTATAATTCATAAGGAGCACCCCAATTGGAATTGCAAGGACTAAAATTAGCGTAATAACGATTGCAATTTCAACAAGAGTAAAACCTTTTCTTTTCAATGTCTTACTTGAATTACAAACCGATATTTGCACCATCAGAAATTTTCCTCAGGAAATTTGCATCCATTTTAATCAAAGGAGTTGTGCTATTTCCTTTAAAAATTGAAATTGTTGCACGCCTAATATAGTAATTTGAAGAGGAACTTGAAGATGTAAAATCAATTCTATAAGAAAAGGCATCGTAAGGCGGAGGGAATGTGCCAGTTTGCGGTGTTGAAAGAGACGAAAGTTCACTATATGAATAGCCTTTTATCTCTTCAACCTTTAAAGATGCAAGCGTTGTTGCAATCTCAAGGTCGGAACTTGTAGATTCATTCTTGCCAAGGTTAGTAAAAATGTTAATACTCCACAGCACCACTATTGAAATAAGCGCAATGGATACGGCAAGTTCAATGAGAGTAAACCCTTTTCTCTTCATTAATACTCCTCCCTATAAGAGCCAACAAGGTAAGAATAGCCAGAGGTACCCATAAAGTACGGCGGCGGATATTTAAACGTATCAAGAGTATAATCAAATATAGTCTCTGTTGTTAGTCTGCTATCGTTATTCAGGTCAATTAATACCTCCAAATAATCCCAATCAGTCGAAAGACTCTTTGCAAAAAGAGGTGCCTTAAAATTAACAAACCCCCAGTAAAAGCCTCCATACTCGATAGATACATTAGAATTTGAATAGAAGAGTCCGTTTATAGTAAATGTGTTGCCATCATTTCCCAAATAGTCAAGATTCAAATTAACACTACTATTAGAAGTTAAGGTTGGATAGTGTATAAAAACCGGATACTTAGTTGTTTGATTATAACTTATTGGATTCCAAGAAAAGTCTCTTCCTTCAATTTCATTAGCCTTTGTTCCAAGGTGAATAAATTTTACAGCTGGAAAATTAGTAATAATTGTTATATTAACACTCGTTGCAGAATTATGGGCAAAATCAATCGTAAGAGTTGCAGAAGGAGAACTTCCTGTATAGTTAAGAAACACAACTTTATTGGCATCAATGAATACTCTATATGTTACATTATCACTTGAGTAATTACGTTTTTTAAATGTATTTGCAGGATAATTATTTGGATTCGTATATGAAGCAAAGTCAGGTATAGGAACTGACGCTGGTTCAAGATTATAAGTTAAATTATATATAGGGTTATTCATAGTAATTATATTAGAATTTGAATTTGTTTTTGTATATTTTCCCGTTTGAGTATAAAGACAATATTTGAATGCTTCCGAAGAAGATCCACCTATTATTGAACCATATACTGTCCTTGTAAAATTCCCAACAGTTCCTACCCCTTTAATATATCCAATTCCACCAAAAGTATCACCTGTGTAGTATGTAGCAGTGTAAGAATATCCGCTTGGAGTCGTTCCACTTATTGATTGTCCATTTGAGTATGAACTTCCTGCATTTAAGTTGTAAATCATTTCATTTATACCATATTGAGCAACGTAAAGTGCAATCTCACGCTGTGAAATTTCAGAAAGTTCCATTGCATGTGTTCTCAACCAAACACTGGTTGCATACAAGAGTCCTGTAAGAATCAAAGCTATAACAACAGTTGTAACTATAAGAATATACCCTTTCTTCATAACCTCCCCTTAGTAAAATTATACATAATTAAAATAAAAGTCAAGTAATATGCCTTCATTATTAGCCACATTTTTTAATAAAATTCCCCTATAGAATATAATAAATTGATATGCATTTAATAATTGGACTTGGAAATATTGGAAAAGAATACGAAAATACACGCCACAATGTTGGCTTTATGGTAATTGATGAGCTTTCAAAGGCATGGAAAATTAAAGTAAATTTTGCAAAGTTTAACGCCCTCTATGGAAAGGGAACCGTTAATATTAGTGGGAATGAATACAACATTATTCTTGCAAAGCCTTTAACGTATATGAACCTCTCAGGAAGAGCTGTTAAGCAGCTTATGGATGGTTTTTTGGTGCCATCAACACATATAATAGTTATTCACGACGATCTTGATTTGCCACTTGGGACGCTTAGGATAAAGGTAGGTGGATCCGATGCAGGGCACAAAGGTGTAAGATCCATCAAAGAACTTGTAGAGGACCCAATTATAAGGGTGCGCATTGGCATTGGAAGGCCAATCAATAAAGAAGAAGTTGTTAATTATGTCCTTGAAGAATTTGGGAAAGACGAAAAATTTGCTATTTTAGATGTCATTAAAAGATCAGTAAAAGCAATCGAAACAATCATCTCAAAAGGCGTTGAAGTAGCGCAAAGAGAATTTAACCAATGAGACTTAAAAATATCGTAGAAAATCCAAATTTCTACTTAAACTTCCTTAAAAACGAGCGCCATGTAAGAATAAACACATCCTTAACAGGTGTTCTCTATGCCGTCTTAAACGAACTTGATACACCCACCCTTCTAATAACTAACGAAGACAACCTTGATAAACTTGCAAAGGTTTTTAAAAATAACATTGTTTTTAACGAATTTGGCCTTTTTCCATACGAAGTTGGATTTTCAAGCAAAGAGATCATCTTTAAAAAGAAAAAGGCAATCAAATCCATAAAGAACACGAAAATCTTAATAACAACACTCAAAGGCATTTTTGACTATGCACCTTCGGAAAATACCATTAAAGAACTCACGATTAAACTTAACAACACAGTTACGCTAACTAATCTTACAACCACCCTTGTAGATTTTGGCTTTGAAAGAAGTGCCGAGGTTGAGCACCCAGGCGAATTTTCAGTAAAAGGTGCAATAATTGATATATTCCCGTTTGATTACGAAAAGCCTGTAAGAATTCAACTTGATTTCGACCGTGTTGAAAAAATTGCAATCCTAAACGAACTTTTGCTTGCAGAGGAAAATGTAGATAGCATAACAATCTCATCGATTAAATACATTGAGGAAAGTGAGATCGAAAAAATCGAAAAAACAATCCGAAAAAAACTAAAAAACGTAAACGAGTTTACGGAAGATATTGTCCTTAAAGATATTGAAGAGTTAAAAAAATCAAGAAACTTCGGCCTCAATTTTTACCCAAAGTTTCTTGAAAACGGTATACACTTTAAATACAGAACTATTCTTGACTATATCTCCGATAGCACAGTTGTCCTTTTTGATGTTAATATCGATAAATTCCTTGAAAGCGTTAAAGAATTCATAGCCACACAAAAAGAAAATTACGGCAATCTCGTCGAATATGAACCAATTGAAGAAACAATCAAAAAATTGCTTTTAAACAGAAAGGTTATTGAATTTGGCTCTATGCTCGAAAACGCGCTCGACTTTCATGTAAAAGAACTTTCAGAAAGCCTTATTATGCTTGGAAATCTCAAGGATATCCTCATAAACGAAAAAAATAGACGCACAATTCTCATAAAAACCGAAAATTTCGACAGGGTTAAAGAAATTTTAAATGCATATGAACTTCCATACACAACAATCCTTGAGGAAAAAACAGGCATTTATGTCCAGGAAGGCTTTTTCGATAGAGGTTTTGAAGGAGATAAAATCATTGTCCTTACAGATAGGGAACTTTTCTTTCATCTTGAACCCACAAAAAGACCAAAGAAAATCATCTTCTCAAGGGAGATCGTTTCCCTTGAAGAACTAAAAGTTGGAGATCTTGTTGTCCACAGGGACTTTGGTATTGGTATTTTTAGAGGACTTGTAAAATTAGGCGAAACACCAAAGGAATTTCTCCTTATCGAATATAGAGATGGTGAAAAACTATACGTCCCATTAGAGCGTATTGGGTTTGTCGAAAAATACATTGGCGACAGAAGAATCGTAACCCTCAATTCCCTCAAAGGAAATGATTGGGCAAAGACAAAAGAAAAGGCAAAAGAATCAGCAAAAGAACTTGCAAAAAAATTGCTTCTCATCCAAGCAAAAAGAAAAATATATAAGCGCCCTCCTTTTAAGCCTCACCCACAGGAAGAGCGTATTCTTGACTTATCATTCCCATATGAACTTACAGAAGACCAGATGAAAGCAATAGAGGAAGTTTACGCAGATCTTGAGGACACGGAGCCGATGGATAGACTCATTGTAGGAGATGTAGGCTACGGAAAAACGGAAGTTGCAATAAGAGCCTCTCTTAGAGTTGTCCTTAACGGAAAAAAGGTGATGGTGCTTGCACCGACAACAATCCTTGCAATGCAACACGAACGCACATTTAAGGAGCGCTTACGACTTTTCCCTGTGCGTATTGAAATGCTTTCGCGTTTAACTAACACAAAGAAAGAGAAGGAGATTCTAAAAGACCTCAAGGATGGAAAAATTGATATCGTAATTGGCACCCATAGACTTCTTTCAAAGGACGTAGAAATAAAAGACCTTGGACTTCTTATTATTGATGAGGAGCAAAAGTTTGGTGTAAAGCACAAAGAAATTATAAAAGAGTTGAGAGCAACTGTCGATGTTTTGACACTTTCTGCAACACCAATCCCTCGAACACTCTACGCCTCCCTTATAAAACTTCGCCCCGTTTCTTTAATTCTCACCGCACCAACAGGGAGAATCCCTGTAAAGACATTTGCGATGCCTTTCAATGTTGATGTAATGAAAAACGCAATAAACTACGAAATAAAAAGAGGCGGACAGGTATTTGTCGTCTACAACAACATTGAAAAGATTTATAGCATGGGAGAATTTATACGGAATCTTACAAACACAAAAGTGGCTGTTGCACATGGAAAGATGCGAAAGGAAGTTATCGAAGACGTGATGCTTGACTTTTATGAAGGGAAAACCGATGTCCTCGTTGCAACAACAATCATTGAAAATGGGCTTGATATACCAACGGTAAATACACTCATTGTAATTGAAGCAGAAAATTTTGGCCTTTCTCAAATGTATCAACTTAGAGGGCGTATCGGAAGGTCTTCAATCCAAGCATATGCATACTTTTTCTACACTGAGAAAAGTTTAAACGCCATTGCAGAAGAACGTCTTGAAGCAATAAGAGAATTTTCAGATGAAGGCGCAGGACTCAAAATCGCAATGAAAGACCTTGAAATTCGAGGTGCAGGGAATATTCTTGGAAAAGAACAACACGGGCATATCATTTCTGTTGGATACAACATGTATTTGTCACTTCTGGACCAGGCGATTAAAGAACTTGAAGGCGTTAGTGTAAGTGAAGTAAAAGAAGTATCAGTGCGCTTAAATGAAAGTTATTACATAAAGGAAACCTACATTCCACTCAATGCAGAACGTATAAACTACTATCGAAGGATAACCCTTGCAGAATCAATTGATGAACTTCGGAAAATCGAGGGAGAACTTTGGGACAAGTTTGGCTATCCACCAATTGAAGTAAGAAATCTTTTAACCGTTGGGGAAATAATGGTGCATGCAAGAGAAATCCAGGCAAGGGAAATCTACCAAGAAGGGAAACGAGTATTTATCATAATTGAACGCACAAGCAAAATTACCGTTGATGACCTTATGAGCCTGTCAAAGGTTGCAAAGAACGTCCAATTTGGCGAAGACTACATTTCATTTGAGGCAAACTTCCCCTTGCAAGATACCCTAAAAGTATTACACTTATTAAGTGGCTATGAAAAAGTTAAATAATTTCATTTTTGACGAAAAATTGAATGAGTTTGCAAAGTGCTTTGTTGTTCTCAATAGCACCCGTATCGAAAAGGATTTACTCGTATTCTATTTTGAGAAATCTTCACAAATCTTTGATATTCTTATAACTCTTTCTTACCTTGAGATTGTTAACCTTCCAACGCAAATTATCGCAAACACCCTCGATGAATTTTACGAAATTCTTGCAAAATTCTACATCTATAAAGGAGAACAAATCCCAAAAGAAATTTCCCTTGGAGAAAAGGCCGTATCCAATGTCAAACAATTTAAAGAAATCGTGCCATATCTAAAAATCAATAAAGATATTGAAAAATTCTATTACACATATCTTTTGATAAAATCGCTTCGAAAACTCTGCCCGTGGGATTCAAAGCAAACCCACGAAAGCCTCATTCCAGAGCTTGTTGAAGAGCCTCTTGAGTGTGTTGAGGAAATAAAAAAGCAAAACCCAAAGGGAGTAGAAGAAGAATTAGGCGATGTGCTTCTTCAAATTCTTTTACATGCAGAAATTGGAAGCGAAACTAATGAATTTACACTTGGAAGTATCTCCGATGCTCTTTTCAATAAAATGTACGAAAGGCACCCGCATGTTTTTAAAGAGACAAAAGAAAAATCTCCGGAAGCAGTCCTGAACGATTGGGAAAATAACAAGAAGAAAAAGAAGCACCTCAATATCTCGAAAATTTTATCAAGTTTCATAACGACAGTTGACCTTCAAGAAGAAGCAAAATACATCGGCCTTGAATTTAGAAATAAAGAAGAAATCTACGATAAAATCCTCGAAGAATTAAACGAGGCAAAAAAAGCAACACCCGATAAAATTAAAGAGGAAATTGGCGATTTGCTTTTCTCTGTTATAAACCTTGCTCGCTATCTTCAAATTGATCCTGCACATGCACTTTTTATTTCTTACCAAAAATTTATGGAAAGAGTTAAAAAATTTAAAGCATTAAGCAAAGAGGAGCAACAAGATATAGATAAAGCCTGGGAAAAAATTAAGAAAGATGAGCAATGAAATCATAAGCAAAAAGACAATCGTAAGAGATACAATTTTAGCAATCCTTGCAGGAGTTATAGGGATAATTTTCATCTCCCTTTTTACCCACAATTGGAATTTTGCTGACCTCGTTAAATCATTTATGCTTTCATATATCATCTGGGCGTTTGTGTTTATGTTTTTAAGTTGGTTTATAGAAGCATACACTATAAAACTCGTTTCAGATGTTCTTGGCTATTCAATAACAATGAGAGAAGCCTTAAAAGTTTTTCTAATTGGTGGCTTTATATCAAGAATTACTCCTTTCGGAGGCGGTGGTGGTGAGCCAATGCAAATGGTAATCCTCTCAAAAGAAAAGGCAATACCACCGGGAGATTCTGCTGCAATTATCTCTATAAAAATGTTTATAGGAACATTTGTAAGGGTAAGTGTATTCCTCTTTGTGCCTGTATGGATCTTGGTTGCAAAACCAACTTGGGGCATATCAGAAGCAGTAAATATACTTATTAATACAGGAGTTATTATTACGCTTGCGCTTTTCTCCGCATTACTCCTTATAATTTTAAAGCCTGACCTTGCACTGCTTTTAACAGAAAAGGTACTTAATACAAGGTTTTTCAAAAAAATCATAAAAGATAGCGCTCGACAAAAAACAATCGAATGGGTCAATAAAACTGTAAATGAATATAGAACCGCAAAAGACAAAATATTTTCTCTTAAAAGGAATACGTTGTATTTTGTCTTCTTTTTGAGTTTTCTCTCATGGGGGATGATTCTTCTTACACCAGTTGTGCTTATGAGAGGGCTTGGCATTATGTCACCATGGCCTGAAATTGTGATTACCGCAATCATCTTTTACATTTCATCTGCGTATATTCCAACACCAGGAGGAAGCGGTACCGCAGAAATTGAACTTCTTGCCCTTTTTGCACGCCTTATACCAAACCCACTTATAGGGACGTTTATTATAGCATGGAGATTTTTTACCCACTATTTCTTACTTATTGCAGGAGGGATTACGACATTTTTGGATACACTACGGAAGAAAAAGAAATCTTCAAAACCCAGTGAATAGTCTTTCGCCAAGATACGCAGGAAGATTTCTTTCAATAATCTTATTGTAAACTTTTTCGATGTTATACTCAAACCTAACAAATTCAACTGAACATTCATCGCTATCAAAAATAACAAATGTACCTTTTGGATTGCCATCTCTTGGTTGTCCAACACTTCCAACATTTATAAGATATTTATAATTTTTATCCAATTTATATTTCATTTGCTCTTGTATATTGATTACTTCGAGCACATTTTCATTGGAAATTCTACAAACACACGGCACATGTGTATGTCCGTAAAATCCAATAGGAGTTTTAAGATAAGAAAATGCTTCAACAACATCCAATTCACTTAGGATATATTTGAAGGGATTTTTTGGATTTGGAAACCCGTGAAATATGGTATAATCATTTTCTTCAATTTTTATCGGCAAACTCTTCAGGAAATTTTCGCTTGCTTTTGATATATTTCTCTTCGTATAAAGAAGTGCAAGCCTTGCATATTCGTTAAATTCATAAAGAATTGAATCTCCCACGGCTCCTGCATCGTGATTTCCTCTAACACCTACGATACTATTTTCCTTAAAAAGATTTATTGTTTCCTCTGGGTCAGGTCCATACCCAACAATATCACCACAACTCATAATTTTGTCGATATTTTTCATCTTAATTAAATCAAGTGCAACAGAAAACGCCTCGATATTCGAATGTATATCAGAAACAAACGTAATCCTCATATCTTAATTATACAAGAGTTTAAAGATATTTAAGTAAGTTATACAATCAACATGGTTTATTATTTTGGTTCTATCAAATATATTCTCAAATCCTTTCACTTTTTTTCTTCCAAGTTATTAACTCATATACTAAGGCTTTAACTTCCCATGAACTTCGGAGGTCCCTCACATTCGTTCGGGATGACTTTTTTGGGGGAGTACTGAGGGGGATTGTTTCCCCCTCAAGTTTGAGAGATTTCTCAGTCGCTTTTGCTCCTTCGAAAAGGCCAATTACTATTTTTGGGTGGAGTCGGAGGAGGGATACCCTCCTCCATAATATAGGTATTTCTCCTCACAACGTTTGTCAAAATGACACTTAATAGAAATAAGCATTACATTTTCAACAATTTAGAAGAGAGTCAGTTTTCCTTCTAAGATAATGGATATTGATAGAGTCAAATCACTTCTTAAAATTAACAAAGAGGCTTATGTTTACACGAGAGCCATCTCAACCAAGAGGTAAATTTGAAGAACATTTATGCTTTTCAAGAAACCATTACTAAAAACCTAAAATTCATGCTTTACATTCTGCTTGCAAAAAATTATAAACTAGAGTATAATAATTGCGGTTTGGAGAGATGGCCGAGTAGGCTGAAGGCACTCGCCTGCTAAGCGAGTGAGGGGCTTAAAACCCCTCCGCGGGTTCGAATCCCGCTCTCTCCGCCAGACTCCCTCCAAAAATCCTTTTTGGTCAACGGAGGAGCTTCCCCCTCTCCTCCGTAATAAAAAATCAAAGGCAGGCTTCCCCCCTTGCCTGTCTTTAAGAAGCACACCTCCTCGGGTCAGGTATCCCTCCGCCTGGCCCGTTTTTTATTTCAATAACTTTTCACTATAATTAATCGATGGTAAAAATTCTTGTTGCAACAAAAAACAAAGGCAAACTCAAAGAGATTCAAGAAATTCTTGGTGATTTACCTATTAAATTAATGCCGCTTCCCGAAAGCGCCTCTGATGTAGAAGAAAATGGCTCGACTTATCTTGAAAACGCTCTCATTAAGGCAAAAACATACGGGCAAAAATACAAACTCATAACTCTTGCTGATGACTCAGGCCTTGAAATAGATGCTTTAAACGGGCTCCCAGGCATTTATTCGTCACGATATCTGGGTAAGGACACACCATTCGAAGAAAAGATGAAAAACATCCTTGAACTAATGAAGAACAAAGATAACCGAAAGGCACGCTTTAGATGTATAAGTGTGCTCTACTTCCCAAATGAGGATAAATTTGTGAGTTTTGAAGGTGTTGTTGAAGGAGAAATTTTAAAAGAGATTTGTTACGGAAACTCTGGTTTTGGATACGATCCAATCTTTAAGCCCGATGGATTTGATAAAAGTTTTTCAGAGTTAGGCACTGAGATAAAAAATAAGATAAGCCATAGGTCAAAAGCCTTAGCACAGGTAAGAGACTATATCGAGAATAATCTTTTAGGAGGAGAAATGATCGAAATAAAAATTAACGGTAAGCGTCTTCCTGCAAATAAATATGTTTATTCGGTTTTCGAAAAAGTCATTTATGCCATTCTTTCAACACTTAAAGACCTTCCCGAAATCGAAACTGTTGAGATAAAAATCGAAAAAAAAGAAGAAAAATAATTACTTACTCCCGCTCATTCTTATTCGCCCTACAATATCTACTATAACATAAAAGGTTTTCGTCCCTGTTGAATTTGTTATTTCAATTGTGTCAAAAGAATTAGGTTGGCCCCTGAAATGATCATCTTTTCCACAATAAAATTGGAGATAATAGTATTCTTTACCATTTATCCATCCTAACTCTTTAAATGGTTTATGTGCAGTAAATTTGAAATTGTACTTCAAATCTCTTCTCACAAAATGAATTCCATCTGGAATATCATTTGGATTGTAATGCACTCCATTAAGTGGGTCTTTAAGAAAGGTTTCAAACATATAGAAATTCCTTGATGAGGAAGGATTAGTGCAAAAATAAACTCTTAGATCCTGTTGGTATAAAATAGCTGATTCCCTAACCAACTTCAAATCCTGCACTAATTGCCATGAAACTTCTTCAAGTTCTCTACTTACTATGAAACTATTTAAGTAAGGAATGGAGATTCCAAGCAAAATTAGTACTATCACTATAACAACAGATAATTCTATAAAAGTAAAACCTCTTTTCTCTATATTGCCTTTCATTCTCACTTCCTCAAATGTTTTTTCTCATTAAGGTTTAACTTTTTGCGCTATGTTTTCCTTCCAAATTATCCTATATAGCGGACTTTTATTAATTTCTCCTTTAGCACTATATTTTACCGACACATCAAACACAGTCCCATAATAATAGGTAACACCTTGATACACATATTTGTAAGGATAATTCGGGTCATAGTCTGGATCACTTGGATTAATCTGTATTAGATTGCTTTTTTCCAATTTTCTCAAATTGCTAAGTATATTGGCATCTGTAACAACTTCGTATCTCGTGTTCCAGTGAACTTCACTTCTTGAATTTGTTGTAGGATAAAACGGAGGAGCACCGAAATCGAAAAGATTATAATCATAAAAGGTCTGCTGAATTTCATAGCCTTTTACATAATTCCCATTTACAATACATGGTGCATTATCTGTACTCCATTCGGCTTGGGCACCATACCATTTAGCAAAATATTTACCTGATGTATCCATAGGACGCCAAGGATAGTCGTTAGTTACACCAAAAGAGCCGTGCACTGCCATCATTGCTGCATCTACTTCAAGATGTGGATAATTTTTAAATGTAGAGTAAGGTATATAAATATTGTTATATGCAACAAGACCTAAAGCATCTGGAGTACCATTTATAGGAATATCTTTTTCAATTCTTGGTGGTGTATCGTATAAAATATTTCCACCAATATTAATATTGTTACCTGCTCCAACAGTTACCCTACCTTTTATTGTACCTGATACTGTGGCAGTGCCTTCAACATAAATTGCACCATTCGGTGGTAAATCCTTTTTAACCCCGTTTATAACGACTTTCCCTACTCCGTTCTCCACTACAAACACTATCGTAGCATTACCACTTATATAATAGTCGGGAGAAGCTTTATCTTGCAATCCCCCATTTGGGTCTGACGGATTCCTAACCGGAGTTGACCCCTTCAACGCTAAATCACCATTTGGCCATTGTGCCTGAGGATACTCATCTTTAGCATAACCATTGTTCTTTGCCCATGATAAATTGTTTTGGTTTGGTCCAAATCTCCCTGTATGAGCCCAACCTGCATCTATTGCCTGATCATATACTCTTCCCGACGCAAATACAGGATCTTGAGCCCATCCACCCATGTAAAGATTGTTATCAGACCTTATAATTCCTTTCGTAACCTCGAATTGCCCAAAATATACTTTGGTATGGTATAAGCCAGAAAAATCACTATAATAAACAGTAGTCGAATCTGAGTCGGTTGATCTTACGTACCAGTTTCCATTTGCTAATTGTGAAATTGTAGAAGTAGGCGTGACGGATAATTGCCCTCTTGAAGCATGAGTTTCAATACTTCTATAAATCTCTGGCTTTGAAATATTATATGAAGTTGCTCTAATGACCCATTTATCTGGATTGCCTGGCCAATATTGAGTGTTCGTATCAATTTCAAACCACAAATTATCACTTTTATAATTGGGATCTACCTCGCTTATCCCTCCGTTGTAAATATCACCTGTAGTTAAATTCTTTATAGGTCTTACTGCAATATCTCCATCAGGGCCGACAGAAGAAACTGATGCTATTTTATTGTTTGTTACATCCCATACAGCAAACCAAAGACTTTCATCACTTTTAAAAATGTAAGTAGAAATATTATTAATAATTCTATTATATGATCCGATTGGGTCGTTTATATCTGCAACTCCACCATTTAATTCGGAAAGTCGATCAGCTATAGCGTAGTCCCTTGCTTTTACTAATGCTTCTTGTTGATTTTCATCTTCAAATTGAGGGGAACTGTATGGAAAACCAAAAGTATTTATGGTGTTTAGAATATTCTCAATTGCAGCATCTGCAACTACAAGTGCCCTGTCTGATATTATCTCCCCTTTGCTTGTAAAATTACGCGTAGTGGCTGAAGAAAAAAGCATTAATACTGGTATCATCATCATCGCAGCAATAAGAATTGTAAAAATCATACTAAACCCTTTCCTTTTCATCTTGCTCACCTCCTATTGTTTTAAAGTTATTTGCATAATTCGAACAAACTTTTTTCCTTCCTTTGAAAATGGAGCTTTCAAATATGTCTCCACTATTATTTGAAAAACCTTCGGTGAATAACTCGGCCTTATCACGGTAAAATTTGTAATTACTTGTTCTGTGATCGGTTGGTTTGTTATTCCAGTCCAGGTTGTTCCATTCCATGTTTCATTTGAATATAAAACTTCACACGGTTCGTATAGTTTATTAAGCCAATATTCTCTTGGGATTCCTGAATAACTGCCGTTATTTTGAGGTACGCCTAATGAATAAGTTATGCGGTGCGTGGTCCCATTATTATCCTTGATATAAAATTGAAGAATTGGGTCTGAATTAATAAAAGAATAATAGTCGTGACTAGAATCAAGGGGGTAAGGATTTACTAAGTCTTGCAAACTTCTCTTAGAATCATTGGATGGATTATACGATGGAAAGGTGACACCTGAGAATCCACTACTATCATTGTATATCGAGGCTTGCATTAATTCTTTCTTTATTTGAGAAAGCAATGTATCTATGTTATCCTGTATATTCTGATTTACTTGTATATACCTTGCAAAAGAGCTAATATAAGAAAATGACGAAAGGCCAATATACAGAAGTATCAGCATAATAACCATTGCAACCATAAGTTCAATTAGAGTAAAGCCTTTTCTCTTCATTAACTTCCTCCATATGAAGTAAGCTTTATCTTTACGGAATATGACTTTTCTTCAAGTCCCTCAATCCAATATACTGTCACTTCAACATCAAACCACTGTACGTGGTCAGGATCCGTAATCCTTTGCTTCCTTGCAACAATCTTTGTTAGTACTCTATAACCTTTATATTCTTTCGTTTTCGAAGCAATAGCACCATCGTTTGTATAATACGGAGTAAAGTTAGGATTGTTAGAATTCGTAAGACCAGCACCTTTCACGTAAATCTTGGGGACATAATTTTCACCAGATTTAAAGAAATCTATTCTTTCTGGGTTTAGCATCCCGTTTATTGTTCTAGTTAAAGGAAACCTTACAACCAAAACATTATTAGTTACTCGGTCATAATATTTTCCTTGCGATACATATAGATTTGCATCTTCCAAAGCAGGATTAGTATCCGAAACATATCCATTTTCACCTAAGGAAACGAAACCCTGTAATGAAAAGTAAAAGGCAGAAGGTTTATCGTTGAATTTTTCGCTTGGCAAGGCAGGACTTACATTTAAGGAAAGGGGAGTGCCGTAAATGTCAACAAGACCAGGCAAAGGATGCGTATTATCATTTCCAAAGAGGCTTATATCGTAACCTAAAGTATTATCATAAGTGACATTCTTAGATCTTATGTAATCGATAACATAGTTTGCCAAGTCTTTCGCAATTTGCCTTGACTCAGCTCTTTTTTCGGCAACGTTAATAGACATCGCAGCACTTGTCACAGAGACAACTATAAAAGTGACTACTATGATTGACACCATTGTCTCAATTAAAGTAAAACCCCTTCGCTTTTTCACTTCTCCTCCTTACCTTTTAACCCATTCTATTGATATGTTGCCTAATTTAGAAATAGTTATTCGTATAACTTTATTTTTGTTTGTTGTTGAAATAAAAATTCCATAAGTATTATCGTTTGTTTCTTTGCAATAGTAATTTGGATTGCCAAAGTTATCAAAATTTAATTTCACGTATGCAAGCGGTGGAGACAGAATATTAGAAAGATTATCAAAAGTTGCAAGATATATTTTTTGTATTTTTATACCATCTCCTAAAACAATTTTCTCAACGGCACCAGACATCGTCTTGGTTACAGGATCAAAGGAAGCATTCAAATCCTTTTCTACATATATAGTATTATCGGCAGGGAAGAAATATACCTCAAATTTTCCTGAATCTTTTGTGGTACTATATGTGACCGCCTTGTTTTGTGCATATAACAGAGTTTGTTGAATTTGAATAGCCGCATTATACAAACTTCTTTCGACAAAAGTACCAGGCAAAATGCCAAAGCCAATCCCAATAATTACAATGACTACAAGTATTACTACCAACAACTCTAATAATGTGAACCCTCTTTTAGAACGGTGTAACATTGTTAAAGTCATCTATTGAAATTTCTCTCCATGCATTAGGTGATTGTTCCGCAGCAGTAATTACATTCTTTACGCTTGCAGTCCCACCAGGAGTCCCCACAATGCTTAGATTAGACATCGAAACTGGTCTATAGAAGATATTATATGTACCATTCAAGTTCACTGCACCTTTCGATACTATGGCACCATAGCAATCAAATGTTCCACCACCAGAAAATGAACCGGTGCTGTAAAAAATTCCTTTCAATAGCGCATTACCATTTGCAATCTCCACGTTGCCATTAACAAGCATTGCCAATGCTCCATCGTTATCAACGGTTGAATTGCCATTTATCATAAGATTGCCATTAACTACAATTGTACCTTGTAATTTTACAGTCCCGTTTATATGAGCATCTCCCTCAATAAAGTAAACAATGTTTTTAGCATTATCTTTTAACTGCTGCCATTTCAAAACATCAAGCCCTACAAATAATCCACTTTTTGATGATAGGTCTTTGTAGAAGGTAACAATTTGCGAAAGTGAGGAATTATATGATGTCCCAAGATACGAAGTGATAATCGTGTGAAGTATTGGATCAGTAGTATTTGGATAATCTGATCTGCTTCCATCATAAGGTTTTCCTCCGGTCTTAAATGCAAGTGCAAGATTCTTATAATAATCTACATTGAGCATCGGGAATTCAATTGGATTTTGTCCTGAGTATGCTCCAATTTGTGCTACTCCTTTTCCAGTAATTGCACCTACTGCGTATGCAGTTCCACCACCATATTGTGGATCATAAGCAATTCTTATCTTTCCTTTTGCTGGACCCAAGTCAATATTGCCATTCGCAAAAACATTTCCTGCAACCTCTTGAGCATTACCGTTGAAGGCTATATCCGAACCGGAGAAAATACCATAATTAAAGACCTCCGAATTAGGAGGAATGTCTGTTGGAGTTATGGTACTTTTGTGATAAGTTACAGCCATTTCAGTGTATACTGCTTTTTGGGCAACAATATTATTATTTTGTTTTACAAACCCAAGGGCATAAACCCCAATGAAAATTGTTTTATCTCCATCCAATCCAATGTCTGGGTCCCAACTGGCAACATCACCTTTGTTAAGCCTCTTTATTTTTGCCTTATAGTAGGTATCTGGGCTCGATGAAAGTGATGCAGCATCTTTAGACAAAACATAACCAGGGGGATTTTTTACGATTGCTTTTACATCTGAAACAGTAAGATAGTGAAATGCGGAAGGTGGATTGATTACATTGTTGCCTAGATCCGAATTTCTTAAGTCAAAGGCGATTTGGCTTATACAAGCCTCAGCAGCCGTTAATGCCCGCTCAGAAGTTGATTGTGCATTCGAAATAGCCTTTTCCGGCACTATTTTTAAAACGATACCGACAATAGAGGCAAAAACCAATGCGCTTATCAAAACTACAGTAATTAAAGCAACTCCTTTTCTTTTACTCATAAATCTCACCTCCTTATGGTGATTGTTCATTCGAATTTCTTGAATAAATAAGTGAAGTATAAGATATTGTCTGTTCTTTTCCAAAATAATTAAGATTCCCCACCATCATAACAACAACCTTCCCACCTTGCCTTGCAAAGTAAAGTTTAACAAGTTGCTTCATATTTTCAGTGACTGGCTCACCTATGGAAGTGGGCGAAGTTCCATGTAAATATTTTACTCTATAAACAGCGTTGCCATTCGTGGTGTTCTTCATTCGATATCTTATATCCCATGTATCAATTCCATCATAATAAGTAAAAATAAGTTCTTCACCCATAGCGTTTCCCGAATGTATGGAATCGTCAGGGGCCAAGATGAGACTAAAGTTACTTCCTTCAGGTTTGCTTGCTTGCATTAAGTCAGAGCTAATTCTTGACAGAGCGTATCTAAAATTTTGTTGAAGTATCATCTCTTGGTCATAATAAGTCCTTAATCTCATCCAACTCGAAATTCCTGAAAAAGCAATGGTAAAAATTAAAATAAGAATAGCTAGAGAAACAACCAATTCGATTAATGTAAACGCTTTCCTTCCACTATGATTGGCTTCTAACATAGCTTTTTTCTCCTGTTACGACTACACTCTTTTGTGTATTACCAACTATCCAATACACGATAACTCTTATTTCATAGATTTTGTTATTTAGGTTAGTAATTGTTGGGGTTTTATCAATAATGATGATTCGCTTTGTGTAGTGAGGATAAACCTCCTTATGAAGCACCAATGTAAAGTCATAATAAGACTCATTTTGGGTTTCGTCGATTCTTAATCGAGGAATTATTTCAATATTAGGAGGAAGCATTACATTACTCACATCAGGCACTGGAGGAGGATTTGAAACGGTGCCAGTTGCTGACTCTATACCACAGATATTAAGAATATGCTCCATTCTAAAGGAACCATCCATAGGATAATAACTGTTTGTGGTAGGATCATACCTTATAGAATCGTAGACATTCTCATACGTTGTCCCATAATCCAAAAAATATGGAGAGCCGGGCGGCGGAGGATTTGATGGTTTTGCTGGATAATTAGGTTCATCATACGTTATATTTGTTGGAAACTGTCCACCTCTTATTAAAGAATCTATAATAGATACAGAAAGCCCTTTAACATCTTCCAATTGAAGTTGCGCTAAATTTTGACCAATAGATTTGTATCGTAAATCCTTCACTGAAGAATAGTAAGAATAATAACCTGACAAGAGTACTACCACAGCAACCATGAATATTGCTAATGCAACGATTACTTCAATTAAAGTGAAGCCCCTCTTCTTTTCCATATTCATTTCCTCAAAATATTATATGTTTATTTAAAAAAATTACAACAAAATTTTTTGTCAAGGGAGTAAAATATAACTATTAGGAGTATAATTTTAATAGAAGTTTAAAATTTTTCTTTAGGGAGGTTTATATGAAAGTTGTCGTGATGGGAAATTATCCAAAAAACTTGTTAGAGATGTTTGAGAAGTACAAAAAAGAATTTGGTGCTGAAGATATTGAGGTAGTTATTCCAAAGGATGATTCAGAAAAGATTGATGCCTTAAAGAACGCAGTTGCAGTTATTTCAGGATCATTGACTGAGAACGATTTAAACAATGCCCCAAATTTGAAATTCATTCAAGTGCCTTTTGCAGGAGTTGATACCTACGATATTCCTGATCTTATAAGGCGTGGGATAAAGATCGCAAATGTGCATTCAAATGCAACTGCTGTTGCAGAATTTGCAATGGCACTGGTGCTTGCGCTTGCAAAAAATGTAGTTGAAGGCGACAGAGATTTGAGAATTGGATATTGGCACGGATGGATGTCAAGAGAACCAACCATTAGTCTTGAAGGAAAAACGATGACAATCCTTGGGCTTGGAAGCATTGGAAAAGAAATTGCACGATTTGCAAAGTCATTTGGGATGTATGTTATTGGGGTAAAAAGAGAAAAGGTTGATGGAACCATTCCTAATGTTGACGAAGTTTACACTCATGCAGAAATTGAACAGGCAATTGAAAAGGCTCATTTTGTTGTATGCGCATTGCCACTTACACCAGAAACAAAAGGAATGATTAATAGAAGACTGTTTGAAAAAATGGCAGGAAAGTTTTTTGTAAATGTTGGGCGTGGTGCAGTCGTGAACGAAGAGGATCTTTTCGTTGCACTCAAAAATGGAATTTTAAAAGGTGCAGGTATTGATACATGGTGGGTATATCCACAGGCACCAATGCAAACCGCAATGCCCTCAAAATATCCATTTCACGGCTTAAAGAATATAATAATGACACCGCATGCAGCAGGTTTTACCGATGTAACCCCACAAAGAATGTGGGAAGATTCAGTTAAAAATGTTTTACGTTTCCTTAAAGGATTACCTATTGAAAATGAAGTAAAAGAGGTGGGATATTAACTCAATTTGAGGGGGTGCAAGTCACCACAATATCTCCTAATCTTAGAAGGAAAACTGGCTACCTTTAAATGGTTAAAGAAGCATTTCCCTTTTAATAGAGGAGCGGCACCCTCCTCCAACTCCACCCAAAAAATAAAAATCCTTTTTATCCTTAGGAGTAAGTTAGAAAGGGGGCACATCCCCTTTCTATTAAGGTTCATTTTGACAAACATTGTGAGGAGAAATACCTATATTATGGAGGAGGGATACCCTCCTCCGACTCCACCCAAAAATAGTAATTGGTCTTTTCGACGAACGAATGTGAGGAGAAATCTCCGCTTTTCAGGAGGAGTTAGAGGGGGGCCTTTTTAATCTCCCTCTCTAATGTAAACTGAGGAGATTCCTCGCCTTCGGCTTCGGAATGACTAACAAAATAAAAGCATTCAGTTTCAAGGGGAGTTAGAGGGGGAATTGTAAGTCTCCCTCTAATTAAATGAGGAGATACCTCGCTTCGCTCGGTATGAGTTAAAATCTGGTGGAAAAAGACCCCCAATCTCAACTAATGAGACACCAAAATTCGCTCGACATGACTCAGCGTGTGTCATTTCGAAGAAGCGTAAGCGACTGAGAAATCTCCTCATTTCAATCTGAGCGGGAAACAAACCCCCTCAGCACTCCCCAAAAATTACTAAGTCACTCCGAGGAATGAAATGACGAGGAGTCTCCCAAGTTTAAGGGGAGTTAGAAGGGGAGCACAAGTCCCTCTCTACATTTTAGTTTAGCTTTGAATTGCTCGGTTTGACAGAAAACTAAAAAGGGCGAGATTGGCCGCCCTTTAACAACATTCGTTACTCCAAATAACTTTTAAAGCACAGGGATTGAGTTAAAACAGCGCAAGCCTAACTCATACTTCGAAGCAGATGCTTGTTTAAGGTCAAATCTTGTTTGAAGAAGTGACGCACATTCAATGAGGTCTTCACTACACCCTTTCTTCAGTTCAATCTCAATTTCATAGTATTCGGCTTTCTTACGTCCTTTTACAAAGTATAAGTAATCAAGATCCAATTCAAGTTCTGAGTTATTCTTCTTTAGAATTATTGGATGTCTTTCATTTACAACTTCAAGCACCTCGCATAACTCATCGTCCTTAACAATGTTGTAAATTTCTGGAAAATTCCTCTTCAAAAAACTTTTAGACAAAAAATCCTCATGATCGAGTTCGAGTTCTTTCTCCTCTCGAACATAAACACCTGCTTTGAATGTCCCGTTTGATTTCAGTGTTAAAACTTTCCTTGACCCTTCCTCTCTCAACCTAAACGCAAGATTGTTAAAGAGCAATTTAAGGTCTTCTGTATCAAAATAATGACTTACAAGTTTTTTGGGGGGAAGTCGTGTAACAGCCCAGCTCACAAAATCCATCTCAGCCTCAATCTTCTCCAGTGTTTTACGTGAGGCTGTAAGTTTTACTTCGTACTCAATCATTTTTAACCCCCTTTCTTTTTGTTTAACTCTTTAAGATAAAGCGTCCTCTTATATGCCGAGTAAACCGCTTTTTCTAAGACGGTTCTAAAACCTCCCTTTTCAAGTTCGTAAAGTGCATCTGCAGTTGTCCCTCCAGGTGATGTAACCATGTCTCTTAACTCTGCCGTATGTTTCCCTGATTGCATCGCAAATAGCACAGACCCAAGGGTTGTTTTATACACAAGTTCCATTGCATCTCGCCTTGAAAATCCCAAGTGCACCCCTGCATTTACCAGGGACTCTAAAAAGAGGAAAACATAAGCAGGACCTGTTCCAGAGAGTGCTGTTGCCATATCCACGTAAACTTCATCTTCAACGTACATTTCACTTCCCATTGAAGAAAGAATTTGTTTAACGATATTTTTCTCAGTATCCTCAACTTCCTTGGTTGCAGTCCAAACAGTCATCCCCTGTCTAATCTGTGCTGGTGTATTCGGCATGCAACGAACTACCTTTTTGTGAAGAAGATTTCTTTGAAGAGTTTCAACGTCAATACCTGCCATTATAGAAATGATGAGTTGACTATCTCTAATGTAATCCTTGATTTCATTTGCAACAGACTCAAAAATCTGCGGCTTTACTGAAAGTACAACAATGTCTCCAAATTTGACGGCTTCTGAATTGGATATTGTTGTATTTATGTGAAGTGTATCTCTTACTTCCAAGGCTTTCTTTTCCCTGTGAAAACTTCCCATAATATCAGATGGAGCAAAAATTCCTGCATCGATAATCGATTTTATCATTGCAGTTGCCATTGTGCCTGTGCCAATAAAACTTATTTTCACTTTCTAATTTCTCCTTTAAAGTTATCAAAAAAATCCTTTAAACTCAATTTTAACAATCCTAATTCAAGCACCCTAAAAAGTGCAGCAAAATCAAGGAGGAAGAATTCTTCAAGGTCAACATCATTTGAGTTTTCAATTGCAAATTCTTTTAGTTCAAAAAGTCTATCTTTGATTGCCTTTAGAGACCTGACATTTCTAAAATATCTTTCCTTTATTTGGAGAATAGATTCAAGGGCACTAATTCTTTCAGCCTCTGGTATTTGAACAAAACTCTTGTACTCATTCAAGAAAAATTCCTTTGGTGACTGTTCGATGCTTTGCACAGGATATCTTGATAGATTTATGCTTCGGAAATATGTGTTGAGGTCATCAATTGCACTTACAAAGGTGTCATCAGCATATGGGTAAATATCAATTGTAAAAAGTGTCATACGTTCGATTCTTTTCTTTGAATATGTCACGTTTTTATAAGTCCAGCCAAGGCGATAGAGTATATTTGCAAGTTTTTTAATATCATCTTCTTCAAGTAGCGAAACCTTCACTGAGACAAAGTCATCAACCTGGACGATATTCATTTCCTCGCCAATGTTGTGGACAACAAACTGATTGAAACCATTTTCCTTGATTTTGTTATATTTTATTTTTCTTGATTTTAGCGTATCCTCGATTGCTTTTTCAATATTCCTTTTAGCCAACTCTGTAAGCCTCCATGTATTATTATATTCATTATTGCTTAATTTACAAAAAGCCAATTAAAATGGCTACTTTTTAACACAATTTACTAAATGTTGAATAAATATTCTCTTAAATTTAATTGACTATTGAAGGTAAGAATAGTAAAATATAAAATGAGGTGAAATATGAGCGAAATAATTGAATGTATTCCAAACGTAAGCGAAGGGAAAAATCAAGACGTCATAAATAAGATCATTGAAAATCTCAAACAAACAGGCGTAAAACTTCTGGATGTTTCATCAGATCCCGACCACAACCGGACTGTTATTACATTTGTGGGAGATAGAACAACTGTCTTAGAAGGCGCATTTACGGTTGCAAAAAGTGCAGTTGAACTCATTGACCTAAGAAACCACAAGGGAACTCACCCAAGAATGGGTGCAGTAGATGTAATTCCCTTTGTGCCAATTAAACGCATTACAATGGAAGAAACAGTTGAACTGAGTAAAACCCTTGCAAAGCGAATTGGAGAAGAACTCAAAATACCTGTATACTTATACGCAGAATCGGCAACAAAGGAAGAAAGAAAAGCTCTTCCAAACATAAGGCAAGGCGAGTTTGAGGGATTCTTTGAAAAGATTAAAGATCCAAACTGGGCGCCAGATTTTGGCCCAAATGAAGTACATCCAACAGCTGGTGTAGTTGCAGTTGGCGCAAGAGAATTTCTCATTGCATATAACATTTACCTGAATACAAAAGATGTAAGTATCGCAGAAAAAATAGCAAAATCTATAAGAGAAAGTTCCGGTGGTTTACGCTTTATTCAAGCAAAAGGCATGTATATAGAAGAAAAGGGCTTGGCACAGGTTTCAATGAATGTACTTAATTATAAAAAAGCCCCTTTATATCGAGTTTTTGAGATTGTAAAAATGGAAGCGGAACGGTACGGTGTAAATATTGTTGAAAGCGAACTTGTTGGGCTTATGCCACTTAAAGCAATTTTAGATAGCCTTGCATTCTATTTAAGATTCCCAAAACTTACTTCCGAAAGCATTATAGAAATGAAAATTTACGAATAAGGAGGGCAAATTGGAAAGCCAATTAGCAGACCTCATTGTTTTTAACGCAAAGGAGTTATTGACTCTCTTTGAAGGGGCAACGCCTGAAGGAACAGAGAAAGAGAAAAAACTTGGCCTCATTCACGACGGTGCAGTTGCAGTTAAAGATGGAAGAATTATTGCTGTGGGAAAATCAGATGAGGTAATCAAAAGTGTTAGAATCGGAAAACACACCTACCAGATTGATGCATCAAATAAGGTTGTTATGCCAGGGTTTGTTGATCCCCACACACACCTAATATTTGCAGGCACAAGAGAAAAAGAATTTATCCTTAGGCATCAGGGGGTTCCTGAAGCAAAAATTTTAAAAGAGGAAAATACAGGCATTATTTCAACCGTGCGCCACACACGAAAAGCGACATTTGAAGAACTTCTTGAAGAAACAAAAAAACATCTTTCATATTTTGTGGACTGGGGAACAACAACAATCGAGGTAAAAAGTGGATACGGCCTTAACCTTGAGGAAGAGATAAAGATGCTTAAAATTGCAAAATACCTCAAAGACCATACGCCAATTAATATCAAATCAACACTTCTTGCTGCACATATCATTCCACCTGAATACCACATGAGAGACGAAAAATACGTTGAACTTGTCATTGAGGACATTATTCCAATCATTGCAAAAAATGGTCTTGCAGACTTTAACGACGTTTGGTGTGAAAAAGGGCAGTTTACAAGAGAGCAAGCAAAAAAAATTCTAACGCAAGGAAAAAAGATGGGACTAAAGCCAAAAATCCATGCAGATGAATATTCAGATTCGGGTGGTGCAGAAGTTGCAGCAGCAGTTCAGGCAATCTCTGCAGACCATCTTGTTCACTCAAACGAAGAGGCACTCAAAAAAATGAAAGATGCAGGAGTTACTGCAGTGTTACTTCCATGCACGATGTTCTTCCTGGGAAAAGATACATACCCAAACTATGAATTTATGAAAGATATTGGCATTACTGTTGCACTTGGTACAGATTTTAACCCTGGCACATCGTTCTGTCCATCAATGCCTTTTATTATATCCCTTGCCATTATGAAACTCAAGATGACCGTTGAAGATGCAATTATTGCTACAACTAAAAATGCCGCAAAGGCAATCGATATGGAAAAAGAAGTTGGGACACTTGAAGTTGGAAAGCGTGGGAATATCAACATTCTTGATATTGCACACTATGAAGAAATTCCCTATAGAATTGCACAAAATTATGTTGAAACGGTTATTTCAAATGGAGAAATTTTAAAAGGAGGTTAGCTGATGGAAAATCTTAAAAGAACACCTCTTTATGAAGAGCATCTTAAACTTGGTGCACAAATGATTCCCTTTGCAGGGTATGAAATGCCTTTAAAATATACAAGTATCAAAGAAGAGCACCTAAATGTAAGAATGCAAGTTGGTATTTTCGATGTATCACACATGGGTGAAATAGAAATTCATGGTCCCGATGCACTAAAATTTGCACACTACCTTGTCACAAATAGCGTGCTTGATATGAAAATAGGAAGGGTAAAATACACGCCTATGTGCTATGAGCATGGTGGTGAGGTTGACGACTTATTTGTCTATAACCTTGGAGAAAATTTTGTTCTTCTTGTTGTAAACGCTTCAAACTACGAGAAAGACCTAAAATTTGTACTCGACCATAAAGAAAACTTTAATGTTGAAATTATTGGAAAAACTGATGATTATGGCGAAGTTGCAATACAGGGACCAAAGGCAGAAGAATTTTTGAAAAATTACTTTGAAAGCACAACCCCTTTGGAAAAACTTGGATATTTTAAGGCAACATATGGAAAACTCTTTGGGTATGATGTAATTATTTCAAGAACAGGCTATACCGGTGAAGATGGTTTTGAGGTATATGCAAGCCCAAAGGACATTGTTTCAATTTGGAATGAAGCACTCAACAAAGGAAAACCCTTTGGTATTAAGCCCGCTGGCCTTGGTGCAAGAGATTCTTTGAGATTTGAAGTGTGCTATTGGCTCTATGGAAACGATATTGACGAAACAACAAACCCTTTTGAAGCAGGACAGGACTTTGCAGTGAAAATGGACAAGGAAGATTTTATTGGGAAATCCTCCTTAGAAAATATCCAAAAAGTTGGTATCAAAAGAAAATTAACAGGTTTTAAAGTGCTTTCAGGTGGAGTGCCCCGGCATGGAATGAAGATTTACAATAAAGATGGCGTTGAAATTGGATACATAACTTCGGGTAATATGTCGTTTATTAGAAATGAAATCCTTGCTCTTGGATATGTTAAATTGGAATATAGGGATTTAGGAACGCGATTAACTGTAAAGGATGGGAATAGAATCTTTGAAATCGAGATTATTGAAGCACCATTCATTGAACCCAAAGCAGGCAAGAAAAAAGTTTGAAATTTAGAAAATAATCTGTATAATACATTGTTAAAGAAATTTAACAAAAATTATGGAGGTTAAAGAATGAAAATATCAAAGATGATTCAAAGAGCAGGCACTGAAACTGCCTTTGAAATGCTTGCAAAGGCAAAGGAACTTGAGCGCCAAGGAAAAAGCGTTATTCACTTTGAAATTGGTGAGCCTGATTTTAACACACCAGAAAATGTAAAAAAAGCGGGAATAAAGGCAATTGAAGAAAACTACACTCACTATTCGCCAACTCAAGGGATTCTTGAATTAAGAGAAGCAGTTGCAGAATATATCTCAAAGACAAGAGATATTAAAGTTTCTCCAGATGAAGTTATTATTACTCCCGGTGGAAAAGACGTTATTTTTGGAACAATGCTATCACTTCTTGATGAAGGCGATGAGGCAATCTATCCAAACCCTGGCTATCCCATTTATGAATCGGCAATAAGATTTGTTGGTGCAAAAGCAGTGCCAATGCCAATAAGAGAAGAAAACGACTTTGCCTTTGACAGGCATGAATTTGAAAAACTCGTAACCCCTAAAACAAGACTCATCGTTATCAATTCACCTGCAAACCCAACTGGTGGTATTCTTTCCTATGAAGACCTTGAGTTTATCGCAGACATTGCAAAGAAGAATGACATTATGATACTTTCAGATGAAATTTATTCAAGAATTATTTACGAAGGAAAATTTGTAAGTATTGCATCTATCCCGGGCATGAAGGAAAGGACAATTATCCTTGATGGATTCTCAAAAACATACGCAATGACAGGCTGGAGGCTGGGCTATGCTGTTGCAAACAAAGAGGTCATTGAAGCACTAAAGAGAGTTGCAGTAAATTCATTCTCATGTGTTGCAACATTCGTCCAGATGGCAGGTATAGAGGCACTTCGTGGACCACAAGATGAACCTGAAAGAATGAGAAAGGAATACGAAGAAAGAAGAAACCTCATTGTTCAAGGCTTAAACGAAATTCCAGGATTCTCTGTTAAGATGCCAAAAGGTGCATTTTATGCATTCCCAAATGTTAAGAAAGTTGGAAAACCTTCAAAAGAACTTGCAGACTACTTGCTCTACGAAGCAGGCGTTTGCACTCTTTCAGGCACTGCTTTTGGTGAATATGGCGAAGGTTATTTGAGATTCTCCTATGCAACTTCAAAAGAAAATATCATTGAAGGTTTAAAGAGAGTAAAACAAGCAATTGAGAAAATTATATAGAAATCTTTGGGGGCTTAGGCCCCCTTTTAACTTATGGCACTTATAAAATTCTTAGGCACTGCTGGTGCAAGGTTTGTTGTCGCAAAGCAACTCCGCTACTCGGCAGGAACAGTCATAAAAAGTAAAAGCGCAACCCTTATTTTAGACCCAGGACCTGGCACTCTTTTAAGACTTTCATCTGCCCGCCCAAAAATTCCAATTGAGTCAGTTAATGGTATTATCCTTACACACATTCACCTTGACCACTCAACTGACGCAAACATCATACTTGATTCTATTACAGAGGGAGGTCTCAAAAAATTCGGTGTACTTTTTACAACTGATGAAGCCCTTAACTCAGAGAACCGCGTAATTCTCCCATTTTTAAAACCCTATCTTGAAGGGATTTTCACATTAACGCATGGAGGAATTTTTGAATTCAAGGATATAAGGTTTACATCTTTCAAGCACAACCACGGTGCAGAAACCTATGGAATAAAGCTTGAAATTGATGGAAAAATTGTTTCGTTTGTTGTAGACACACTATTTTTTGATGAACTTATTAGTTACTACAAGAATTCGGACTATCTCATATTAAATGTTGTGCGTCTTTCAGAGAAAGAAGGCGTTCAACACCTTTCAGTTCCTGATGTCGAAAAGTTTATTAAATACGCAAATCCGAAGAAAGTCATAATGACACACTTTGGAATGACCATGCTCAAGGCAAGCCCTGAAAAAGTTGCAGAGACTCTTTCAGACAAATACGGAGTTGAAGTAATTGCAGCATATGACGGATTGACTGTTGAATTTTAGGAGGTAAATATGAAATTGGGTTTGGTTTTATCAGGTGGTGGCGCAAGGGGGCTTGCGCATATTGGAGTTTTAAAAGCCTTTGAAGAAAACGGTATTCACCCAGATATTATTACAGGCGCTTCAATGGGTGGAATAATTGGTGCTTTGTATTCGCTTGGAATTAGCGCAAACAAACTTGCAGAGATGCTTTCAGGATTAAATTTCGATGAACTTCTCGAAGTAAGAAACTTTTTCTATTCGCAAAAAACAAATAAGATTTTAAATACAGTAATTCAGCAAACTGCCTTTATTCCACTTTTTACAAAATTAGGGTTTGACTCGGGAAGGAAAATAAGAAAAGCCTTTAAGGAAATTACGCACGACAAAGAATTTAAAGACTTAAAGATACCTTTTGCTTGTGTTGCAGTTGACCTTATTACAGAACGCCTCATAACATTAAATTCGGGAAAACTATACGAAGCAATGTATGCAACGGGTGCAATACCTCCATATCTTGAGCCTCTTGAAAAAGAGGGGATGCTTCTTGCAGATGGTGGTATTTTAAGCAATGCTCCTGTCGATGTTGCAAAGGAAATGGGTGCAGATAAGGTAATTGTCGTTGATGTAAATCCCATGCAAACATTTAGGAAGAAGGAAAATTTCAAAAACGCATTTGATATCATTTTAAGGGTACTTGATACAACACTTGATGCCCTATATATTGACGACCTTGCAAAGGCCGATTACCTTATTCAGATCCCTTTAAACTTCGATATATTTGAATTCGAAAAAAAGGACGAAATAGTAAATATTGGCTATACAATTGGGCGTGAAAGTATTCTATCTAAGAACTTAAAGTCTTTGAAGTAGTAAGTTTTGTTGTTAACAGTACACCTAAAAGCGACACAAGAAACCCAAGGATAAATACGCCATTTAGTTTTGCAAATCTATAGGCATAACTAAATATAAGTGGGCCAATAGTCTGTCCCAAATTCACCATTGACCCGTTAACAGTCATTGTAAAGCCTCTTAATCTCTCATCTGTAAATTTGTTTATAAGTTGAGGTGTAAGGGTGATGTTAATACCCTGTGCTGCCCCAAATGAAATTGCACCAAGTGTAAGAAATGCATAATTTTTTGAAATCTCAAAAAGAATCATGGAAATCGCATAGAAAACAAAGCCAATTACATAAATAATCTCATCACTAAAAAATTCTGTGATGCGCTCGATTTTATAGGAAACAATAGCGGAAATAAATGAAGAAATTCCAATGAAAACACCTGTAAGGGTTCCAGACATTTCAAATCTGTATTTTGTAAGGAACGAAAAATAGTTTAGATACGCTCCATAAAGCACAATAAACGTGCAGATTGTCCCTAAAAATACAAAGATAAGGTTTGTTTTAAATGCATTTTTTAAAGAAGTTTGTGAATCGCTATTTTTGGTATTTTGTTTGTTTTCATTAAGAAGGAAAATAATGAGAATTAATGATAAAAAGGAGAATGTGGAAAGTAAAAATGGGCTCCTTGCATCCTTATCTGAAAGTATTCCACCTAAAATTGGAAAGACAGTTAACGCAATAGATGTTATAACTCCATTTATGCCAAGTGCAAATTTGAGATTCCGCCCCTCAAATGTATCCCCAAGGATTGCAACATTAAGGGAAAGCAAGGTTGATGCTCCAATTCCCTGAATAAAACGAATGAAAAGAAGCGTCTTAAAATCATTTACAAAAAAGCCTAACGCACCAAGCCCAAAAATAAACAACGCAATTAAAAGAATGATTTTTCTCCCAACTTTATCAGAGAAAAAACCCAAAATTGGTGAAAACACAATGCCAGGAAGCGTAAAAAAGAAAAGTATAAGTCCAACGGAAGCATCGTCAACCTTAAAATACTCTGCAATTTTTGGCAAGGCAGACGATAGACTTGATATACCTAAAACTGCTGTTACAGTAATAAGAATCGCAGCCCAAAAATTCGGGTTTCCAAAAATAGAAGTGTAGACATTTTCTTTAGAATACAAGTTTATAGAATTGTTTTTTCCCAACCCTTAAAATATCTCCCGAATTTACCTTAACCTTAAAACTGGAAACTTTTTCCTCATTTAATTTTAACCCACCTTGTTCAATAAGCCTCTTAACTTCTGATTTTGTTGGAAGGATATTGAGGCTTACAAGGAGATTTACAATATCAACAACCCCATCTTCAACAAACTCTTCAATGTGAAGTTCAGGCATTTCATCGGGCAATTCTCTTTTGCTAAAGACTTTTATGAAGTTATCGTATGCCTTCTCTGCCTCATCTGCCCCGTGGAAGATTTTAACAATACCTTTTGCAAGTTCAAGTTTAAGGTCTCTTGGGTTTACATGCCCTTCTTTTATGCTCTCTTCAATTTCTTTTGCTTTGTCTTCATCAACATCAAGGATAAGGAAATAGTATTCTGAAATAAGCTCATCGGGAATTGACATAATTTTTCCAAACATCGTTTTGGGGTCTTCTGTTATGCCAACATAATTTCCAAGGCTTTTGCTCATTTTTTGAACACCATCAAGCCCACGTAAAATTGGCATAATGATCGCAATTTGAGGTTGTTTACCTTTTGCTTCAAGCAGGTGCCTTCCCATGATAAGATTAAACTTTTGATCGGTTCCGCCAAGTTCAACATCTGCATCAATTGCATAAGAATCATACGCTTGCATTATGGGATAGAAAAGCTCATGGAAGAATATTGGAATATCTTGTGAAAAGCGCTTTTGGAAGTCATCACGCTCAAGGATACGTGCAAGAGTGAAGTTTGCACAAAGTCTAAACCAATCCTCAAAAGTTATCTTTGAAAGCCATTCTGAGTTAAAGCGGACTTCTGTTTTATCCTTATCAAGCACTTTAAAAACTTGTTCAAAATAAGTTTTTGCATTCTCTTGAATTTGCTCCTTTGAAAGTGGAGGGCGCGTTTTCGAACGCCCTGAAGGATCGCCAACAAGCCCCGTAAAGTCACCAATAATGAAGACAACTTGGTGCCCTAATTCCTGGAAATCCTTTAATTTTCGAAGCACAACATAGTGGCCAAGGTGTAAATCAGGTGCTGTTGGATCTGCACCCAATTTCACACGTAATTTTTTGCCGCTTGCAAGGCGCTCTTTTAATTCCTCTTCATTTATTATCTCGACTGTTTTTCTTTTTATTTTTTCAAACGCATCCATTGAAACCTCCAAAAGAGATTTTTATATTTTATCCATAAATTAGATTTTTAAAAGTCAAATTTTTAAGTTGCACCCAATCTAAAAATGCCCCCGATCTTTTGGGGGCGTATAATTTGGCGCGCCTGAGGAGAATTGAACTCCTATGCATGGCTCCGGAGGCCATTGCTCTATCCGTTGAGCTACAGGCGCTTTTTTAGGTTCTTTTTAATTATGGGCTTTTTTTCTACAATCTTTACAGATGCCGTAGACGTTTAAGGAAATTTCTTCTACCGTAAAGCCTGTTTTCTCTATGGCTTTCTTAATACTTGTTAGATCGATATCCAAGTCTTCAATTTTGCCACACACTCTACAAATTAAGTGAATGTGAGGCTCAGTATGGCCGTCGTACCTTTTTGCATCTTCCGAGGTAGACACTTCCTTTACAAGTCCCTTTTCAAGAAAATCGTTAAGTACATTGTAAACTGTTGCATAACTTATTTTCTTCATTGTAGGCTTTACATTTTTAAAGATTTCTTCAACAGTAGGGTGGGAATACGTGTTTTTTAGATACTTGTAAATTTCTACTCTCGGCTTTGTCGCCTTAAGCCCATTTTTCCTTAAAATTAATTCAACACTTTCTTTCATCATAAATATATTATTGCATAATTTTTAATTTTTGCAAGTAACTTAATCAAAGAGGTTGGATTAAAACTTTTCACCCTTTGAAACTTAACTAAATCCGTATGTAAAGTAGAAAGTGTCCATTTCAGAGGAACATAATCGAACAAGAAACCTATTTAAATTTTAGTGGAAAACTCTATCTATCAATTCCCCTTAAGACCACCAAGACCCTTTTATTTTTTGTTTGTTATCCAAAACGAATTTAGGGAATTTCTCACATCTAAAGGGGAAACTAACCCCCTCACTACTCCCCCATATGCCATAGTCATCCTGAACAAAGTGAGGGATCTCCTCGGTTAAATCTGAGGGGCAACAAACCCCTCAGCACTCCCCCAATAACACAATTATCTTGTAGTCATGCCGAAATGACTTTCTGAGGCATCTCCTTTTAATAGAGGAGGGCAATGCCCTCCTCTAACTCCACCCAAAAAATAGTAATTTGTCATTTCGACGAACGAATGTGAGGAGAAATCCCCGCCTTTTAAGGAGGAGTTAGAGGGGGGAATCGTAAGTCCCCCTCTAACTCCCCCTGAAAAGGCGGAGAAAATTTAAATTTTTGGGAGCACTGAGGGGATCTTTTTCCCTCAGATTGAAAAGAGGAGATTTCTCACTACGTTCGAAATGACCAATTACTACTTTTGGGGAGTATTGAGGGTGTTTGTTTCCCATCAGATTGAAATGAGGAGACTCCTCACATTCGTTCGGAGTGACTTAGTGATTTTTGGGGGAGTATTGAGGGGGGTGTTTCCTTCTCAGGTTTTTTTATAAAATAGTTGTAAATTAAACACATACTTCAAAAGTGGGACTTGATTTTTAGAGAAATTTTTGTAAAATCGCAACGTAAAAATGAAAGTTGGAATAACTTTTAACTTAAGGAAAACATTTTCTGAGAGGGATTCCGTTTTCGATAGCCCCAAGACTATTGAAGACGTAAAGTTAGCGCTTACATCCTTAGGACATCGGGTTAAACTCTACGAAGCAGATTCTGAAACGCTTTTTTATATTCTAAAAATAGATCGACCTCAAATTGTCTTTAATATGGCAGAAGGGCGATTCGGTGTTTTTGGTGAGTCCTTTGTACCTGCACTTCTTGATGAATTAAAAATACCATACACAGGTTCAGGCGTTCAAGGTACACTTGTTGCTGTAAACAAGGTGTTTACAAAACTAATTCTTCAAAGTATCGGAATAAGTGTTCCAAAACTCTACCAGGTTGTAAACTCTTTAAAAGAAGAAATTACCCCTATTGACAAATTCCCCGTTATCGTGAAACCTGTTTTTGAGGGTGCAAGTATTGGCATCAAATCGAAGTCAATTTGTTATTCTCAAGAAGAGGTTGATAAAGCTGTCTTAAAACTCAAAGAGCGACTTGGAAATCGCCCAGTTATGATTGAAGAATTTATTGATGGAGTTGAGGTAACCGTAGGAGTTATTGGAAATTTTCCTCCAAAGTCACTTCCGCCAATGGAGATCGACTTTTCGCCACTAAATAAACGTGAACTAAATGCAACAAATGGTATTCAAACATTTACCTTCAAAACCAACTATTCCGAAAAGGCAAATTATTACTTGCCAGCAAGGTTTCCCCCTGAGGTGAATACTCATATACAAAAAATGGCAGTAAAGGCTTTTGAAATTCTGGGATTAAGAGATATTGCCCGATTTGATGTAAGGGTTGACAAAGATTTCACACCGTATTTTATTGAAGTAAATGCAATTGTTGGACTTGAGAAAGAACACTCAGATTTTCCAAGAATGTATAAAATGCTTGGTTATGATTATAACGATCTTATAAAGGATATCCTCAACAGTGCCTTGGAGCGAGTAAAGAATAATATGAGAGTTACTTATTAAATTCTTAATTTCTGCGCTGAAACACCAGGAATCGAAAGTCTATTCTCAAAATAAACCATTAACCTTGTAAGAACAACGGATACAAAAAGATATATTACTCCTGCAACCGAGAATGCTTGAATATAAAGAAAAGTCTTGCTTCCAACATATTTCGAAACTGCGGTAAGTTCCATAACAGTTAAAACCATCGCAAGACTTGAATATTGCGTAAGTGCAATAAGTTCATTTGTCCAAGATGGAAGAACAATTCGAATAACCTGTGGAAGAAGTATATTAAATATGAGTTGCACTCTTGTCATACCTAAAGAAAGTGCTGCTTCAGTCTGACCTGTTGGTATTGCAAGAAATGCTGTCCTAAAATATTCGGCTTGATATGCGCCACTATTAAGCCCCATACCTATGATTGCTGCCTGCAATGGCGTAAATTTTACAATTCCGGTTGAACCAAGGCCATAGTAGAGAATAAATAACTGAACAATCATTGGTGTTCCTCTTATAAGATCGATATAGGCAACGGCAATCGCCTTAAAAAATCTGTTTCCATAGATACGCATGATGGCAAAAAGTAGACCAAGTACAATCCCTATAAGAATCGATGCAACGGTAATCCACATAGTATACTTTAACCCCACTATCCAGAAATCTTTATATCTTGTTAAAACAGCTTCAAGACTATTCATTCTTCACCTTTTGCAATTTTACTCAAAAACTTTTTGAGCCTTTCAGATTTTGGATTTTCAATAATTTCCTTTGGTGGACCTTTTTCTACGATAACACCTGATTCAAGAAACATAATTTCATGCGCAACATTTCTTGCAAATTCAAGTTCATGTGTTACGATAAGCATTGTCATTCCTTTATCTCTAAGTGTTTTCATTGCCTGCAAAACTTCTCCTATAAGTTCCACATCGAGTGCTGATGTTGGCTCATCAAATAGAACAATGCGAGGAGACATTGCAATTGCCCGTGCGATTGCAACCCTTTGTTGTTGTCCTCCGGAAAGTTGTGCAGGATAGTGGCTCCAAAGATCCTCTTTTATGCCAACCAAAAGAAGCGAATTCTTAGCAATTTTCAGAGCCTCATCTTTGGGAAGTTTTTTCACCTTCGTAAGACCAATCATTACATTATCAAGTGCCGTAAGATGCATAAAAAGATTAAAATACTGAAAGACAAAACCTATCTTTTTTCTTGCTTCATATATATTTTTTGGAGTTATTAACTCTGAGTCAAGATAGATTTCGCCCGAGTCAGGCTTTTGCAAATGGTTTATACAGTAGAGTAGTGTACTCTTACCTCCCCCACTTGGTCCTATGATAACCTTTGTTTCTCCTTCGTTTATTGAAAAACTCACTCCTTTTAAAACTTCATTTTTGTGATAAGACTTCCTTAAATTTTCCACCCGTAAAACTTCTTTCATCGTTTTTCTCCCAAACCTGGAATTCGAATTTTCTCATATAAATTGTTTAAACTACTCATAGAGATTTTTACAAGGACAAAATATATAAGTGCTATAAAGATGTAAATTTCAAGATACCTTCCCACTGATCGTGCAATGAAATCTGCTCTTGTCATTATATCCATTACTCCGAGCACAAATGCAATTGACGTATCTTTAAGGACCGTTATAAACTCATTAGTCCAGCCAGGAATCATTATTCTCAATGCCTGCGGCACTAAAATTTCCTTGAATACTTGGAATTTAGTCATGCCCAAGGAAAGACCTGCATGCATTTGCCCTGCACTTATTGCTTCAAGGGAACTCCTAAAAATTTGCCCCTGGTATGAGGCACTTCTTAAACCAAGCCCTAAAATTGCGGAAAGTGCCATTCCAAGGTTAAATCCAAAGTAGAGGATTAAAAATAAAAGCATTAAAGGAATCCCTCGAAGTATTTCGCCAATAATTCTAAAAATATAAGAAAATGGGGGAGGCAAATACACCTCCCCAAATGCAAGCACGCTTCCTAAAACAAGCCCTAAACCAATGCTAACAAATGTAAGAAAAAGTGTCCAAAAAATTCCTTTTAAAACGTAAAGTAAGTTTGAAGGGTTTAGTACACTTATATCAAAAATCATCCTTCTTTACTGTCCACCAAAGTATTTGTTAATAAGGTCAACCCATTCTTGTGTTCCCTTAATCTCAGAGAGTGCTTTTTCAAGTTTTGATTTAAGTTCAGTATTACCTTTCTTTACGAAAAGCCCAGCCTCTTCTGAGACAAGTTCGCCTGTTACCTTAAAGTCTTGCTTTGTTGAATAATATGTTGCAACAGGTGTATCAATAACAACTGCATCAATATTCCCATTCTGCAAATCGGTAATTGCAAGAACAACAGAGGTATATCTTCTTATATCTGCGTTTTTGATTTTGCCATCTGTAACTGCCTTGTCAATTGCTTCTTCTCCTGTTGTACCTTTTTGAACGCCAATTTTGTGGTTGCTTAAATCTTCAAAAGTTTTAGGTGTAAATGGCGAGTCTTTTTTAACAAGGATTGATTGCCCTGTTGAAAGATACGGCACTGCATCTGCTTGTTGAAGTCTTTCATTAGTAATTGTTATGCATGCAGCACCTACATCAATCTTATCAGTTTGAAGGGAAGGGATGATTGTGTCAAAATCCATATTAACGATTTCAACCTTATCATAACCCATCTTCTTTCCCAAAAGCCTCATAAGGTCCAGGTCAAACCCAACAAACTCCTTTGTTTTCTCGTCAACATACTCAAAAGGTGGATAATCTGCGGAAGTTCCAACCTTAAGAATACTCTCCTTTTTTGCGCAACCTGAAAAAAGCGGAAGGAAAAGCAAAACTACCACAAAAATAATTAATACTTTCTTCATATCTTACCTCCTTATTTTTGGAAATATTTTATACAAACTCTCATTCCTGTCAATATATTGTAAAGGAAATGAAAAAAAATTTAAAATTACTCTTGTTGAATTACTAACGTAATTTGATAAAAAAGATTGGTATCAATTGACTTGTCTTTGAGCGTATTTTCTACTACTTTAACAGTAGGTGTATTTTCAATTGTATTTAAAAATTCCGATACTTTATCACCCTTGACAGCAAAAACATATGTTCTACTATTTTTGTCTGTGCTTTTAAGAGTTGCTATTTTTTTGAGTTCTTCCAGTAAAGAATTTACATTCCCATTGTCTATTTCAATTTTTATCGTATCTTCGATAGGCTTTTGCATTATATCCATATTAGGTGCAACCTTAAATTGTCTTGTAATTTCGGTTTGTTTACTTACTAATTCCCTATTCAAAATGAAATTTCTTGAAAAAACAGCCCCAAAAACTATAACTAAAACGAGTGCAAATGCAAGGGAATATCTAAAGACTGCATGCCTTTTCTCAACAAGTCCCAATTTGCTTACAAAATCGGGCGATTCAATTCGCAGTTCCCTTAACCCTTCCTTCATCTTTTTGAGATCTTCGTAATACGAAGCATACTCCTTGTCCTCAAGGAGTGGCTCAATTTCTTCTTTTCTTAGTTTACCATCAAGATACTCATTAATTTTTTCTTTCATCGCTAATTAGATACCTATTATAATAAAAAAGTTCCGTCATTTTTAAAAATACCCCAAATCCTTCAAAATATTCCGTAATTTATCCCTTGCTCTATATAGCCGTGATTTTACGGTTCCCAAAGGCACACCTAAAATTTCAGAAACATCTTCATAGGAAAGCCCTTCAACATCAACCAAGGTTATAATTTCTCTGTCCTCAGGGTCAATTTTTTCCATTGCTTGGTATAATAACTCCTTTGTTTCGTAATCCAATATTTTTTCCTCTCCATTTTTAAATGTCACCAAGTCGTCTCTCAACTCTATGTTCTTGAATTTATTGTAATGCTTGTAAAGAATGTTTCTTGCAATGCGATAAAGCCACGTTTTTATTGAAGATTCTCCTTTAAAATTCTTTATATATTTAAAGGCTGCTAAATACGTATCAACGACAACATCCTCTGCAAGTTCCTTATCGTGGCACACCTGCATTACTGAATTAAATAAAAAGTCCTGTGTGGACCTTACAAGGATTTCTTTTGCAGTCCTGTCTCCTTTTTTAAGACTTTCAATTAACTCACTCTCATTCATTACTCAATCCTTATCAATTTGTATTATAATGAAAATATGAAAATTTTATTCAGTTTTTTAGTTGCATATATATTCGGCTCATTTCCATCTGCATACATTATTACGAAACTGAAAAAGGGGATCGATATTCGTGAAATTGGCACCAAAAATATGGGAACAGGCAATGTATTTCACCATGTAGGAAAAATTGAAGGACTTACAGTTCTTTTCTTGGACATTCTTAAAGGAAGCATACCAATTATCATTGCAATTTATATTTTCAAACTTCCTTATTATGTTGCCGCTATCTCTGGAATATTTGCAGTTTTAGGGCATGTGTTTCCCATCTTTCTTAAGTTTAGAGGTGGAAGGGGGGCTGCAACAACATTGGGCGTTACCCTTACCATCATTTTCTCTTATCTTGAATTAAAAAGCCTTTATGTATTTATACCAATCCTCATAATCTACCTTACACTTATCACAATGACAAAATCTCAGGTTATAAGTCTATTTTTCCTGTTTCCCGTGTATCCGTTTTTGATATTTTTGGCAACAAACGACTTGAAACTATTTCTTGTAAATATTGTCTTTACAATAATGGTTGAATTTTTTGGATTTCCAAACTTTAAAAGAGAATTTAATAACCTTATTACTTCGAAAAGAGGTTCATTATGAAGAAAAAAGATACCGGTAAATTAATCAGTTTATTTTTACTTGTATTGTTTGTTGTTGGATTAACGGGGGGACTAATTTACCTTAGGACGAAAGAAGCGGAAACCTCTTCTGTGAATGTATACTTCTATGACCCTATTCCAAAAGAACTTGTTCCCGTGAAAGAAAATTTCTCAGGATCCGTTGAAAGTATTGCAAAACAAGTTTTTGAAACTTTGAAATCTCCGCAACTTTTGACATATTTTCCCACAATACCAAAGGAACTTTCTTTGGATTTTGCAAAATTTCAAGATGGCACGCTTACAATTAACATTGTTACAAATGGAGCAAAGAAAACAGTAAAAGAAGAGTACATAGCATTTTTAAGTCTTGCAAACTCTCTTAAATCAATAAAAGGAGTAAATAGCCTAAAAATTCTTGTGGATTCAAAAGAAAGTAATGTTTTTTTACGATATGTAAATATAAATGAAACTTTATCACACCTTACTTCTTCACTTCCAAAATTTAGGACAGTATATCTATACTTCCTCACGCCTGATTTAAATTACCAGGCTGTTGAGAAAAGAGAAATTCTTGATTCGGATAAAGGAGAGGTGCTTGCAATGGAGATTCTTAACGAACTCTCATATGGCTCGAAAATTGGACTTGTAAGTTTATTGAAACCTGAATATGTTAAAAGCATTGAGCTAAAGTCAGGTGGACTTGCCATTGTAAACTTTTCAAATATTATTAATGAATTGTCTTTGGGTAGTTCTACTTCAAATCTCTTTGTGCTAACTATTGTAAATTCCTTAACAAATATTGGGGATATAAGAAAGGTTTCGTTTGAAATAGACGGAAATAAAGTTGATACACTTTTTGGCGCAGTAGATGTAAGTATGCCGATTGCAAGGTTCAATGCATTGCCGAACATGTCTTTTATGATTCTATATTATGTATCGTTCATAAATGAAAATCCTGTTTACATTCCTGTTGCGATACCAACAAAAACAATTAACCTAACAAAAGTGTTTGAAGAATTAAAAAAACCAAAGAACAATTTGCAGACATATCTAAGCGATATAGATATCACAAAAATTGAGGTAAAAAATTACACTCTAAAAATTTCGCTTACCTCAAAAAGAGTTTTGTCCGCAGATGAAATTGATTACATTAAAAATCAGGTATTCTTAACTGCAATGGAAATTCCGAACATCAATACCCTCGATTTAACAATAGGAGAGGAGGGATTTTTGCTTACAAGATGAAAATAAAAGCAAAAGGAGTTTATTTAGATGGAAGGATTTTGAAAGACTACGGATTGTATGTTATAGGCAACTACATAAAGGAAATTTTACCGAATAGCGAGATTGGTAATGACCCTGATACAACTTCTTTGGACGGTTTTGTTTACCCTGCATTTATCGAATCGCATGCGCATATTGGCGAAATAGCAAATACACTTGGACATATAAATGGTGAAAATATGTCGTTTGAAGATATTGTTTTAACAGTTTCAGGTCGTGATGTATCATTCATATTCAACGTTAACTTCAATAAACTTACAAAAGAGCAATTCAAATATCTATTTACACTCAACAAAAAAATTTATATGCAAAGTAAGGACGAACACTCTACATTCGTGTCAAAGAAATTTCTAAAGAGCGCTTCTATTAATTACGAGTTAATTGATAAAGACTCGCTTGAATTTCTTAACGATGAATTTATTGGTATTTTCAAGGATAGTGCTATAAACCATGTAAAACATCTAAAAGAAATTAAGATCGATGACCATATACTATCACAGGTTGAGGAATATTTCCTTTCGCGTGGAATTGTAACTGTCACAAACTTTGATTTTTATATGAAAGACTACCTAAAGGATAGAATTATTAGGGTAGTGCAAGGCATTCAAAAAGAGTACCTTGATGAAGCAATAAAAGAGGGCATAAAAACTGGACTTGGTGATAACAATTTTATTTATGGACCGTTAAAAATATTTCTAGACGGATCCCTTGGCTCACAAACCGCAAAGATGCTTAATGATTTTCCATTTAAAGGACTCCTTCTTATGGAGGAGTTAGAATTTGAAGAAATTGTAAAGAGAGCAAATGAAAATGGAATTTTCGTTGCAGTTCATGCAATTGGAAGTGAGGCGGTACACATTGCCTTAAGGGTGTTTAGCAAATACAAAAATTTGACTTGTATGAATCGTATTGAGCATCTGCAGTTCATTGATCCTAATGACTTGTTCCTTTTGAAAGAAACACCATTTATTCCGTCGATGCAGCCAATTCATGCAAAAGGAGACGTTGAATTATATAAAAAATATATGGAAGGTTTTCACTATGCATACGCATTTAATACAGTTCTTAATGCAAAGGGATTCTTAATTTTTGGCTCCGATGCACCTGTTGAAGATGCTTCAATTTTTGAAGGTATAAATGCATCAGTAAAACATCCAATTATTGAAAGTGAAAGCATTCCACACAACAAGGCTTTAAAGGCATACACAGAGTGGGGAGGAGCATACAATTATGTTCCAAACAGAGGAAGTATTTCAAAAGGAAAACTTGCCGACTTTGTAATTTTGAAAAATGAAATTTCTGAGGATAATTTATTAACAAATGAAATAGTAGCAGTTTTTAGGGGAGGGGACATTGTATGGACGAAATAGAAACAAAGGTGCTTGCAACAATTACAAAGGATAAATACCTTCTTACAAGGGGGCTTGCAGAAGGCCTCGAAAAAGAACTGTTTGAAATGTCTGAAGCGAGGACTTTGTTTGAATATATAGTCTCAAAATACTCAAAAAATGCAGCACAAATTGATATTGATCTTCTAAAAGAAACTCTACGTGAAGACGGGTTTCTTACCACAAAAATGCAGGAACTTATAAACACAATACAAAAAGAAGATCCACTTACCCTTGAAGGTTTATTTACATATACGGAAACTTTAAAAAGACGGCTTGCCGAGAAAACCCTTATAAATATAGCAAAAAAGATTGAAAGCTACGTTGAATCAAAGGCAAAAAAGGAAGATCTTGTAGAATTTACGGGAAATATAATTGGGGAATTAAGAGAAATCATAACAGGAAAAGCAAAAAGAAAAATCTTGCCTCTTCGAAGCTATCTTATTAGATTCACTGCAGAACTTGAAGGAAGAACAGAAAATATAAATCCAATTCTTGGATATTCTCTTGAACCATTTTCATGCCTAAACGAGACACTATCTGGAGCACGAAGAGGGTTTTATTATGCACTTGCCGGAGCGCCACGCAGAGGCAAAACAAATTTTATGCTCAAACTTGCAACCTCTATAGCAATGAATGAAAAAATCCCAGTGCTGTATTACTCCTGGGAGCAGACCGAAAGAGTCTTATTTTTAAGAGTATTATCGCAGGAAACCTTAATTCCACCTTATCTTCTTGAAACAGAAAGAATTTTCGACGACCCAGATCTATCGGAGCGGTTTAACCAGGGATACGCAAAGGTAGAGCAGTTTATGAACTATATGTATCTTGTCGAAGGGAGAAGAGAAGATACAATAAACAAGATAAGAAGCCACGCACTATCGATAATGCAGGAAAATAACACAGACAAAATTGCAATATTTATCGATTACTTACAAAAAGTGCCAACAAATATACTCTACCAAGACCTTGCTCAGCAAGTTGATGAGGTCTCAGGAGGTATTGCTAACCTGTCAACGGAATTAAACGCACCAATATTCGCAATTTCATCTTTTGATAAAGAAGGGGCGAAACTTGACACGGAAGAAAGCAAAACTCGTCCAACAATGTTTAATTGCACTGGTGGTGGCGATATTGAATACGATGCAGACGTTGCAATGGTTATAACAAAGGATTTTAAAGATACAAATGTCCTATATGAAAAAATCTACAATGCTTCAAAAGAAGGTCGTATCGATCCCAATAGAATCCCCCATTTTGATATTTTAAATCTTTACGTTGATAAGAATAGAGATGCCCCCTTCGGTGGAAACATAATAATTCAATACTTATTCCTTATTGAGGATAATACGCTTGTAGAAATTGGATACAAAGATATAGGAGAAGAACGCACTTATGCAAAAATTTCGAAGATATTCGAGTGGATGCTTGAAAACGGTTATCTTGTTAATATGAGATGAAAATAGCACTTATAATAATCGGAGACGAAATCCTAGACGGTCTTCGAGAGGATGAAAATTTTAAGGTTGCAAGAAAGAATTTGAAAAATGTTCACATAAGATTTGACCAACTTCTTTTTGTAAGAGACAATCTTCTCGATTTGAAGAGGGTTTTGAATTTCACAAAAGACTACTTTGATGTGGTAATAACATCAGGTGGGTTAGGCTTAACACCCGACGATATAACACTTAAGGCATTTTCTGAAGCCTTTAATGTACCACTTGTTAAAAGCAAAGAAAAAAGAGAAATTGTTAAGAAGAACATCGAAAGGGTGAATGCGATTCAATATATTGATCTCATAGATGAACTCTCAGAAGGTCTTTTGGGAAGTATGCCTATAGAGAATCCAACTGGTGTTGCCGCAGGTGAAAAAATAAAAATTGGAAATACTACCTTTTATATCCTCCCTGGCGTCCCAAGAGAGTTTGAAGCAATGATAAAAATTGTTGTAAGCGATTTAAATTTTGCACCTGAAAATAGTGTCGTTAAAGTTATCTACGAAGTAGATGAAAAGGAAGCACGCCTAATAAAGGTCTTGAGAGCAATTGAAAGCAATTTTAATGTAAAGACTGCATCTTATCCTCCAATACATCTGGAAGAGAAGTTAAGAATAATTCTTTACGGTAAGAACGGCCTATTGAATGAAGCAAAAGAATACTTTGAAAGCACATTAAAAAATGCTAAAATTACCTTTAAAGAAATTAGCCCCAGCCACACCTCATAACCCCCACCTCAAAAAGAGGCATTTGGGGTATCTTCCCCCAAAAAAGAGGGAATGTTTGAGGTTGTAGCCAGGGTAAAAGTATTTTACAGAAAATTTCAAAATTTGCAATCTCTTTTTATAATATGACTATGGAAGCAAAAGCATATGCAAAGTTAAATTTAACACTTGAAATTACGGGTGAATTAGGTGAATACCACACCATTGAATCTGTATTTCAGAAAATAAGTCTTTTTGATGTTGTTTCAGTCAAATTGGGAAAATCAGATTCAATAATATTCTCGGAGTCCATTAGAAATATTACTTCAACTGTTCACAAAGCGCTTGAATTGTTTAAGAAAAAGGCAAACGTGAAAGAAAATTTCGAGATCTATGTGAAGAAAAATATCCCAATGGGTAGTGGACTTGGAGGCGGAAGTGCAGATGGCGCAATAACACTACTTCTCCTTAATGCTATGTTCAAAAATATCCTTTCAAAAAGTGATCTCTACGAAATAGCAAAGGAAGTCGGTTCCGATGTGCCATTCTTTCTCGATTCAAACACAGCATGGGTTAAGGGTATCGGTGATATTGTGCAAGAATTGCCAAACCTAAAAGAGTTATATTTTGTTTTGGTTCATCCAAAATTTCACTTCAAGACAAAAGAAATGTATGCTATGTTTCATGATTATGGAAAATACTCAGATGGAACAAGGACATTAACTTTAGTTGAATTAATTAAAAAAGGAAATTACACAGCAAAAGACATTGATAAACTTTGCTATAACGATTTTGAAATGATGCTTTTAGAGAAATCCGAAAAGTTCGTTGAATTTAAGAATATTCTTGAAACAATTGCGGAAGTAAAATTTCACCTTACAGGATCAGGGTCTACTGTGTTTGCAATCTTTGATACAAAAAAGGAGGCGGAAAAAGTTAAAAACACTCTTGATAAAATGAAATTCAACACGGACCTTGTAAGTTCTAATATATAATCATAGGTTTTTTACTTTTTCAATATATTTCTTAACATCAAATTTCTTGTATATCGATTTTTCGCTCATATACCGAACTTTTCCAAAGATTGGACGCTCTTTGAAAGGTCGGTCGTGTTTTCCGAAGCACCAAGCAATCCCCGCATAAGAGTTTGGGTCACGCCCATCTAATGCGTATTTATTATTCAATTCCTCAAGATACTTAAAGGCAATATCAGGTGATTCGCTCCATTCGATTACCTTCTTACCCCAGTACATCCTTAAGTATCCGTGCATCTTCCCAGTCTTTACAAGTTCCGTCATTGCGGCATTGAAAAGAGGATCATGTGTTTCAGCATTTTCAAGTTGTGAAAAAGAATACCTATAAGTTCGTATATCAAATTTGTGCCTTTGTAATGTTTCATATTCCCAATGTTCAAGTCCCTCAAGTCTATCATAGCGCGGATTGTAATAAACAAAGTTAAAAGCAAGTTCCCTTCGAATTATTAGTTCTTCAAGAAATGCTTCTTTTTCATGTTGCTCTACACTACTTTCAAGCACAGAAAGAGCAATTTCAATTGGCGAAATTTGACCAAAATGGAGATACGGACTTAAGTTTGATGTGAAACTTTCCGAGAAATCATTCTTCTTTTCAAAGTAATTTGGCAACTTATTCTGTATGAACTCATTTAAAATTTCTTTTGCATTACTATAACCACCTTTGAAATAGCATGTCTCAGAAATGTTATATCTAAAGTGAAGCCTGTTTATGGCATCTTTAGGATTTCTTACATCAAATGAAAATAAAATTTCTCTTAAAGGAGGAAAAGCAATTTGTGGCATATTTAAAGGTTTAAGATAATCATTAAGTTGTTTTTGGATTTTTCGTCTGATTGTATATGCTGCATACTCCTCTTTGTTTGATGCAATTTCTACAGGCACAATTACATTATCCTCAACTGATAAAACGGGAATATTAACAGACTCAACAATATTCTTTCGCCATTCTCTTAGAAGTTTTGTATATCCAACATCCATAATAAGGATGGAAGCATTTTTCGAAAAATCTACTACATGTTTTACAGGATCGCCCACATGAACAACAAATTTTATTCCAAGTTTGTGAAGTTCCTCATAAACTTCCTTAAGTCCTTCAAGCATAAAAAGAAAATTTCTTCTGCTTCCGTAAGGGAAATTTTCATTTATTACAAATAAAACAACCAGGGGTTTCTTAATTTCATTTGCCTTATTAATTGCTTCGTACAGGGCTAAATTATACACAACCCTCTGTGAGGATTGCATCCAATAAAGGACAAATTTACCATAAGAATTAATATGCAAATCTTTTAAAATTTTTGTTCTTCCCATTTCTAAATGTTGGGGGACAAAGTCCCCCAAAATAAATTACTTTGCCTTTTTCGTAGAGGAGGATTTTTTGGTTGTTGCTTTCTTCTCCTCTTTCTTTACAGGCTCTTTTACTTCTTTCTTAACGGCCTTTTTCGTTAATTCTTTTTTGGGCGATTCTTTCTTTTCAACTGCCTTCTTTGTTTCTTTCTTTGGAGCCTCAACTACCTTCTTTTCTTCTGTCTTTTTTGCTTCTGTTGCGCTTTCGGTTGTCTTCTTTTTGCAGGCCATTTTTACCTCCTTTACTTTTATTTTATAATAAAATTAAAAAATGCAATAACTTTTAAAGAAAATTATTTGACTTTTTTGGAGGTTTTTATGGAAAATTTTCCGAAACCAAAAGTTGTATTAAGCAAATGCATCAATTTAGAAGCAACCAGGTATGATGGCGGTATCATAAAGGATGAATTTTCAAAAAAGTTGGGTGAATTTGTAGAGTACATCCCGGTTTGTCCAGAGGTTCAAATTGGACTCCCTATACCAAGAGACCCAATAATCATTGTAAAAAATAATCCAGACAAACTAATTCAGCCATCAACAAGAATAGACTTAACTCAAAAGATGAAAGAATTTAGCAAAGAATTTTTGCAAAGTCTTAAAAGTGTAGATGGGTTCCTTTTGAAAAGCAAATCTCCAAGTTGTGGAGTAAAGGATACAAATTACTATAAGGACTTTGAAGGGCGTGAACCTGTGGGAAAAACCTCAGGAATGTTTGTGAGACATGTTATGGAGATGTTTAAAAATTACCCAGTCGAAGATGAAAAACGCCTTATTGACAAAGGCATCCGAGAACTATTTTTAACAAAGATTTTTGCATTCGCAGATATAAGAAATCTCAAAGACAATCTCACAAAATCGAATCTTATCGAATTTCATACAAGATACAAGTTGATGCTTATGACATACAATCAGACAAATTTAAGAGCACTTGGAAAAATTGTTGCAAACCTCAAAGAAAATAAACTATTTGATGCATACGAAAATTACGCGCAAATATTCAGAAATTCCTTTAACAAAAGGCCATCAGTTGGTGCGCATATTAATACACTATTGCACGCATTTGGATATTTCAAAGACAAAATATCTGTGAAAGAAAAAGCACATTTCTTAGATATTATTGAAGACTTTTCAAAAGAAACTGTTGATCTTCATACACCAATTGAACTTATTTTAGGATTTGCAGTTCGATTTGATGAGGATTATCTCTTGAAACAAAGGTATTTTAACCCTTATCCAAAGGAATTAAGGCGCTTGTAATAGTTATTTCTTAAAATTTCTAACTCAACCTCTTTTGGCACAAGGTAGGTTATTGATAAACCGTTTTTTACACGCTCTCTTATAAGAGTTGAAGAAATGCAAAATAAAGGATGACTTAAAGTAAAGATTTTGTCTTTAAACCCGTTAAGGTTTTCTGAAATAAACTCTCTCAAAGTTGAAAAATCATCGTTCAACCTTTTTGCAACAATAAAGTAAGAATTTCTTAAGATTTCTTCGTAATCTTTCCAAAGAGTGATCTTAAGAAATGCATCTTCTCCAATGATTGAAAAGATTTCAACACCTTCTTGCTTAAAGTGTTTCAAGGTTTCAATGTAATAAGAAGGCTCGGGGCTTTTCACTTCAAAATCAGAAACTTCGAAATGATTTTCATCTTTTATCGCCATTTTAACAAGATTCAGGCGTATATACTTGTCAAGTAAATCTTTCTTTGCAAATACTGGATTGCCAGTTGGTATAAAGATAACTTTACTTAAATTAAAAAGATTTATAGCCTCTTTTGCAACAAAGAGATGACCCACATGAATTGGGTTAAACGCTCCACCATAGAGAGCAATTCTAATCTTCGTGGTAGATGAAAGATTTGCTTCCAATGAACACTCTATCTCCTTCCTTTATGCCATTTGATTTAAGAATCTTTTCAAGGTTGATTTTGTCAAAATATCTCAAAAGCTCATTAACCGAACCAACTCTGTTGAAATCTGTAAGTTCAGCGTGGCGTTCAAGTTCTGAATTTAAAACTTTGAAGGTATGCTCATCAATCTTTTCAACAACTATTTCTTTTCTTTCAAGTGTAAATTCTCTTACCTCTTCAGGAGGCTTTTCCCCCTCCTCTTTTGTTTCTTTTACAAGTACATATAGCCTCTCAAGAACTTCTTTAATTCCAATGCCATTAAGCGCAGAAATAAAATAGACCTCCTCATTAACTCTTTTAAAGAAATCCTTTAGTTCTTTTGTTCTCCTCACAAGCCATGTATCAATTTTATTAATAACGATTATTCTTTTTTTCTTAAGAAGATTTTCATTGTAATTGCCAAGCTCATTTAATAAGATTTTGTAGGTCTTCTTGATATTCTTTCTGTCTGAGCCATCAATAAGAAACATGAGGACCTTAGTTTTCTCAACGTGGGATAAAAACTGATTGCCTAAACCTTTTCCAATAGAAGCACCTTCTATAAGGCCAGGTAGGTCAGCAATAGTAAATGACCTAAGATCGTCAAGTTTTACAACACCAATTTTTGGAGAAAGCGTTGTAAATGGGTATGAAGCAATTTCAGGATGAGCATTGCTTACTTTTGAAATAAAAGTAGATTTTCCTGCATTCGGAAGGCCAACAATTCCTACATCAGAAATAACTTTAAGGATAAGTTCGAGATCTCTTTCTTCATATGGTCCACCCTTTTCAGAATAGCGAGGTGCTCGTTCTGTTGAGGTCGTAAAAGCCTTGTTTCCCCTCCCACCTTTACCACCTTTTGCAACAACAACTGATTCTCCATCTCTGTTTAGTTCGGCGATGACTTTTCCTGTTTCTCTATCGATAATGGTAGTACCAATGGGAACTTCAATAATTAAGTCTTTTCCGTTTTTTCCATGTTTCAGGCGTCCACTTCCATTTTCACCATTTTCAGCAAAAAAGTGCTTCTTGTATAAAAATTTTTGGAGGGTTGTGAGGTTTTTATTGGCTCTTATAATAACATCGCCACCCTTACCTCCGTCCCCTCCATCAGGACCGCCTTTTGGTATAAACTTTTCTCTTCTAAAACTTATTGCACCGTCTCCGCCTTTTCCTGAGCGAACTCTTATGTATGCGTGATCAATAAGCGACTTCTTAAGCGGTTTCACTCTCTAAAACATCAACCTTTGTGTACTTTCTTGTCTTGGTGAATTTGACAATACCATCTTTGAGAGCAAAAAGTGTCCAGTCAGATCCAATGCCAACATTTTTGCCAGCCTTAATCCTTTCACCTCTCTGTCTTACGATAATATTGCCAGCCTTTGCAAATTGCCCATCAAATAATTTCACTCCAAGATATTTTGGGTTGGAGTCTCTCCCATTTACTTTGCTTCTCTTCTTGCCCATATTAGCTTACCTCCCCTACAATTTTATCAATTGTAACAAGTGTGTAGGGTTGTCTGTGCCCCTGTTTCTTCTTGTTCCTTGTCTTGTGTCTGTAGAAGAAAACAATGATCTTCTTTTCTCTTCCCTGCTCTTTGATTGTTCCCTCTACATAAGCATTCTCTACCTTGGGGTTTCCAACAATAACTTTTTCTCCATCCTTAAGAAGGAGCACTTCATCAAATTTTACCTTGGTGCCTACTTCTTGATCAATTTTTTGCACCTTAATTGTGTCACCTTCCTTAACTCTATATTGGTGACCACCAGTTTTAATAATCGCTTCCATAATAACCTCCTTCCACTACAGAAGGTACTGGGGAAACCTTCCGTAAGTAGTTTAACTCTAATCGAAATATTATAACGAATTGCTTCTATTTTTGCAAGTTTACGAATCGAATCATCAAAAATTTATATGAAATTGAATCGTTGCCTCATATAAAAAATCTATTCAAAAATGGAGGTAAAGTGACGAAAAAGTTAGAAGAAGTTCAAAAGGGTGGCAAGATTTAAGGTTATAAGCAAGGCACAAAATTGAATTTAATGCACTAAGTAAGATTTGAAAGAGAGTCCCATCGTGAATAAAAAGGTATTGAGAAGATAATAGAAGTGAATTTGCATTAGCGACTGCAAAGAGTTAATTGATGGGATATATATTTCATAAAACCTCTTAATAAAAATCACGGGTTCGAAAAAGATTAAGAAAATTAGGCAAGGTAAAGGGAGATCACTGTCTCGAGTCATATAACGAATTTTAATCAACTTGATATTAAATTGTCCAAGTTTACCTCTGACTTTTACTTCTTCAAAAATTATTTTAAGGCTACCTCTAATTAGAGGTAGCCTCTTTATTACATAAAAGAAATAAACTAATGTATGTAGGATCTTAATTTTGCGCCAAGTTCCTTAAAACCGTCTTCAGGTGAAATCTTTTGAAGGAAGATTTTTTGCAATTCAGCACCTATATCAACATAAGCCTGAGTCCATTCTTTCGTAATTGGTTCAATCAATGCATTTGGAAGTTCATCAAATCCTGCCCTTCTTTCGGGATGCGCTTGAATAAACTCTTTTAATAAAGGCAATTCAAGGGCACTCTTTCTTACAGGAAGATATGCAGTATCAATTGACCACCTTGCAGTTTGGTAAGTAGATGTAAACCATTTTACAAATTCCCATGCACCTTTTACAGTTTGTGAATCATATTTATTTCCAAAGATTACAACGTTTGCCCCTGAAAGAGTAGTGTATTGACCTTTTGGTCCTGCTGGAATTGGTGCCTGAGCCCATTTGAATCTACCACCTACTGCTTGATCTACATAAGTAAATCCCACAACGCTTCCAAAAATAAAGGCACATTTTTTATTCCCAAAATCTGACTGATAATCATAACCATTCGTAAAATGAATATTTCCATTCTTGTATAAATCGTTAAGGAATTTAACTGGTGCAAGGGCATTAGGATCTTTATCAAATAATACGTTTCTATAATCATCTGTTAAAACTCTTCCACCCCATTCATATACCATTGCATACCAAATATCGACAATTGCATCCGAAGAACTCATACCCAACGAAGCACCCCACTGAGAGCCATCTGGTTTTGTAAGAGCCTTAACCATAGTTGCAAACTCATCCCATGTTTTTGGAGGGTGATCAAAACCTGCTTCTTTAAGCATATCTACATTGTAGTACATTACCTCAACACTCTTATTAAAAGGCATCATCCACATCTTACCATCTGGCATATAGCCATCTTTCCACATGATTGGGAAGAAGTCATTAATATCTGCTTGTGAAAGCCCCATTGAAGGATCTTTTACAAATTTCTCCATCGGTGTGAGAAGGTTACCAAGCATATAGTTTGCAACCCAACTTTCTCTTGCTTGTGCGATTACGGGAGGCGTATTAGATGCAACTGCTGCGGTAGTCTTTTGTTGAAGTGTAGGATAGTTTGCAACTGCGGTTTGAACAATCTTATATCTTGGGTGAGTTGCATTAAATTCATCAATGAGTTTTGTAAGTGCCTTCCCAAGTGCTGCTTGCATTGCATTCCAGAAGGTAATTTCAGTTGGATTCTTTATCCAATCTTCAGAGAATTTAACGGTAACAGATTTTTCAGTTGCATTCCACGTAATATCTGCACCAAGTGAATCAGATACAAATCTTAGAGGGACAACAGTTCTTCCTGTTTGTTTAATGATTGTTGCAGGTGAATCAAGATAGACTGTATAACCATTGACAGTTGCAGTTGATGAATCAATCTTGAGGACAATTGTGTTTCCAAGAAGTTTAATTGTTGCTTCACGAGTGGATCCATTCCAATCAACTGTTGCGCCAAATGCCTCTGAGATAAATCTAATTGGAACAAGAGTTCTTCCATTTACGATAACAGGTGCCTGATCAAGAGTCGTAGATTTTCCATCGATTGTGCCAGTGGTTTTTCCTACATAAACTACAATGGTCTTCACATTCTGTGCCTGAACTGATGGAACTACCTTTACAAAGGTAAAGACCATAACTAAGATTGCAAGTACTGCAATCAGTTTCTTCATACTCTACCTCCTTTCAAAATTTGGGTTTTACCCATGATAAGTAATTATAGTATTTATTTGTTTAAAGCAAAGTTTTTTGACAAGTGTTGAAAAACAAATAACAAAAGATAAAAATAATTGTGTTAAGTTTTTAGTCTTTCCTTGTCTTTCCTGTTATATATGTAATCCCTATAAACGAAAGAAGGGATATGTAAATTAGGAATGCTGAGATAGCCGATGCGACTCTCATATCGTTTCTAATTTGCTGGAACAGTTGTAATGGAAGGGTTTGCCCAGTAAAACCTGCAACCATACTCGTTACCTCAAATTCTCCAATAGAAATTGCAAATACAAGTAACGCACCAACGGTAATGCCTCCGATAACGTTAGGAATTATGACATATCTAAAACGGTCAATGATACCTGCACCTAAACTCTGGGCTGCCTCGGACAATGTAATTTCGTCTATAGTCCTAAAAGATCCAAGAGTGTTTCTAAACATATAAGGAAATCCCAATAGAGTATGTGCTATGATTACCATAAATAGTGTGCCATTGAATGCAAGCGGAGGTTTTGAAAATGCAAGGATAAGTGCAGAACCGACGATAACTGGCGGAAAAATCATCGGAAGGATATTAACAAAGTTTCTTACTGTTTCTCCAAAACGACCTCTGAGTCTATTTACAACATATGCAGCAGGAAGAGAAATTAATAGAGAAATTAAAGTTGCAAAAGTTGCAACAAAGAGTGAAATCATCAACGCCGAATAATTCTTAGGGCGTCTAATAATTTGTAAATACCATTCAAAGGTAAATCCTTTTGGAAGTATTCCCTGCCAAAATTTTGAGAATGAAAATATTATCGGCATTGAAATTGGAAGGAGGATATAAAGAACAAGCAATATTATAAATAGATTTTCTAAAATTTTCTTTCTCATTTTTATCCTCCTGGTTTGAGTTTTTTCTCAAAAATATTCAATATGGATAAAACAATAGAAATAATTAATATTAAAGTAACTGAAAGAGCAGCAGCCTGAGGTAAATTATACGTTGACTCAGATGTTTGAAAATAAATTTGGATTGAAAGCAAATTTTTTTCGCCACCAACAAGTGCAAGAACAGTGCCAAAAGCACCGAGCATACCTGCAAATTGAATACTCAAACCAGATATGAAACCAGGTGCAAGAGATGGAATAATAACATATCTCCATGTTTGCATTGCATTTGCACCTAAATTCTTTGCTGCTTCTACTATGCTTTTATCAAGATTTTCAAAGACTGCAGCCATTGTAAGCGTCATAAGAGGAATCTGAAAGAATCCATAAACAAATACAATCCCGGGCCAAGAATATATATTAATATAAAAATCCTTAGGCAAATGCAAGATAAGCCTTATTATTTGATTTATAACTCCATTTCTTCCAAGTAAAATTATAAATGCAAAGGCAACTACAAGACCAGAAAGAGTTAAAGGAAGAGAATAAAGCGATAGTAAGAAATTTTTTCTTGACCTATTTAATTTAGAGATAAAGTAACCTACAAATGTTCCGACAACTCCCCCAAACACACTTGCTGCTGTAGAAAATAACAAACTATTTCTCACGGCAAACTTGTATTGATCAATAGTCAGTATGTTTCTGTAAAATTGAAGCGTAAGGGTGCCTTTATCACTAAAAAAAGATTTTATAAACAGGTTTATAATAGGATAAAGTTCAAAAAATCCAAGAAAAACAAAAAACGGCAAAATTAAAAGGTATTCTTTTCTTATCTTTTTCATTTAAATCACCTTAACCAGGGGGAAAGACCCCATCGCCTTCCCCCATCTTATACTCATGCTATTTTGCGCCAACTGCTTGTGCCCACGCATTCTGCAATGCTTGTGAAATCTCCGCATCTTTTTGATAATCTATAAATTTAACCTTTGAATACTGTTCCTTTGGTGGAAATTTTGCAGCAATCTCAGGTGGAATTTGGATGTCAGGTCTTATTGGAGTTACATACGCCTTAGCAAAAAGTTTTTGTCCTTCATCAGAGAACAAAAACTCTAAGAAAAGTTTTGCAGTGTTAGGATGTGGCGCATTCTTTGCCATAATTACGCCTCCACCCACTGCTACTGTCCCATCAGTTGGAATAACAACCTCTGCCGGAACTCCGAGCGTATCTCTCCAAAGAAGTAGGTTATAATCAAAATTAATAAGTATTGCAACTTCACCCCTCTGGAATTTACTTACATCAACTTTTGGATCAACAGAAGCAATAATGCCATTCTTGTGAAGCTTAACGAGGAAGTCGATTCCTGCCTGATAGTTATACGGATCTCCTGACATCGCATAAGAAACTGCCTCAACTGTATTTACTCCTGTGCCTGTTGCCCTTGGGTCAAGATAACTCACAAGTCCTTTATACTGAGGATCGTTGAGTTCTGCCCATGTGTGTGGGACTTTCTTTACAATGTTCGTATTTACGATAAATCCAAGTGTGCCTTTATATGCTGCTTGCCAAACAGAACCGTTTGGAGCAACACCCTTTTGCCCTTCGGGAATTTTATCCCATACGCTTACCTTGTAATCACTTGTGTATCCTTCCTGTGCAAGCTTCATTGCATAAGATGGTTTAAGATCTGCAACATCATTTTTAGATGCATTTTCCTCTTTCATCCTTGAATAGACAACAGAAGACCCCATATCGATGTCCTGATGTTTGATCCCATAAAGTTTTTCAAATTGACCATAGATCTCACCATAATTCGCCCATACATCTGGCATGCCATAAGAGTTGATTACGCCACCTTCACCTTTTGCTGCTTCTGCAAGTTTGTCCATAACACTCTGCCCCGTCTGAGTGGTCGTGGTTGTCGAAGTCTTACAACCTACGAAAGAAACACTCAGGAAGATTACAACCAAAATGGCTGTAATTAGTTTCTTCATACTGCACCTCCTCCTAAAAGATTTTTAATATTTTTAAAACTTTTCGAAATAGCGCTAAAATCCCTGTGAAGTTCAATAATACCAATTACATCATTTTTAAGATTGTTAATTACAATAAGAGAGTCTTTAAAGTCATCATCTATGTTTGCCTCTATAGGCCTGTGAAGATCGTAAATACCGTCGTTAGTGTGTAAGTGTAGTTTTGTAATTCTTGAGGAAACTAACGATACATAGTCAAAAATTTTAAATTTCGATATTTTTGCATGTCCAAAGTCAAGTGTAACAAAAAGATTATCAACTGTATAAACAAATCTCTTTAACTCATAGGGATTATTCATAAGTTCAAATGGAAAATAAAGATTTTCGATTGAAATCGTAAGGTCACCATTACCCGAAAGAATTTCCTTTACTGATTTTCGCAAAGCATCTAAATGTAATCTTCTTTCATTCTCTGCAATTTTCACATAAGAATCAAATTCTGCAAGTTTCGGATCTATGAAATCAAACCATGTAATATAACCACCGTGTAATGTTATATTCGTTGCGCCAATTGACCTTGCGTAATCAAGTTCCTTGAAAATTTCTGAAACAGCACTTTTTCTGATACTTTCCGTAGGAAATGAAGGATTAAATCCTTTAAGAAAAGTCACATGAAAAGTAATCTCAAAGGAAATCTTTTTTGCAAATTCTATGAATGCCTGTGGCGTTCTTGCATTAACCTCAACACACGTCAAACCTTCCCTGTAAAGATTTTCTACATCCTTAAATGTTAATTCTTCACTATAAGAAAATCCAAATTTAATCATCGCTCAATAAGTAGTGCTGCGCTTTCCGCAAATGACACAAAAACTTCCATTCCTTTTTCATATCTTGAAGCCTCCTCAATGGGGACATCCACTTGAACCATCTCGTTGAATGCTCTTAATGTAATACGGGCAAATGAGCCAAGAAAAGTTGACACATCAACAATTGCCTTGAAGGAGTTAATGCCTTGAGGTTCTTTTGAAATTTTCATAAGTTCAGGTCTAACAGCAAGTGCAAAATCCCCAACTCTTCTATCTTCGATTTTAAAACTTATACCATGCCAATCAAAAACACCATTTGAAGCATATCCGTGGAAAATATTAGCAACCCCAACAAAATTTGCAACAAATAGATTCTTAGGGCTTCTGTAAATTTCTACTGGTGTGCCAACCTGCTGAATTACGCCTGCATTCATAACAACAATTCTGTCTGAAATTGATAATGCTTCTGCCTGATCATGTGTCACATATATTGAAGTAATACCAAGTTCCTTTTGGACCCTTCTAATTTCAACCCTCACTTCCTCTCTTACCTTTGCATCAAGTGCTGAAAGAGGCTCATCTAAAAGCAAAATTTTAGGCTTTTTGGCAAGTGCTCTTGCAAGAGCGACCCTCTGTTGCTGTCCACCTGATAACTGTCTTGGAAACCGGTCTTTTAGGTTCTCAATTCTTAACATTTGAAGAAGAGGCATAACTACTTTTTCTTGCTCCGTTTTAGAAACTCCTTTAATCATGAGGGAAAAAGCAACATTCTCAAAAACAGTCATATGAGGAAAAAGGGCATAAGATTGGAACACTATTGCAACGTCTCTTTTTTCGGGTGGTATGTCATTTATTACCTTACTGTCTACAAGAATCTCACCAGAATCAACTCGCTCAAAGCCTGCAATACTTCTTAAAAGTGTAGTCTTTCCACACCCCGACGGTCCAAGAAGTGAAACAAGTTCTCCCTCGTTTACAGAAAGAGAGAAATCATTTACTGCAATAACATTTCCGTATGTTTTTCTTATACTTCTTAGTTCAAGATAATTTTCTTTCATGGCTAATCCATAAATGCGCCACCGTTAACATTTATTGCCTCACCTGTAATAAAGTTTGAAAGATCTGAGGCAAGAAATATTGCGACATTTGCAACATCTTCAGGGGTTTCTAATCGTCCTAAGGGTGTATCTTTAATGTATAATTCTCTTACAACATCTTCGCTTACTCCCCTAAGTTTTGCTTCCCAACTAACTTCCCTTTCCTGCATGCTTGTTTTTACATAGCCAGGACAAATCGCATTTACAAGAATCTTGTAAGGTGCAAATTCTCCTGCAAGTGCCTGTGTTAAACCAACAACTGCAAACTTACTTGCAACATAGTGTGCAAGAAATGGCGCATTACCTCGTTTTCCTGCCATACTTGCCGTGTTTATTATTTTGCCTCTTACTTCATTAACTATCTCTTGATTAATCATTCGCCTTAAAACCTCTTGAGATGCTATAAACACCCCTTTTGCGTTAACAGACATGTTGAAATCCCAATCTTTGTCTGTAAGATCAAGAAATTTATTCATTGTTGATACGCCAGCGTTATTGTGCCATACATCGATTCGTCCAAATTTGTCGTAGATAACATCAATTGCTTTTTTAATTTCTTCTCTATTCGTGACATCAGCCTTAATTGGTAATGAAATTTCACCACTTTTTTCAATTTCATCTGACACATTCTTTGCAAAGTCAAAATTAAGGTCAATAACAATTACTTTTGCTCCTTCTTTTGCATATGAAAGTGCACACGCCTTTCCAATACCTGTACCACCACCTGTTATTGCAATTACTTTATCCTTGAGTAGCATCAAACACCTCCTTGGTTAAAATTGTTACATTAAGTTCTTTGAGTTTTTCGTATAAAGGCCCTTTTGGTCTTTCGTTTGATACAAGATAGTGAATCTTATCAAGACCTGCAACGAAAGAAAATGCAACTTTATCAAATTTACTTGAATCCGCAACAACTATTACTTCTTTTGCATTTTTTATAAGTGCTTTTTTAACAAGCGAATCTTCAAGGTTATATTCTGTTAAACCTGCATCTTTATCAATTGCACCAATCCCTAAAAACAACTTATCCACAAAAAATTGTTCAAGATTTCTTACCGCAATCTCTCCTGTTAAGGACAACTCGCCGCTTCTTAAAATTCCTCCGGGAAGGATAAGTCTAATTTCCTTTTTGTTTGCAAGAAGATTAACTATGTGCAAATTTGGTGTAATAACTGTTAGATTGTGAAATTTCTCAAGGTGCTTTGCAACTTCAATTGTTGTTGTTCCAACATCAAGCGCAATTGAATCACCATCAGTTATTAATGTTGAGGCAATGCGACCTATTATTTCCTTTTCCCTTTTATGTTTTGTTTCCCTTATAACAAATGGTGGCTCAAAACTTCTTCCACGACTACTTACAGCCCCTCCATAAACACGCCTTAAAAGTCCCTCATGTTCAAGGCGCGAAAGATCTCTTCTAACAGTCATTTCGGAGACATTAAGAATTTTTGACAAAGTTTCGATTGTTACACTTCCGTTTTTCTCAAGTTCTTGAAGAATTACTTTTGCTCTCTCTTCATAAAGCATTTAACACCTCCAAAATTTGAGGATGTAAAAAGGGATTTGCCGCAATAATTTCTCCCTTTTCAAGGTAATTTCCCCCATTTCTAAAATCGCTTACAACCCCATTTGCTTCCATAACAATAAGTGAGCCTGCAGCAATATCCCATTTAGATAGCCCTTTTTCCCAGTAGCCATCAATTACACCTTCTGCAACGCGTGCAAGGTCGAGAGCGGCACTTCCATCAACCCTAACAGACAATGTTTTTCTAAATAATGCTTCAAATTGAGGAAAATTTGAATACTCTGAAAAATCGTAGGGAAAACCGGTTGCAAGAAGAGAATTTGAGAGGTTTTCAGTTTTAGAAACACTTATTAACTTTCCGTTTTTAAAAGAACCGCCACCTTTTACTGCATAGTAAATATCTTCAGAAATAGGATTGTATATTACGCCTAAAATCACTTCCTTTTCTTCCATAAGCGCTATGGAAATGCACACGTTTGGATAACCTTTTACAAAATTAGTAGTGCCGTCGAGTGGATCAACAACAAAAACCTTATTTGAACTTCCTTGCAAGGTTCCCCCTTCCTCAGACAAAATACCGTATTGAGGAAAATACTTTTTTATCTCATCTCTTATGAGGGCATCAACCTCTTTATCGACGTTAGTTACAAGGTCTGTTTCTCCCTTATGTGTAATGAGTATACTTCCCTTAAAATTCTTTTTTATAATTTGACCGCTTTTTTTTACAACATCCAAAATAAAATCAAGTTCGACCATTTTTATCCCATCGTAAATTGGTATGTAAATTTTTTCTTTTTCTCATCAAGATTAATAAGAACCCCTCTTAAAATGCCGTCAGAGTATTCACTTCCTGGGTTTAGACACACGGTTTTTCCAATCTTTATATTCCCGGCAGATTCATGCACATGTCCGTGCAAACCTAAATCAGGTTGAAATTCCTCGATTATCTTACGCACACTTTTACTTCCAACATTCTCTGTCGCAACCGATCCACTTTCTATAACCGGCTTCAATGTCTTATCAAGTTTAGGTGCAATGTCAAGAGATGTATTATATGGAGGTACATGGATATTAAAAATCGTAAATTTATTGTAATCCATTTTTTCTGCAAGAGCCTTTAAATCGCTATAAATTTCATCTTCGCTTTTTTCACGTGGCGAATTCCAAGGAGTTGGATTTGAATACCCATAAGAAAGCATTTTTACATTTTCGAAAATTTCAACAACCTGCATATCTGGATTCACTACATACTTAGAAACCAACAACGCATCATCGACAACAGGATCATCATCATTTCCCGGAGACACATAAATCTTAATACCGAGTGGCTTTAGTCTTTCAGTTGCAAGAACCATCCACTCTTCAAGCGTATGTTTAATGACAAACTTAAAAATTTCTTTTCTTTTTTCAGGGCTTTTTTCTATTACTTCAAGTTCCTCTTCACTTGTCACATACGGATATAATCCGTTAAACCTTATTTCTTCTTCAAGTTTTGGAAGTTCGCTTTTTGAGACAATTTCGTCTTTTCCTTGATAGTTTGCCTTATAATAATCGTTGGGCATTTTTACAATAGGCACAAAACCTTTTCCTGTTATATCTCCACCTAAAATGAGTATTTGTGCATTATAAAATTTACCGGCGTTTACAAACTTTTTGAAGCACCTTTCAGAACCATGAATGTCTGTTGTAAAAAATATCTTTACCATCTTTCCTCCTATTCAAGTCTAACTTCCTCTGGTTCATCATACCAAGGCATTTTTCTTCCTATGATACTGCGCATTTTCCAAGAAAGAGTTTTTGGAGCATTATCCATTGCATTTATTATGTATCCAATGACCGCTTGAACTCTATCATAATCCTTTCCCGTTAAGTAATCCTTAGAAAAGTCTTTGAGAAGTATCAAATTATCACGTGCCGTGGTATACCATCCCCAATCATTTGAGGTAATACTGAGAATATATTCAAGTTCGTTTAATTCGACCTTGTTTTCCAATCCAAAATCGTGATCAATTAAAAACATTAAAAGATCTTTAACATCTTTTTCATTCATTTTATGAATCTGAATCTTTGTTAAGAACACGTCTCCAAGGCTAATTGTATAAGGTAACATAGTAATTCTTTGCTCAAGGTCGATTTTATGACACTGTTCAAATACGCCAATAAAAACATCTATTTGGAATTCATTTCCTTTGTAATATAAAAGTCTTGTTGCACCGTGTAAAGCATTAAACTGTTTGTCTTCCATTAAACCATTTTCGTTGAAGATTCTACTTAAACCCTTAACACCCTTTCTATTAACAACAAAATCGAGATCTTTGTATTCTCTTTTAAGAGTTTCAATCGTACGCCCTTTTGGTGAATTCAAATACACTGCAAGCCCACCGAGAAGACGGAGGTTTGGGCCCTCCGCCTTCGCTTTGTCAATCAAATCTTTTGCAAGGTTTACAAGCTCCTCGGTTCTACCCATATAACACCTTTACTCTGGTGGTATCTCCGTAAATACCTGTGTAATATCAATACCTTGAGATTTCCTCACTGCAACTGCAATTGCATACCAAATTACTGCAATCACAGGTACAGAAAATGCCTCAATCATTGCAATAGGCTCAATCTTTAAGCCAAACTGTGGAACAAGAAATGCAGCAACAAAAACAGTTCCCCATGTAAGTACAGTTACAATTCCTGCAATGGTCATGTAAGGAATACCACCCAATTTTCTCTTTGCAAGGTCTGGTGCATTTTCAAAGAGATCCTTTTTCTTGTAAGGGAAGATTATTGCAGCAATTCCAACAACAACAAATGCAAGAGCCATAACTGCAATGATATTAATCAAATATCCACCAAGGCCGCCATAGATATTCAACCAATTCAACAATTCAATGTAAAGCCCCATTATGATGGTTGCTTTAACAGGCGTATGTAAATTTGGATCTACATCTGCAACCCAATCTGGTGCTAATCTATCAAATGCCCATGCAAACAGGTTCCTTGTGCCAAGCAAGAATCCTGCAGGAGTCCACCAAACAATACTCAAAAGGAATGCAAGTGCAATATACACTTTAATAAATTGAGGCAAACTTAGGAATTTTGTAAGCGCTGGCAATATGAAGACAATATTTTGAGGCAATTTGTCCGATGCGTTCATTCCAACATACGACAGAGACGAGAAGAAATCAAATCCCATCGCTTTATATACGAAAAGAGAGCCAAGCGCATACAATGCACCACCAATGAGTAGTGCCCCAAGGACAGATACAATAACTGTTCTTCTTACATTTTTAATTTCCCCAGCAAAATAACCAGTCCATTCAAATCCTGTTAGGTTTTGGAAAGCCCAAAGCATTGCAAGGATTGTCATTCCCCAGTTAATTCCCTGAGGTGGAACATATCCAACATTTTTTGCAATATCAATTATTTGTTGTGGTTGCGTTCCCGTTATTGTTGCAAAACTTGATTGAAATGCTTCTTTTGAAGTAATAAGAAGACCAAGATACCACAAACCAACTCCAACCCACACAATTAAGAAAAGGATTCTCATAAATTTTGCAGCAAACTTTGTGCCTTTAAGCATTATAAGAGTAAAGAAAATTGTAAGGAGCGTTGCAACCAAAAACTGATTTCCAGGTTTTGCAAACCAGTCAATAAATGGCTGAGGAAGATTTGCAACATATCCAAATGCTGGCATAAAGAAAGTCATCATTGTCGTAAAATTAAATGCAACCCAGTTCACAAAAACAAAAGTTAGCGTGACATTTACAACAAATCCAATAAGCGGACTTAAAGTCCTACTTACCCAAACATAGTCACCACCGGATCGTGGCATAATCAATGTATAGTAGATGTAAACAAAGCCAAAACCTAAAAGCAAAATCGAACCAAGGACAAATGCAAGGGCAATGTTTGCACCGGGAAAACTCGCTGCTCCAAACTGAAGCGCCTGTGAAATACCAACAGGAATAAGAATAGCAGCAAAAACAAGGTTAAACGCATCAAAGGGAGTAAGTTCTCTTACAAGCCCAGTTGCGTTTCTTACAAACAACTTTTGTTTTGTTCCCACTTTTAACCTCCTTTATTTTGTATCTTATAAAGCCTCTCATAAAGAGGCTTTACTGCTTTGTAAAGATCTTTATATAACCCAAAATACTCTCTGTATAACGAGGTATTAGAGGTATTTGGTTCAATGGTCTCATAGTCCTTAACAAATGTTTCTACTGCACTTACATCTTTCACAAGACCTACGCTTAACAAAGCAAGAAAAGCAACACCCAAAGAAGAACCAGGATTTGTTTTCACATATTTCAGTGGAAGACCTATAGCATCTGAAGTAATTTGTCTTAGAAGTGGATTTTTTGCGCCACCGTCTGAAATAAATACTCTTTTAACATCAAGTCCTATTTCATTTAATACATCTATATGGTGCATAAAGCCATAAACAATACTTTCAAGAATTGACCTGAATATATCACCTCTTCCGTGGAATAGTTGGAGCCCAAAGATAACTCCCCTTGCCTTTGCATCAAAGATGGGAGTTTTTTCTCCAAGGAAATAAGGAAGGATTATTATTCCGTTTGCACCGATTGAGCTTTTATAAGCCTCATCTGTTATCTTATCAAAGTCATTTTCGCCTATTACATTCATATACCATTTAATAACAGAACCACTGGAAGCCATACATCCATTTAAGACATATTTTCCTTCTACATCGTGAAAGTCAATAAAAAGTCTCTTATCAATACGCAAAGAATCCGAAACAAACATTATATCTCCTGCACCACCAAATTTTAGAAGAAGGTCTCCTTCATTTATGAGTCCAACTCCAAGCGTTGAAGCAATATGATCAGCTGAGCCACCAATAACAGGCACACCACTGTTAAATCCAGTAAGGGCTTCAATTTCCTTAGAAACATATCCAACAACTTCCTTTGGATTAACTACTTGTGGCAAAATTGACTTAACGATTTCAACTTTTGAAAGAATCTCTTCGTCGAATTTATTCTCCTTTATATTAAACAATCCGCTTTCAAGTGCCCAGTTTAATTCAACGTGAGGATTCCCTGTTAATTTTGTTGACACAAAATCATACGAGCCCATAATGTATTTTGTCTTTGATATCACATCGGGTTCATGTTTTTTAAGCCACAACCACTTTGGAAAGATAACCTGCTGATTTATAGTGTTTCCAGTTTTATTAAAATACCAATCTTCGTCAATAGCAGTCTTAAAATACTCAATTTCTTCCACGGCACGCGCATCATTTTGTTGAATTGAGTATCTTAAAGGTTTTAGGTTTTCATCTACGGGTATGAGTGTTGGGACCATTCCTGTGATTCCAATTGACGCAATTCTTTTATCGAGACCCATTTTATAAACTTCAGAAAGAATCCTTAGTGTATTTTCAAAAAATGCATCTGCGTCCATTTCTGCAAAGTTTGGCGCAGTGCTTATTAGATTCTGACTTATGGATTTTTCAAAATAAATTTTTCCAGAACTATCTATTACGATAGCTTTAAGGGCTGTTGTTCCAAGATCAATACCAAGAGCAAGATCTCTCATCTTAATTTATTTACCTTCTCCATAAATCTTTTTACTCTTTCAGGGTCAATTGGGTTAAATGTAAATCCATCCTTTTTTAAAGATGTGCCAACAATTGCACCGTCTGCAACACTTAAAAGTTCTTCTACATTGTTTTCATTCACACCCGTGTTGACAAAAACAGGGACATTAACATTTTTTTTAACATTCTCTATCATTTCTTTAGTGGGTGCTTTTCCAGTCATTGGCCCGGAAACAAGTATAACATCTGCAAGAGAAGAAAAAGCAACGCTTTTTGCAATCTCTTCTAAGGGCCTTCTATCAAGCGAGTATGCAAATTCTGCTGAAATATTAAAGAAAACTTTAATATCTTTTGCATCAAGAAGTTTTTTGTATCTGTATACCTCGCCAACATTCGTATTCCATAAACCCATATCCGATACATATACACCTGTAAGAATTTCTCGCACGAAACTTGCTTTCGTTGCCTTTGCAAGGGAAATTGCAGCAAATGGATCCCAAAGCACATCAATTCCAAAAGGAACTTTCACAAGAGAGGAAACCTTACCAATAACATAACCCATTGTTGCAACTGTTGCATAGTTTGCTTCGAGTTTGTAGGGACGATCATTTTCATTACAAAACATTATTGCATCAATACCACCCTCCTGAAGATTAATAACATCTGCTTCAATTCGTGAATAAATATAGTCAATTCCAAGAGAGTCATCGTAAAGCGGTGAAGAAGGAAGCGGCGGGAAATGCACCATTCCTATTATTGTTTTACTTTTTCCGAACATCTCAAGCCTCCTTTGTTAATTGTTGTAAAACATTTTACATAAATTTGTTAAATTTGTCAATAGTTAACAACGAATAATTTTGAAGGAAATTTAACGAAACTACGAAAGTAAGATTAAAAAAACATTTTTTCAGTTTCTCTAACAATCTCTTTTTCTTGGAGGTGCTTGACATGATTCCAATTTTTGCTATATTTCACACTAATATGAGAAAGATACCAAGATGTATGAGCACGCAACATCCTGATAATGTTTCGATACCATTCTTTGCAAAAAATCCCGAATTGGATGGCGAAGACGAGGTAATGGAAGCATTCTATGTATTTTCTCATCTTGGAGCAGACGAACAGATGTGGGACTACGAGGGAAAAGAAGGCGATGATTATGTTGTTAAAAAACTTCTATCAAAATACAAATACTTCTTTAAGGAAAATAGACTTGGAAAGGATATTTTCTTAACATTACGAATTCCAAATCCTGAATTTGAAGTCGTTGAAGCAAAAATTCTTCTTGAAACACTTGAAAGTATCCCGCGTTCTTTTGATACAGCATACACCGTTTTTAAAGACGAAATCTCGCCGATTTTTGAAGTAATACTACCAATGACAACATCTGCAAAAAGTCTTGAAAGAGTTTATAGATACTATACAGACTTCGTTGTAGGAAAAGAGGAAAAACCAATCTTTGATAGCGATATAAAGGTTAAAGATTGGGTAAATGAATTCAAGCCAAAGAAAATTTATGTAATCCCACTTTTTGAAGATTTTGAACATATAGTAAATGCCGATTCAATTGTTGAAGAATATGTGAAGGAAAAAGATTTTGAATACTTGAGAGTTTTCCTTGCTCGTTCGGACCCTGCAATGAACTACGGGCTTATAAGTGCTGTACTCATCGTAAAACTTGCACTCTACAAATTGTGGAAGCTTTCTAATAGGATTGGCCTTCCAATTTATCCAATTGTTGGTGTAGGCTCGGCTCCATTTAGAGGAAACCTTAAGCCAAATAACGTCTTAAAAATAGCAAATGAATATAGAAGCGTTCATACATACACGGTACAATCATCTTTTAAATACGATTATCCTGTTAATGAAGTTGTTGAAGGTTTAAAACAACTAAAAGGGATACTCCCTACAAACCCAAAAGAAATTGATGAAAAATTCGTTCTTGATTTCTTTAAGCGCGGTTCCTTAACATATTTCTTGCATGTCGAAAATCTTGAGCCTGTTATAAACAAAGTTGCAAAGCATATTCCTTCAAGAAGAAAAAGAAAACTACATGTAGGTCTATTCGGATATTCAAGAGACAATGCAAAACTAAAACTTCCAAGAGCAATAGCATTTACAGGAAGCCTTTATTCAATTGGCGTTCCACCTGAAATTCTCGACCTTATTGCAATTGAAAAGGATGATTACTTTAAAATTAAGTCTCTCTACGAGAATTTTGAGAGTGATTTAAAAGATGCTTTGAAATTTGCAAATGTTGATTCTCCATTCTTTCCAAAAGAGGTTTTAAGAAAATTAGAAGAGTTTGGGATATCTTTTGAGGTTAATGAAGAGCATAAAGAACTTACAAAAGCAATATACTCAACGGTGCTTGACCTTAAAAATTACAACCTTGACGAACTTATCTTAAGAGCATCCTTAATTCGCAAATTTATAGGGTAATTATTTTAATCTTTCCAGTTTTTTCTTTAAAATTCTGAGCTCTTCTTCTTTTTTCTTGTTTCCCGTTTCCTTTAAGAGTTTTTCAAGATATTGAATTCGTGCTTTAATTTTGTTAATCTCTTTTTGCTTTTGAGCATCAACTTTTTTGTCTTTTGTCTTAGGATTTTGAATGCCTTCAATAAGCGTGCTATTTTCAAGTGTTAGAACCTTTTGAGAAATGTTTTTTATAAGATATCTGTCGTGGCTTACAAGAAGAATTGTCCCTTTGTAATTTTTAAGTGCCTCAATAAGCGCTTCGGTTGTTTCAATATCAAGATGATTTGTTGGCTCATCAAGGACAAGGAAATTCGAACTTACGAGATTCAATTTTGCTAAAAGCAATCTTCTTTTTTCGCCGCCACTTAATTCCGATACTTTTTTGAAAACATCTTCGCCTGTAAAATCAAACTCCGATAGGTAGTTTCGCGCAACGCTTACCTCAAGCCCTTCTTTTAGCATCAAATTAAGAAGAGTGTCTTCTAAGTTTAACACAAATTCATCTTGTGGAAAGTAGCGCATTTCAACACTTGGCCCAATGTAAATTAAACCTGCATCGGGAGTTTCAGTGCCTGTAATTATTTTTAAAAGAGTTGTTTTGCCAACACCATTTTTTCCCACAATTGCAATACGCTCGCCTCTTGTTATTGAAAGATTTATATTCTTTAAGATCGTTTTCCCATTGTATGATTTTGAAACACTTTTCAGTTCAAGCACTTTGAAGGAGCCAATATCACCACTTTCAATATTTATCTTTATTTCTTTTTGCGATTTTTCCTCTGGAACAATAATCTTTTCAATCATCTTTTCTCTTGAAAGTGCCTGCTTTGAGCGTGTGCCATAACGAAACTTCTCTATAAACTTTCTCTGTTTATCAAGATAAAGAAGTATTTGCTTTCGCTCATTCTTTAGTGTTTCATCTTCAATTGTTTTTATCTTTATAAATTTGTCGTAATTCCCTGGATATTCTTTAATTACACCATCCTCAAGGTAAAGAATGTGCGTTGCAAGTTTGTTAATGAATGTTTTATCATGAGAAACAATGAGAAGCCCTCCTTTAAACTGTGCTAAATATTTTTCAAGCATCTCGATTGTTTCTATATCAAGGTTATTCGTAGGCTCATCAAGTATAAGAAGTTCAGGCTTTGATATAATTGCTTTAATGATGAGGCATTTTGTTCGCTCTCCACCACTCATAGCAGACATTGGCTTTGAAACGGTTTTCTCATCAAGATCAAAATCGCTAAGCATCGATAGGATTTCACTTCGGTAAGTATATCCACCGAGGTGCTCATACTCCTCCATTAAGAATGAGTAATCCTCGGAGAAGTCTCCCACACTTTCAAGTTCCTCAATCATCTGTTCAATTTCTTTTATTTGGGAGACACCTTCTTCTATTACTTCCATTCCAGTTTTTTCAATTGCCTTTATCTCCTGCGGTACATACCCTATGGAATTTGGACGTTTAACAATTCCATAGTCAGGCAATTTAAGGCCAACAATAATATCAAGGAGGGTTGTTTTTCCGGATCCATTTGTACCAACGATAAATTTCTTCTCCTTATCAAGAGTTATAGAAACATCTTTCAAAATTGTTCTTCCCTGAATTGAGTAATGAATGTTTGAAACTATAAGCATATTAACCTCAATTGAATATACAATAACTATCTCAATTTTGCAACACTTAAAAGTTTGTTTGAAAAATGTTTTTTGATGCACTGTTTTGAAAATATTACCTTATATGTTATAATTCTTGCAAAATACTTTTGGGGAGGTTTAAATGGAAAATGGAAGATTAGGAGGAGTCTATGGATGTAAGAAATCTCCTCCAACAAATTTTAGCGGATTTGAGGTTTTACAGGGAAAATGATCCCTCAGTTGAATCACTGTTTGAAATTATTTTTACACCCTCTTTCAGGGGACTTTTAAACTATCGCATTTATCATGCTCTTTATAAGAGCGGTCACAAAGTCTTAGCAAAAATCCTCTACATTAGAACAAAACTCAAATACAATATGGACATACATCCTGGGGCTGTTATTGAGGCACCAATCATGATTGATCACGGGTTTTCTGTTGTTATTGGAGAAACTGCATTTGTAGGGAAAAATACAATCATATATCACGGTGTTACGCTTGGTGCAAGAAGAGTTGAGAGCGGCAAAAGACACCCAACAATAGGAAGAAACTGCCTCATTGGAAATCATGCATCAATTCTTGGAAATATTACAATTGGCGATTTTGTAAAAATTGGTGCAAATAGTGTGGTGCTGGAAGATATTCCATCTTATTCAACAGTTGTTGGTGTTAAAGCAAGAATCGTGAAAGGAGCTTCAAATGAAAAAAATGCTTGATATAATTGGAAATACTCCAATTGTTGCATTGAAAGAAAATCCAAACATATTTGTGAAACTTGAATATTTGAACCCATTTGGAAGTATTAAAGATAGACCTGCCTATTTTATGCTGAAAGATGCACTTGCCGATAGAAGGCTTTCAATTCACGATACAATTGTTGAGCCAACCTCAGGCAACACAGGTATTGCGTTAAGTGCCCTTTCAAAATTTTTCGGTATAAGCATTATTCTCACAATGCCTGATAATTTAAGCAAAGAGAGATTAACTCTTATGAAAAGTTTTGGGGCAAGGGTAGTTCTTACCGACAAATCTCTGGGAATGAATGGCGCAATAGAAGAAGCAAAAAGAATTATTGATGATGGCGTTGCAAAACTCATGCTTAATCAATTTGGAAACCCCTCAAATCCAAAAGCACATGAATTGACAACAGCATACGAGATTTTAAAAGATATGAATTTTGACATTGATGCATTTGTTGCAGGCATTGGCACAGGTGGTACAATTACAGGCGTTGGAAGAACACTTAAAAAATTTATTAAGAAGGTAAAGATTATAGGAGTTGAGCCAGAAGAATCCCCATACCTAACAAAAGGGATAAAAGGAACTCACTCAATTGAAGGCATTGGCGCAGGCTTTAAGCCAGAAATTCTTGACCTAAAAATTATTGATGAAGTCATTACAATAAAAAGTAAAGATGCAAGGGAATTTACAAATGAACTTGCTCTTAAAGAAAGTATTTTTGGAGGACCATCGACAGGCGCAAATGTGCTTGCTTCAAAAATCGTTAAGGAAAAATACGGCTTTAAAAGAGTTGTTACAATTGCACCTGACCGTGGAGAAAGATATTTTTCAGAAGATTTATTCGGTTAAGTATAATTGGATGATGAAAGTCCCACTATTCGAAATTGCAATTGACCTTGAGGGAATTTTTCTTGAAAGGCTCAACAAATTTTTAGGGGTTGTTGAGATTAATGGCGTAAGTGTTCTTGCGCATATTCACGATCCAGGAAGGCTTGAAGGCCTTTTAGAAAAAGGTAAAAAGGTGCTTCTTAAAAAGGTTATCTCCCCAAAGCGGAAAACAGAATACGAGGTAATTGCAGTTAAAATAAATGATGAAACCATTCTTGTAAACTCAAGGTACCATAATGACATTGCAGAATCACTCATACGAAATGGCATTGTTAAATTTGGAGAATCAAAAGATCTTAGGATTAAAAGAGAATTTAAATTTCAAAATAGCAGGTTTGATTTTCTTGTGGAAGGTAATTCAAAATATCTTGTTGAAGTTAAAGGATGTGTTCTTGTAAGAGATGGCATTGCACTTTTTCCTGACGCACCAACAAAAAGAGGTGCTCGACACCTTCTCGAACTTGTAGAATCAATTAGTTATGGCTTTACTCCAAAATTATTTATCCTTATTTTGAGAAATGCAAGTGCTTTTAAACCAAACGGAGAAATTGACAAAGACTTTGAAAATAACTTTTACTATGCTCTCATGCAAGGCGTTGAAGTAAAAAAATTTCTTCTTTCCTACAATGGAAGGTTTGTTTATTTTATTAAGGAACTACCGAGTGAAGAAAATTGAATTTTAGTAATTACAAATGGCCAAAAAAATAAAATGCTCAAGCAATAACTTGTTTACTAATTTGCAATAAAAATTTTCCAGAGTATTATTAATTGAAAAAAGAAATGAAAAATAGTGTTGAGTGGTATATAGGGACAAGCGGGTTCCAATTTGATGATTGGATTGGCACATTTTATCCTCCAGGGATAAGCAAAAGCAAATTATTTGATTACTACATCAAAAACTATGGGTTTAATACTGTCGAATTAAATTCAACTTTCTATGCAATTCCAGGTATTAAATCGGTTGAGCGTCTTGTAAATAAAGCACCTCATTATTTTAAATTTGCTGTAAAAGTACATGCGTCGATAACACATGAGCAAACACTTAACGATTTGTGGAAATTCCTTGAAGTTTCAAAGGTATTTATAAACGAGGGAAAATTGCTTGCGTTTCTTGCGCAATTTCCATACTCATTTAAGAATACTGAAGAAAATATCTTGTATCTATATAAATTGCATGATGCATTCACTTATTCGAATTTCCTCTTTATTGAGGTAAGGCACGATTCTTGGAATAGTTTTGCACGCACAAACAACGATTTTAATTTTGTTGTTCCTGACCTTCCAAACCTCCCCCACCTTCCAAAATTCTCAGATTGGATTGAAATTTTAAAAGGGCGAAAACAAGAAATGCTCTATGCAAGATTTCACGGAAGAAATAAAAATTGGTATGAGGCAGATGAAAAAACACGATACGACTATTTTTATTCGGATGAAGAACTAAAAGCATTTAAGGATGCAATGGAAAGCATTCCATACTCAATCAAAGCAGGGTTTTTCAATAACTGCTTCCTTGGAAAAGCAGGAAAGAATGCGTTCAGGTTCAAAGAAATGGTTGATTAAACCGTATTGACAATACCCATAAAATGATTAAAAATCTTTTTATATAAACTAAAAAGATGTCTCACATTAATAACCTTTTTTGGAGGTTTTAGGAAGTCTTGCAGGAATGATTGCAATTGCATTTTTGGTTTGATTTATATTGCTTGAACGATTACAACTGGGTTTTTGGACTATTATATGGCTTTCTTGCCGATATCTATAGCAAAAAAGCAACACTAATTTTTTCAGCAATACTTCTCCCAATAAGTGCAATTCTTATTTACGCTTCAAATAATCTATTTGTACTTTTTATTGGGGCAATGCTTGGTATCAGAAACAAGTTCAACATCAAGTAGAAGAGTGGAAGCGGTATTATTGCTTCCTTTGCGATGCTTGTTGTAAAGTATCTTTATTTATATACCTCTCTCGATGTCTACGCCGAGAGTCATGGTGCTCTCAGTGCAATAGTCGGCGATGACCTATCTTGTTGAACTGATGAAGTGGGAAGGGCACTTGGAGTAAATCAGGTTACAAGGCTTGCCTCATCATCGCTTGGCACATTATTTTCGGATTACTGTCTAATTTACAAGATGTAGGCTTGCCTTTCTACGCCTATGGCATTGTTATGAGCATTAATATTTTGCTTTATTACAAATTTTTCAAGGATGTAAAAGAGTAAAAACAAGGCCTTAAAAGGAAGTCAATATTATAATTATGATGAAAAAATATCCCTTCCTTTCGTAAGGAGTAAGAATAGTGCAATCATTATAATGAAAATCGCAAAAACAAAATTGGCCTTAACGCTAATTGCAGAGACTATCAATGCACCCAAAAACGGCGCATAAATACCACGCACTCCACAGGTAAAAAGGTGCAAAGAAGACAAGTCTTCGGTTCTGTAATCTGGATAGGATATAGCAAAAGTTTGTGAGAAAAAAAGAAATTGATGACCCTCCCATGCCGCAAAAAAATATGAAATAAACAACGACTAACCCTGCAAATACCAGTGGATTTTTAGAAAAAGCAAGAAAAGCAATAAGTGATGTACCTAAGCATGATTTTTTTGTCCATGTCGATCATTTCAACATGCTTTAGTATTCGAATAGCACAATCTGTTAGCATGTCAGTCGTTATTGGTCCTGCAAATAACTTCTTCGCACACTCTTCATTCATTTTACCCTCCTTTCTATAATTTACGGAAAATTGTGGAAATTCATGTCTTTAACCCCCTGGGTTTCTAAATAAGATAAGCCCAGGGGGAATCTACTTATTATCAATACTACTTATCATAAATATCGTTTTCGACGGGCTCAGGCTTATAAGTTTGCTTGGTGACATAGTTAAGATCTTTCACGGGTTTTCCTCTCTCAATATATGAGGTTCCTTTTCGATTAAAGTATTCTTTAACCCAGTCTTTAGCCTTTAAATACGATACAAGGAATATGATTTGAAAAATAGGCATTGTTGCAGCGGGGATTGCAACCATTGGTGAGAATGCCATTGTTGCAATAGCAATTGCAGTGCCGTTATTCTTGCCAGTGCTCGTAAAAACAACTGCCATATTATTTAAAAAAGTAAATGGCATAAAGAACAAACACAAGTATAAGTAAAATGAGTCCTTCAAGTATGTTGGTATTCACTCTTATCGCCTCTTATTTAATCTTTTTACTTATCTCAATAAGAATTGATTTTAAATCGGCAATTTCTTTTCTTAGTGCTGCAATGTCCTTTTTCATCCTGTCAACTTCTGTGGATAAATCTCCTTCAGAAACTTCTTCATTTTCTTCTTGGGGGTATTCTTCCTCACTTGTTGTAATTTTTACTTCTCCATGAAGGTACTCCTCAAGGACATCTTTTACCTTTCCGTAAGCACCAACAACAGGGGTTATTCCATAATCTTTGAAGAATGTCTGTGCCTTTGGTCCCATCCTGCCTACAATAATTACATCAACACCTTTCTGCCTCATGAAATTTGGTAAATCATAAGCGTTGTGCTCATTCGCAAATGGGTTTGGAATAGATTCCACATTCTTCACGACACTATCAACTACATCAATAATCACGTAATATGGACATTGCCCAAAGTGATAACTCATCGTACTATCAAGTCCTTTTGCTTCATCGCTTGTAAAGCAAATTCTCATTTTTTTACCTCCTTAAGAAATTTTTTAAACAATTTTTTTGAAAAATCTCCCCTGGCACCTCAGAAGATGCCAGGGGTCTTTCTATCACTTCAAAAGCTTTGTAAGTAAATCGTTAATGTAAGAGATTCTGTTTTCAAGTTCACGTTTTTCAAAATTAAGATCAGGATCATCTGGATGTACTGCAAGTTCTTTAGAAACATACTCTAACTTGAGTTCAAGCTCTTTCTTTGCAAATTCAAGGCGCTCTTTGTCATCAATGTGATAGGGTCCAAAACCGTAACCAAATCCTCTGTGCCACTTGTGGAAAGGTGCAAAACCTTTGAAACATCCCAGGCCATAACCAAATCTTCTGTAAGGATAGAACATTTTAATTCACCTCCTCTCTTAAAAATTCTTAAAATTTATCAACAAACTTTCCTCTCATCTATCTTATCACAATACCTATATATTTTTTACATATAGATTATATATGCATTTTTATTTTTGTCAAGGGGGTATGTGAAAGTTTTTAAAAAATCTATAACAAGTAGTTTAAATTAGAAACAATCTATATTTTGGGATATAATTATAAGGAGGCATATAATGGAAAACATACAACAAATTGCATTTGGGCCAGTACCTTCAAGAAGACTTGGAAGAAGCCTCGGAGTAAATAACATCCCGGGGAAGATTTGCTCATACTCGTGCGTCTATTGTCAAATTGGTAGAAATTTCAAGATGACAACAACACGACAGGCGTTTTACGATCCGGAGATTGTTTTTAAAACCGTAAAAACAAAGGTTCAAGACGTTTTATCAAGAGGAGAGAAAATTGACTATATAACTTTTGTTCCAGATGGTGAGCCAACACTCGACAAAAATTTAGGGAAAGAGGTAAACCTCATCAAAACTCTTGGCATTAGAGTTGCAATCATCACAAATTCAAGTTTGATTTATGATCCAACAGTACAAAATGACCTTCTGAATTTTGATCTTGTTTCTTTTAAAGTAGATGCAATATCGGAAGAGATTTTTAGAAAAATAAATAGACCCTTTAAGGGAATTGAATTGGAAAAAATACTTGAGGGAATAAAAACTTTTAGCGAATCCTTCAAAGGCACTCTTATAACCGAAACGATGATTATAAGCGATATTGATTATGGCGATGAATTTGATCGCCTTGCAAATTATTTGTCAACTATTAAAAATCTTAACAAAGCATATATCTCAATTCCAACACGTCCGCCTCAAGAAAGTTGGGTAAAGGTGCCAACAGAAGAAACCTTGAATGTTGCATTTGCGGTTTTTGAAAGCAAATTAAACGGAAGAGTTGAACACCTTATAGGATACGAAGGAAACGAGTTTGCATCTTCAGGAAACCTTGAAAGTGATATCCTCAGTATCACAGCAGTACACCCCATGAGAGAAGAGGCAGCGCTTAAACTTATCAAGAAAGATAGGGGAAGTTTTGAAGTAATTGAAAGACTTATTAAAAAAGGACTCATTAAGAGAATTGAGTATCAAGGGCACAGATACTACTTAAGAAAACTTTAGACTATTCTTCCTATCGCATAGCCTTCGGAAACCGCATCAATAATTTTCCCCGTTTTTACAACATCTCCTATCAAATAGGTTTCGTGTTTATTTCGTATCGTTTCATACAATTTATGATCACTAATACTTCCAAAGGCAATAACAAAGTAATCCATCTCCACAGATTGCCCATCACCAAAAATCACGGCATCTTCTTTTATTTCTCTAACAGGGGCATTAACAAAATATCTTACTTTGTGCTCTGAAAGTTCTCTTAAAAGATAGTTTCTGCTTAGTGTTTACATTCCTGTTGCAATCTCGGGAAGCATTTCAAGAATTGTAACTTCATTCCCATAAGATGCAAGATAAAGAGCAGTTTCACAGCCAACAAGTCCCCCCACCGCCTACAACTACCTTCTTATTCTCGATTTTAATTGAACCACTCAAAACATCGTTATACTTAATGCAATTTTTGTTTCTAATGTCGTTTATAAGTAGATAACGCATAATTAATTACCTCCTGTCAAGTACTCTTCCGTGCTTTCGATTAATTTCCTTATAAAATCATTCGAAATAAAATATCTAACGAATTGACCTTCTTTTCTCTTTCGTGCAATGCCAGAATCTATGAGAATCTGTAATTGTTGAGATACTGCTAGCTCTCTTATATTAAGTGCTTTGACAATTTTATTCACACACATTTCACCTTTATCCATGAGAAGTATTATCATCTTTAGACGAGTTGGATCCAATAGACCTTTGAAGAATCTCGATAATTTCTCAATATCAATTTTCTCAACCACTTTCGTCTCCGTGATTATATAAGCATATTTGAATATGTCCAAATGTTGTAGTGGTGATTTTGTTTTTGAAATCCACGATGTTAGAGAAGAAATTAAAAGGAGAATCGCAAGTCTCCCTTTAAATGATTGAAAGGAGATGTACCCCTTTCTAATTGAAGTCACCCCGAACGAATGTGAGAAATCTCCGCCTTTAAGGGGGAGTTAGAGGGGGAGAATTATTAATCCCCCTCTAAATTAGGACACCCTCCTCCAACTCCACCCGAAAAATAGTAGTTTGTCATTGCGAACGCAGTGAGAAATCTTCGCCTTTTAGGGGGAGTTAGAGGGGGAGAATTGCAAGTCCCCTCCAATTAAAGAAGTGTATCTTTTTAAAATGTGGGAGAACTACTATTGTGTAACAGTTACCTCCCTTTGTATTTTATCAGGTAGGCGGAAGAAACCAATTATTATATTTATCCATCCAACAAAGGCAACAATAATTCCAATTAAAATTATTGTCAATATTACACCCCAGAAGAGTTGATCTCCTCCCTTTTTGATGTAATCATTTGAAAACTCATTTCCGATTAACTCGAAACTTTTCTTCATATAGTAAGTTGAGAAAATTGCTGAAAAATAAAGTAAAACTAAAATCATCACAATAAGACTTTTTGGCATGTTTTCTAATGTTCCGTGTGTTAAAAATAATGCAAGGACTACAACCAAAAATGCAATTTGAATTGTAAAAGCTTTGAGATAATTCCTAAAAATTTCAATATTGCTAACCTTTTTTGAAATTAGATATAGAGATAAAAGAAGAAGTAATAGTACTATAAAAGAAGAAAAGTCTCCAAAGGGATTCGCTAAGATAATCCGAATTCCACTGCGATTAGTAATGCTTAATACAATTGAATTTAGAAAAGGCAAAATCAAGGCAATCAAAGCGATGATCTTTTCTTTTTTAATATCAATTTCTTCCATTTTAACCCTCCTTTTACGTTATCTGTCTTTTAAATCTTTTAAAATTTTTTTACAAGTTCAAAGAAGACCTTCAAATTCCTTTGTTTTTACCCTTGCGGTTCTTTTGAGACATCTCCTCCTATTTCGTCCGGAAGTGTAAAGAAACCTATTATCTCAAAAATTTCACCAATAAGGACAATAATTAAGCCAATACCAAAAACAATTGTAAGAATTGCACCGATAAAAAGTAGCATTCCTGCCGTCTTAAAATGTTGATTAGACAAACTATCGCCGACTGCATCAAAGCTTTTCTTAACAAAATAGTTGGACGCTATGAGAAGCCCGTAAATTACAAGTAAAAGCAAAATTGCCCTAAATCCAAGGCCTCTTAAACCTCCCATAAAGCCTGTGCCAAAACTAAAAATGAGTGCAAGGCCTCCCACGACAACAAAAATTAACATCACAAAGTAATTTATAAGTTGTAATATGAAACCAGTTAAGTAATTTGAAAAGATATCAGGATTTTGGACTTTCTTGGAAATTTCATTTAGTGCCATAAGAATTAGGATAATGGATGCAACACCTAAAATAAATGAGAGGCCGTAGCCACGTCTAACAAAAAGTGATCCTATTAGTGGCAAAATTGCGCCAATTCCACCCATAAGTTTTGCATTTCTTAATTCTACTTTCTCCATTTCAACCTGGTCCTCAAAAGTGTATAAAACTTACACTTTTGGTAGGCCTACTTTTAGTCCGCCAATTCAGGTTAGCCATATAGCCTACAGGCGGAATTTGGCTAACCATAGTCCCTGCACCAAGCACAGGAACTAACCTTCTTGGTATCCTATCCCAATCCGTTAAGAGTGTTTTTAACGGAGAGAAGTCCCTTACAAAGGATTTACCAAGAATAGGAATACCAAAGGCTGCCTTAACAACTCTCCAAAGTTTGTATGAATACTTAAAGTATTCATCTCTCACAGGTTCCTTCCTTTGGTTTACCTGTTTTTGAGTCTTTGGGTTACTATTAAGGTTTTGTATATTAAGTTTTAACAACTTAATATCTTTATTAATTTTACTTACTTCTTGCTTTATTGGTTTTCTTTTATAGATGTTTTTCTCATTCTTTAAAAGTTCCTTTAGTTCTTCTTTTTTCTCTTCTAATTTGGCTATGGAGTATTCTAAATATTCTTTATTTGATAATAGTTTTAAGTAGTTTTCTGGTATATCATCTTTATAGCCTAATCCTCTTCTACCTATAACATATGCTCCTGCTATATCTTTATCTATTAAATACTGAGGACAGTATTTGTATGCTCCTATTATGCTTGTATAGGCTGGATTTACTTCAATTACCTGCATACCATTTCTTTGTCCTAATATTTTAATTTTGGTTAGGAGTGATTTGTAAGACCAATGCTCAAATCTTTTTCTTAGTTTTGGTTTTCCATCGCCTCTGTAACCTTTGTTTATACCTTCTAATCTTTCTATTGCAATAGCTTTTTCATTTTCTTTTGCATAGTTTATGACCTTATAGGCTATTTGCCACAAAAGATATTCTCTTTGGTTCTTAGTTTTTCCTATTAATTCATGTAGACTTATTGGTTTATATCTTATTAGATTTCCATCTATACTTACATTGGCTAATGCTATGTGAATTGGTGATGCATTTATGTCTAAGCCTACAATACCGTTTTCTTTTGTGTATTTAATTTCTGGTATAATTTCTTCATAACTGATGTTTGCGTATATTTTTCCGTTTTTTTGTTTTATTTCAACTGAATATGGAAAGTAGTTGTTTGTTAATTCTGCCTCTGTTAGTCTCCATATGAAGTCTATCCATTTGTCTGTTCCTCTTTTTACTTTTCTTATTATTTTTGCTTTTATCCATTGTCTATTATCTGTGTTTATTCTTAAATACCAATTATCGTTTTCTTTTATTAGTCTTATGTTTAGGTTTCCTGATTTTGTTTTGTCTCCTCTTGAGTATAGAAGTAATCTTTTTTCTTTCCATTCTCTTTTTAGTTCTTTATATCTTTTACCTGTTAAGTGTTTACTTTTTAACTGGTTAAATAGTTTTCTGCCACCGAATATAACTTTTGTAGGATTTTTGTTTAACTCCTTGTATGAGTTTATGACACTTTGGGCTTTCATTATGGCATCATCTACATATCTTGAGTTTATGTTAAATATGGGTTGTAATTCTTTTTTAAGGTCTTTTCTAACTTTGCCTTCTAACAATCTCTTATATGCATATCTCATACATGATGAGAATTTTCTCATTAGTTTCAAGAGTAATTCTTTATCTGTTTTAGAGAGTTCTAACTCACACTGCAAGGTTATCATGAATGGTTACTCCTTTTCTTTCCAAACTTAAAATAGTCCCTTTACTTATCCCATAAATTTCTTTTAAGTTTTGCATAGTTAGTAGCTTTCTATTCTCCATATTTAACAGCAAATAATTTTGTATACTTTTTGTCAACTGTTTTTTACCTCCTTTTAAAAGATTATTATATTATAACTCGTTTAAAAATTTTTCAAGTAACTCTCTATATTTTCCAGAATTTACATCTGCTTCCTTAACAAATAATGCCTTTTCAACAACACTTCCAAGAATTTCGTTCAATTTGGTAAGCACAGATTTGTTTCTTTCTCCAAATCCAGACGATGAAACAAATATAATCTCTTTATTAATAAGCGCGTTTCTATTTTTAACAATAAAACTCCTCATTGGAAATGGAATATTGGAAGCCCAGATAGGTGTCAAGATAAAAACTTTTTCAAACTCATCAAAATCAAAAGTTGAAGGCTCAATGTCAACCACTTTTCCAATAATTGTGTAGAAAGCATCTCTAAAGAAATTTCTCTTCAAATTGTCTTTAATCTCCAAAATTTTGCAATCCCGTATTTCTTTGATCGCTTCCCCTAACAACTTGTTTTTCCCTGTCCCTGAAAAATACACTGCAATTTCATTCATTAAGCCCCCTTATTATTCATTTCTTCTACACGAACAACTTGTATTGGATAGACAATTTCTATACCCTCTTTTTTCAAAATATCAAATATGGCAATATTCACCTTTTCCTGTAGTTCCATAAACTTGTTGTAATCAGTTTCATTTATGTAATAAGCAAGTGTAAAAATCAAACTGTAAGACCCGAAACTTGAAAATCTTGCAAATGCAAAAACCGTTTTTTCAACGCTTTCAACAGCGCGTTTTAAAATCTCAGACATTTTTTCAAGTTTTTCCTTTTCTGTTTCATACGCAATACCAATGTTTACTTGAATCCTTCTTGTCGACAAACGAGACCAATTTCTAATAACCTGCGATGTTATAACAGAATTGGGGATATTTACCTCTTCGCCCGATAGGCTTATAAGCCTTGTACTTCTCAAATTAATTTTACTAACAGTGCCCTGCACATCGCCTGTAACAATGTACTCCCCTTCAACAAAAGGCTTATCAAAAATAATTGCAAAATAATTCAAAACATCTTGAATGATTCTCTGTAGGCCAAGCCCAATAATGACGCCACCAATTCCAAATGTTGTAAGTAGTGATGTAATATCAAATGTAGGTATGAAATTCTTTATTATGAAAATTATCCCAAGTAACACAATTATAACTTTTATTGAGATCATTAGGACTTGCATTGCCTTTTTCTGGTCTTCCCCAAGGGTAGATGTTGTTAAAATTTCAGAATAAACAAAATCGATAATCGCAACAAGAACGTAAATTATAGCAATCGCAATAAGCCCTCGTTCAAGAGAGTGTAAAATGCTTCTAAAGTCCTGTAGATTGAGCTGTTCAAGACTTATAAGAAAGGCAAATACGTATAAAATTGGCCCTAACCTTCTAAATAGAAATTGCGTAAGTCTAATACCAAAATTGTCTTTCTTATCCTTGATTTTATCGATGATTCTTTTAAGGATCTTTTCTGCAAGGCAAATAGCAAGAAAAAGAATAGTAAAAATTAAGAGACTAACCAAATATCTTAGAATTGTGTTTCCGAAAATCTCAGTTGTTAGTATTTTATCAATAAGCCTCATGCATATCACTCCTCAAGGATTTTTGCTTAGATTCTCGATCTGTTGTATGAGGTCCTCAACAGCTTTAAGTTCTTCGCCGGCCTTTGCATAGTCACCACTTGCAACATATTTTTTGTAATTTTCAAAGTGCGTTTTCGCAAGGTCAACAAGTTCTTTTATATTTTGTGTTTGCGGAGTCTGTGGCACATTTTGTACCTCTCCGAAGAGCAAGTTTAATGAATCCTCAAAAGTATCACCCCAAACAAGTTTATCCTGTGTTGAAAGAACAATCTTTTTTATTTGTGGGAATTTTGCAGTGTTTGCCTGCAAGTAAATAGGTTCAAAATATATAATTGAAGTATCAATGGGTATTACGAGGAGATTTCCTCTTATTACCTCAGATCCCTGTTGATTCCATAAAGTAAGAACCTTTGATATTTCCGAATCTTGATCAATACGCGCTTCAATTTGAAGCGGCCCATAGACAAGCCTATCTTTGGGAAATCTTAAAAGATTTATTTTCCCGAAATTATCCTTTGAACAGTCAGCAATCATAAGGGCAACAAGGTTACTTTTGTTTAGTGGTGTAAAAGCATATAAGCTTGCAAACGTGTATTTTCCGCTTGAATCTTTAACAATTGCAAAATACGGAATTACGTCCTGTGTTTGTGAATAATACTTTTCTTTTGCAATATCCCATGCGTCTTCTTTGTTGTAGAAAACTTCTGGATCAGCCATATGGTATGTAAGATAAACATAGCCCTGGATTTTCATTAGGTCATCTGGATAGCGCATATGATTCTTCAAAAATTCAGGCATTTCACTAAAGCTATGCAAAAGTGTTGGGAACGCCTTTGAAAGAGTCTTCGCAATTGGATCGCTATTATCAACGATATAGAAAGTTACATCTCCAGTATAAGCATCAATGACGCATTTTACTGAATTTCTTATGTAGTTAACATTTTCATTATAAACATAGACGGGCTCAGAATAGGGATAAAAATTAGAAACAGTATATGCATCAATTACCCAGTAAAGTTTCCCATTATTTCCAAGCACAATGTATGGATCACTATCAAATTTAAGATATGGTGCAATTTTTGAAACTCTATCCTTTATGTTCCTTATATATAGAAGTTTGCTATTCGAATTTATATATCGTGAGAAAATGAAGTTTATATCGTTAAAACTAATCGTGTAGAGAAACCTATTGAAAGGTGTCAATCTAATACCTCGGTTTTCTTTGTATTTTGAATAAACATTCTCTTCACCTTTAGGATAGTCAAACTCATCTGTTCCTGTATTTACAATGATATAGTCATTTGTCAGTTCGCCAAAATAGATCTCTGGTCGTATAACTTGGAGTTCTGGCACAGTTGAAATAGGTGGTATATCCTTTACAAGAAGATCCGGAAGACCTTCTTGGGTAAATTCATTTACAGTATTCATACATATACCATAACCGTGGGTAAATTTGAGATGTAAATTAACCCATGTCTTGGATGTTTCAGGTAAAAGTCCTTGGTCTAACTCTCTTGCAGAGACGAGCACTTCTCTTAATTCATTATTAAGAATATATCTGTCAACATCAACATCATTAAATGTATAGTAAAGCCTTATAGATTGGATCTGTTGATATGTATCTTTTAAGGCTCGCCAATCCCAAAACCTAAAGTTATTAACTATCGTTTGATTTTTAGAAAGAAGATCTTTTGTAATTGGATTTAAGTCTTTTATTTCTGTTATATTTACCTTATCAAGACCAAATCCTTGAAGAGTCCCATTAATGTTGTAAGTGAGGAATGATTTCTCTCGTTGGAGCTCCGTGGGACGAACCACAAGCGCTTGAAAAATATTTGGCACTGTGATATAAAAGACAACCACGACAATAGCACTTATTAAAAGAATCCTGAAAACAGGTCCTCTTGCGGTGAATCGAGGAATTATCGCATAGATTATTAATATTAAGCCTGCTACAAACAAAAGAAGTGCAATAATCCTAAATATAGGTATACGAACATAGAAGTCTGTATATCCAATTCCAAATACTGCACCACCTTTTCGAAACAATAGAGAATATACGCTCAAATAGATCTTAAGAGACACAGAAAAAAGTATTAAGGCTGCAAGTATAGACAAAAGATTTGTTGCATGTAGATTTATCCTTGAAATCTTTGAAAAATTCGGACGTATATACATAAGGTAAACAATTTCTTCAACCAAAAACGCAATTACAAAGATAGAAAGAAGTGTTGATACAATTCCATTCAAGAATGGATATGTAAAAAGATAAAAACTCACATCTCTATGGAAAACAGGGTCAAAAATATTTGATGGGGTTCTATTAATGAACATCAAAACTTGCTCAAATTGGGCAGATGTTGCACTTCCCGTAAAAAAGGCAAGAATAAGAGGCACTACAAACCTTGAAACATTAATAATTCGTTCCCCAACTTCGAGCTCTTCGTGTCTTTTAGGAACGTAAAAAGAAACAAAATACAGTAAGTATGAAATAGAAAATCCAATCAAGAAAAGAGTTATTTTTACGAAAATTCTTCTTAGAAATACGTTTTGATAATTAACACTCTTAAACCAGAGTAGATTCGTAATAAAATTTACCGATGAAAGAAAAATTGTTACAATTATGACACCCAAAACAAGAATAAATACTTCTCTTTTTACAAGATGAAATGGCGGGGTATTAGTCTTAAGTTTATATGCTTTTATTATCAAAGGTAATGCAAAGATAAAATAAAGAATAAAAACAATAAATCCAACCATTTAGTCCTCCTCTTTTTCATTATACCAATAACTCCTAAATCAAAAAAGGCCCGTAGCAACATAAAAAACTTTGCTACGGGTAAAAAACTTACGATACAGGTCAATCCAGAATCTCGTGGTAACTTACAAGGTCAGCTTTGGAACTCATCTTGTCGACGGCTTCAAGCAATAGCAAACCTTGTTCGTTTATACTTGTTTCACCAATGTATCCTGCAGCTCTTGCAAGTTCAAGAGCATTTTGGAAGGCCTCTTTCGAAAGACCTGAAGCCTTCAGTGCTTCTTTTATGTTTTTTGGAAGAATCCTTACCTTACGCTCCTTCACATAAAGCGTTCCGACTTCTCTTAATGCTCTTAAAACTCTTATAAGCAATGGGTTAACAGGAAATCCAAGCCCAGTTGGAACTCCCGACAGAGCCTTATCCATGAGTTTTCCTACTTCGGTTTCGATAACGTTCCCGTCAGGTAATATCTCAATGAGGTGTCGCGCTTCAAGTTTTGCTAAGGCAAATCTAATTCTACCTTCATCAAATTGGTCTTTTAACTTTTCAATAACCTCATCAACAATTGCACCTTTCTCAGGGATAAGCGAGAAAACAGTTCTTTCAAATTTAGTAAGAAGCGGAAGTCTTTCAATGTGTTCTGCAAGATTTGCAAAGAAATAACCATTTTTTGTAGGTTCTTTCGCACCTATAAGTCCTTCTTCCTCTGCCTTTTTAACCCACTCAATATTGGGGGAACTGAATGTTTTTCTTGTGATGGTAATTGCTTTAACGGAGTCGGAACTTACGCTTTCAACATTCCTTTCAAGCACACTCTCTCCCCATTTGGTTATCACAAAGACTTCCTCACCTTCTTCGTCAACGGTACTCTTTATTAGGTCAAAGCTTTCCATGGAGTGCAAATCCGCCCTCAAATCAAAGTAGCCTTCATACCATGCTGAAAGGTCTTTTGCATCTTCAAAAGCCTTTGCAATTTGTTGATATTTCTTTGGCATCTCGTTGAGTTTCCTTCCATAACGCTCAATGAGTTCCTTATACTGTTTTATGCGCCTGCCAATCATCTCTTTCTTTAAATTCTCAAGGGTAGGCCGATCTTTGGGATTTGTCTTTGCCTTCTCCCAGAGCGACTTTATCGCACGAAGTGCCATCATCTCACCTTCCTCTATGTCGAAAGACCAAACTTCCTTTCTTGGACCATCTTTGAGTAATCTATAAACCTCCAATGCCCATTCTCCTGCAGGAAGTAAGTTTCCATCAGTTCCAACATACCCAAGCGATTGCAACGTTTCAAGAGCAATATCCGTTATTTTCTTTTCATCATACCAATCAGCAATCGCTCTGAGAATGTCTTCCGATAGTACTGTTTCTTCTCCAAAACCACCAAGCATTAAAGTCTTTTTTACTGCTTGGCCTAATGCAGTGAAAGCGAATATTTCTCCATTTAGAACAGAATATGCAATGAGCCTCATTGATTCAAGAAGATGTGAATTATGAACCGATAATTTTATTTCAGAGGATCGTGCAGGGCCTATTGGTAAGCCTCTTATAACATTTGCAAGGTCTGAATCGATGATTAACTTTGGTGAAACAGTATATATGTCGAGGATCGCTTTTCCTTGTTCACTTAAAATATAACTCTCCTTCTTAGTTTCAGCATCTCTAACTTTTACAGCAAGACCTCTTTCCATGAGAGGCTCTATGCCAAGAGGACCTACACGCCCAGCCTTATTTGCGGCATCAAGAAGCGCAATGATTTCGCTTCCAATGAATCTAAAATCTGGATCCCATTCCTCAGGTTTAGAAATTCCTCTTTTTTCAATAATAAATAAACTTGAAGAACCATAAGATTCTTCCACATAATTGGATTTCGGTCCAAGAGAATAAAGTTCTCTTAAGACATTTGCAAGTGCCTTGCCCGTATATGTTAAGACTAATTTTATAGGCGTTTCAAAACGAACAAGACCCATAATATCAAGTTCTCTTACCGTATCGCTATTGAGTTGCGACATATAAGTTGCAAACAGATCTTTATTTTCATTTAACAATATCTTTTCAAGAATAACCGCATGCTCCTTCTTAATTACCATAGCCCCCACCTCCCATAATATAAGTTTTTATATTTCTAACAATATTATATTGAGACAATGCATCAGAGTCAATATACTTTTTACAAAGTTCCAAACTCGGTTCATTAAAATGTATATTTTACGCTAAAACACTTGACAAATGCAAAAATGTTCATAAAATTTTTGTGGAATAAATAAATTAATTAGAAAGGAGGTAGAAGATCATGAAGTGGGGAGCAAGAGTTTTAGCATTCATTCTTAGCGTAATGGTTATAGCATTGACAGTATTAGCAGATTTGAAATGGCATTAGAAAGGAGGTAGAAGATCATGAAGTGGGGAGCAAGAGTTTTAGCATTCATTCTTAGCGTAATGGTTATAGCATTGACAGTATTAGCAGATTTGAAATGGCATTAGAAAGGAGGTAGAAGATCATGAAGTGGGGAGCAAGAGTTTTAGCATTCATTCTTAGCGTAATGGTTATAGCATTGACAGTATTAGCAGATTTGAAATGGCATTAGAAAGGAGGTAGAAGATCATGAAGTGGGGAGCAAGAGTTTTAGCATTCATTCTTAGCGTAATGGTTATAGCATTGACAGTATTAGCAGATTTGAAATGGCATTAGAAAGGAGGTAGAAGATCATGAAGTGGGGAGCAAGAGTTTTAGCATTCATTCTTAGCGTAATGGTTATAGCATTGACAGTATTAGCAGATTTGAAATGGCATTAGAAAGGAGGTAGAAGATCATGAAGTGGGGAGCAAGAGTTTTAGCATTCATTCTTAGCGTAATGGTTATAGCATTGACAGTATTAGCAGATTTGAAATGGCATTAGAAAGGAGGGGTTTCATTTATTAAAAATTGACAGAAAAATAACTTAGATATATAATATTAAATGTGAAGAAAACAGAAAAGCGGATATATTTATTGGTTTTTCTTTTGCTTTTATTTTTTTTATTTACACTTGCTTATTCTGTTTATAAATTTAAATTTATCCTAACTAAAAATGATATAGTATTCTTAATCATCTTATTAGCATCGATAATTTTCTCGGATAAGTATCCTGTCATAATTCCAATTGGCACCGAAGTTTCAGAACTATCCGTTTCCACAGCTATAACTTTTACTGTGGCATTCCTCTTTAATCCAACTCTTACTATCATAGTGGTAGTATTAGGTACTATTATTTCAGATATAATCACAAAAAAGAAGTGGTATAAAATCCTTTTCAATACCGCAAATATAGGGACAGCAACGGGAATTACAAGCTTGTTCTTTTCTAAATTTTACAATCCAATTTTGCCTTTTACTTCACCTCAAAACCTGGGAGTAGTAATATTTGGAGCAGCAACTCATTTCTTTCTCGAGTCTTTTTTCCTCTATCTCCTTCTTTCCTTTATCGTAAACAGGCCACTTTTCAGTTTTTATGTGGAAAACATAAAATTCATAGCAGTAGAAGTTTTAACGCTTTACCCACTTGGTATAGTACTCATGTATTTCTTTAAATATAATCCTTTGATGAACGCATTTCTTTTACCATCGCTTATTGCTGTATATTATGCCCTGCAAAGAAGATATGTAATAATTCAAGAAACCAAAAACGCACTTTTTGCAATAGCAGAAGTTGTTGATAAAAAAATACCCGATACAATTGACCATACGAAACGTGTTGCAATAATAACTGAGGCAATCTGTAATGAACTTCAACTTCCATTATCACAAACAAATGAAATTGTCCTTGCGGCAATGCTTCACGATATTGGCAAAATTGTAATCCCAGACTTTATCCTCAAAAAGTCAGATCCAAACGATGATGAAATGGAAGTAATACATCTCCACGTAATCGAAGGAGAAAAAATTGTTTCACGATTATCACTATTTAGAAAAGGGGCAGTAATTATAAGACATCACCATGAAAAATGGGATGGAACAGGATATCCTGATCACCTTAAAGGAGAAGAAATTCCTCTTGGCTCAAGAATTATAGCAATTGCAGATTCATTTGATGCAATGACAACGCAAAGGTACTACCGTGACAGAGTTAAGAGTTTTGACGAAGGATTAAAAGAATTAAAGGCATGTGCAGGAACACAGTTTGACCCAAATCTTGTAGAAATTGCAATAAAAGTGATATCCCAAAAGAGAGAAGAACTTCTCAAGTTAATGTACCCGATACTACAGTCCCAATGACAGTTTTCGTTCTTGTTGCAGCAATTCTTGGGATAATAATAAATAGAGGCTTTGAAGGTGTTGTTGAAAATTCCATAAGAGGATTTTATCTTGCTATAATTGGCTTCATAATTCAACTTGGTATTTTTAGTTCCGATTTTGCATTTTCGGAATATGAATATCTTACTCCTTATTTTTATATTGCCTCACTTGTATTCTTGCTTGCATTTGTCCTTTTGAACCTCAACTATCACGGGATGAAAATAATCCTTGTTGGTTTTCTACTTAATTTCCTTGCAATAATTACAAATGGTGGATACATGCCTCAATATATCGATAAACTAACAATTGCAGGAGAATTTGAAAAAATTGAACTTCTAAAACAATACGGACACTTCTACAATGGCATCCTTGGAAATAGTCAAACAAGGTTAAGACCTCTTACAGATATTATTGCAATTGGAAAGCCAGCAATTCTATCAGGAGTTTACAGTATTGGCGATTTAATAATTATTGTGGGATTGATAATTTTCATATTCGAGTTTACCAAAAAGAAAAAGGGGCGCTCCGGATAAATTTGAAGCTGCCCCTTAACTTCAAAATGCCTTCAAGAGTTTTAAAATTCTATAGGCGATAAGAAACCCTTCTTCACGGGTCATTGGGTCCTTAGGTCGAAAAGAATTTCCATCGCCTACAATGATTCCTAATTCGTTGAGTTTTTGAATTACATCCTTGTATAGATAATCATTTTCCGTCCCTTTCGTTCCGGCAAATACAGTATTAAGCATCTCTTCATATGGGAAATACTTCCCAGGACAAAGCGTTGAGTTGCGCCTTCCTGTTTCATCTGAAATAACATCCTTATGGCGCACGACATTTTCGCTTTTTATATCGTAGCGCTTAACAATATCCTTCAATAATTTTACCCCCGCATCAAATTGTGCAACCTGCATTCTACTTTTTTCAAAATTACCAAGAAAACAAACACCTATACTTTCAAGGTTAACCACGTAATTTGTTGCATGCCATCCGGGAAATTCTTCAGGTTGTCCTTTGAATATTTTTCCCGTTGGCCCCACCATATAGTGATAATCACAAACATAATTTGGAAAATCCTTTATCCACTTTCTTCTTTGGTTTGACATTATTGCATCGGCGAGCACACTTCCATCGCCATAAACATCAGTTGCAGAGTGATGTAAAACAATATACTTTATTTGCCTCACGGCCTACACCTTACTTTCAATAAGGTTTGCAAGTTTCTCAACTGCATCTGACAGTCTATCAATCTTTGCTCCAAAAACGACAAGGAGATAAACTGTAATTGCAATTGGAAAGCCTACATTTTGAATTAAAGTTATAATTTCATCCATATTTGCCTCCCTTTAAACTTTAGGGGGCAATTGCCCCCTGATCTAAAACAAAACTTATGGCACTAAATCTGTAAAAGTCCTCTCAACAATTCCGCCATCAACAAACTGCACCAAATCGCCATTTTTTGTAGTTACAATATTCTTTGCAACAATCAAATTGCCCAAAGTCTCAACCTTTTGAGAAGTAATCGTATCCTTTGGGTTTGCAAACTCCATTGCATATGTCTTACCATTTTCCGTTTTAAAAACAAGCCTTAAAACCTTTGTAGTTATATTAGCCATGCTCTACCTCCTTATGCAGCATAAGTCTTAACAATTCTTCTCCTAACGTCACTTACAGTATCCGATAGAAGATTTATAATACTCTGTGCAACTTCAAATAAATCAGCATCAGTTGCAGAAGGCTTAATACCAGTTATACTTTCACGCCTTGCCTTACCATTTACATCAAATACAATTTCTAATACTCCATTTTTCTCTAAAACAGTCATGTTTACCTCCCATAAAATTTTTGAAGGGTTTTCCCCTTCGCCTAATAATATGTAAGGGGTGTCGAAAATTTGGAAAAAATATTTTCCTTTATACTGTTGCAAATCATTTTAAAATTTGTTAAAATTCATTTATGGATAATGCCAAAATTTTTGTACTTGGAAGTATTAATGTTGACCTTGTCGTTTATGCAGAGCGTTTTCCTGAAGCAGGTGAAACGATTGTTGGTAAAGAATTTCTAATAAATCAAGGTGGAAAAGGAGCAAATCAGGCTGTCGCAGCAAAGAAGGCTTCGGGTAATGTCACCTTCATAGGCCGTGTTGGAAGTGATATATTCTCAACAATAGCCATTAATTCACTCCGAAAATTCAATGTAGAAAATCACCTCATTATTGATGAACATACAGAAACAGGCATTGCAGTAATTAATGTGGATGATAAAGGAGAAAATAGGATTACAATTATAGAAGGCGCAAATGGAAAGGTGGGCAGCGAAGAATTAAAATATCTCAAAAGTAATATAAAAGTTGGAGATTTTTTACTTCTTCAAGGAGAAATTCATGTGGATGTGCTTGTTGAGGCATCACAAATTGCAAAATCATCAAATGCAACAGTGATTTTTGACCCTGCGCCTGTAAAAAATGAACTCACAAAGGTAATACCTTTTGCAGATTTTATTACGCCAAACGAAAATGAATTAAGGAAACTCACAAATTCAAACGATCCATACGAACTTTTGAAACTTGGAGCAAAAAATATTGTTTTTAAAATGGGAGAAAGAGGCGTTAGATTCATTAACGAAAGCGAAGACTTTGTTGTTCCTGCTTTTAAAGTAGATGTGGTAGATACCACTGGAGCAGGAGATACATTTAACGGAAGTTTTGTAGCAGCCCTTTCCAAAGGAATGAGCATTAAAGATGCTTTGAGATTTGGCAATGCAGCTGCTGCAATATCAGTAACAAGAAAAGGGGCTGCTATCTCGTCGCCAACATACGATGAGATTGTCAAATTTTTGGAGGTGCATTGTGAATTATAAGATGATCATTGATACAGATTGCGGTATTGATGATGCAGTAACAATTATGAGTGCGATAAAATACGGGATCGATATTGTGGGAATTACAACCGTTTCGGGAAATGTATATGTGGATCAGGTAACTGATAATGTGCTACGAATTCTTAACTTTATGGGAAGAAACGATATTAAGGTTTTTAAAGGTGCACACAAACCTTTAATTTCTGAAAAAACAACACCTGCAAAGATCCACGGAGAAAATGGTCTTGGCAATGTGGAACTTGAAAAGTCGGAAAAAATCGCCGAAGAGATTCCCGCACCATTTGCAATTTATAAACTAGCAAAAGAAAACCCAGGAATAATCCTTCTAACGCTTGGGCCCCTTACAAATATTGCAATGGCCTTTAATCTTTATCCAGAACTTAAAAATTATGTGTCTAAAATTGTTTCAATGGGTGGTGCAGTAAATGTTGGAAATGTTACCAGATTTGCCGAATTCAATTTCTTTTACGATCCAGAGGCTGCGGAATTCGTTTTAAGGCTTGGAATCCCAATCCACTTGGTCCCATGGGATCCAGTGGTTTCAACACCAATCTTCGAAGATGAACTAAAAGAAACTTTTAAAGGCAAAGAAGGCGCCCTTATACTTCAGATGGAAAAAGCCGTAATGGATTTTGTAGAAAAATCTCGCGGTGTAAGGGGCGTATTTCTCCCTGATCCCATGGCGCTTGTAACATTCCTTAGTCCAAACATTATTAAATCCAAAATCAATACATCAATGCATATGGAATTATCCCATGGCTCCCTTATGAGAGGAGCATCATTTATAGGTGAAGGACACGGGACAGAAATCATAATGGAAGTAGATAAGAGAAATTTCCTGGATTTTTTCAAAAACATATTTTAAGGAGGTAATGCATGAAAAAGGCACTATTAGTGCTACTTGCAGTAGTCTTATTAGTAAGCGTTGCAGTTGCACCAGGTTGTAAAAAGACAACTACAACCGAAACTCAGAAAAAGGTTAAAGTCACTCTTTACATTAACGGAACTCTTGGTGACAAATCTTTCTTTGACTCAGCAAACAGAGGTCTTGAGATGGCAGTTAAAGACCTTGGTGTTGATGGAAAAGTTATTGAGGGAGGTTATGATCCAGCAAAGTGGCAGCCAGACCTTGAGCAACTTGCACAGGGAGATTCTGAAATAATCATTATCGGAACTTGGCAAATGGTTGATGCAGTTACAGCGGTTGCACCAAATCATCCAGACAAAAAATTCATTATTTTCGACACTTCTGTTGACTATTCAAAGGGGAACCTTGGGAATGTCTATTCAATTCTTTACAAGCAGAATGAAGCATCCTTCCTTGTAGGAGCGCTTGCCGCAATGATTACCACATCCAATATGCCACTTGCAAACAAAGATAAAGTTATTGGTTTCCTCGGTGGAATGGATATCCCAGTAATTAACGACTTCAAGGTCGGCTACATTCAAGGCGCACACTACATCAATCCAGATGTAAAAGTTCTTGTTTCTTACGCAGCATCCTTTAATGACCCTGCAAAAGGTAAAGAGCTGGTGCTCGCCCAGTATGACCAAGGAGCAGATATTGCATTCAACGTTGCAGGTGAAACTGGTCTTGGACTGATTGATGCAGCGAAAGAGAAAAATAAATATGCAATTGGCGTTGACTCAGACCAGTATATCATGCTAAAAGACAAAGACCCAGAAGCGGCATCTCATATAGTTACTTCAATGATGAAGAATGTCGATAAGTCAATTTATAGAGCGCTTAAACTTTATCTTGAAGGCAAACTTGAATTCGGTAAGGCAGAATCTCTGGGACTTGCAGAAGATGGTGTTGGTGTAGCAGATAACGAAAACTATCAAAAATTAGTGCCACAAGAATTTAGGGACAAGGTAAATGAACTTGCACAAAAGATCATTAAGGGAGAAATAAAGGTAGATACAGCATTCGGAAGTTAAGAAAATTAGTCTTCACGGGAAGGCATAAATGCCTTCCCTTTTTTCGTTTGGAGGTACATATGGCAATTGCAATATCCTTGAGAGACATAGTAAAGGTTTATCCAAATGGAGTTGTAGCAAATAAGAAAGTTAATCTTGATATAGAAAGTAAAACAATCCATGCAATCGTAGGGGAAAATGGTGCAGGAAAATCAACTCTAATGAAGATCATCTTTGGCATGGAAGAGCCCGAAGAAGGAAAAATTTATGTAAAAGGAAAAATGGTCCATTTCAAAACACCAATGGATGCAATCAAGCAAGGTATTGGAATGGTGCATCAACACCTCATGCTTGCAGAGGACTTAACTGTTGTAGAAAACCTCACATTGGGAATCGAACCAAGGAAATTTATGATATTTCTTGATAAAAAAGAGATGCGTAATCTCGTACAAAGCTATATAGAAAAATATAAAATAGAAGTTCCATTGGACAAAAAGGTAAAAGAACTTCCTATAGGAGTGAAGCAGAGAGTTGAAATTCTTAAGGCACTTTTAAGGAATGTAGACATTCTCATCTTAGATGAACCAACAGCAGTTCTCACTCCTCAGGAAACAGATGTATTATTCAAATCACTGAAAGAACTAAAGGAGCAAGGGCAAACAATCATTTTTATCTCTCACAAACTTAAAGAAGTAAAGGAAATTGCAGATAAAGTAACCGTAATGCGTGATGGCAAAGTAATTGCAACTGACGATGCATCGCATCTATCTGAACACGACATTGCAAGACTAATGGTAGGACGAGAGGTTTCATTTGAAAGAATAGAGGAAAGCAAACATATTGGAAACATTGCCCTAAAAGTTGAAAATCTAAATTACATAAATAGAGAGAAAATTCATGTTTTAAAAAATATCAATTTTGAGGTAAGGTCGGGGGAAATTGTTGGGATTGCAGGTGTTGAAGGAAATGGGCAAACCGAACTTGTTGAAATCCTTACAGGTCTTAGAAAGGCAACAAGCAGTGCAGTTTATGTGCTTGGACAAAATATAGTTGATCGGTCTGTTCGAGAAATCCGTGAAATAGGCGTTGCACATATACCAGAAGACAGAATGAAAAACGGTGTTGCAGAAAAAGCAAAGATAAAGGAAAACCTCATCTCTGATAGGTACTATAAGGGTAATTTCTCTAAAAGAGGTATACTAAATTATCAATTTATTGATAACTACGCAAACGAACTTGTGAAACAATTCAATATCCTTACCCCATCAATTGACTCAACAGTAAATGCACTTTCTGGTGGTAATATACAAAAAGTAGTTGTCGCAAGAGAATTATCAAGCAATCCAAAAGTTATCATCGCTTCACAACCTGTAAGAGGTATCGATGTTGGAAGTGAAGAGTTAGTACATAATTTCATCAAAAATGCAAGAGATTCAGGGTGTGCAGTTTTGCTTGTTTCTGCAGACCTTGATGAGATACTGAAACTTTCCTCACGAATACTTGTGATCTATAATGGTGAAATCGTAAAGTCCTTTGACAAAGTTGTGGGGCTTAACGGTGTTGACTTAGGCCCATATATGCTTGGCTTGAAGAAAGGTGAGTGATGTATGGAAAAATTCATTCTTAAATATTTTAACCTCTTAAGGACAATTATTGCAATTCTTATTGGTTTTGTTATTAGCATCTCTATAATTCTTCTTGTTTCGAAAAATTCTATCGCTTCTTTAGGATACCTTTTCCTTGGGCCGTTTGGTTCTATAAGCAGAATTGGAAACATTATCGAACTTGCTACACCTATTATCTTTTGCGGTATCGCAATTGCAATACCGTTCCAAGCACAACAATTTAACGTAGGTGCAGAAGGCACATTTTTTATAAGTGCAGCACTTGGCACAGCCTTCGCCTTAATTATACAGAAACTTAATCTTCCTGGATTTGTTTACATCATTGTAGTTCTTACATTTGCAGGCCTTATGGGTGCTTTGTGGGGATTTATTCCTGGGTATCTTAAAGCAAAATTTAGAGCAAACATGGTTGTCCTTACGCTTATGCTTAACTATATCGCCTACTTTATTTCCATATATCTTATCAATTACCACTTTAGAGATAAATCTGCAGGATACCTTACATCTTACAGACTTCCCGATACCGTATATTTGAAGCAGTTCATTCCCAATACAAGAATACACATAGGCTTCTTAATTGCTATTGCATCGGTTTTTATTGCTTACTATTTCCTGTACCATACGACACTTGGCTATGAAATTAGAATGGTTGGATTCAACTTTCATTTTGCAAAGTATAGCGGTATAAATGTATTCAAAGTTATAGTATTGTCATCGATAATTGGTGGCATTTTTGCAGGCATTGGCGGAATGTCAGAGGTAATGGGAATTCACAGGCGATTCCTGTGGCAATCGCTTCCAGGATATGGTTGGGATGGAGTGGTTGTTTCAATTATTGGACGAAATAATCCAATACTCATAATGTTTGCGGCATTTTTCCTTGCTTATTTAAGAATTGGGGGACAGGTTTTAAACCTTCTTTCAGATGTTCCCTATGAGTTAATAAGTGTAATTGAAGCAATCATTATCCTTCTTATTACAGCAGAGGCATTCCTTGAAAACGTTAAATACAGAATTACCGTTCAAGTTGCAGAAAAGGAGGTGCTCGAAAATGAATCCCCTTCTTAAAAGCATACTTTCAACAACGTTTCTTTTTTCGGTTTTAAGAGTTGCAACACCTATTATTTTCCCTGCACTTGGAGTTGCAATCTCGTCTCTTTCTGGTTCAACAAACATTGCCCTTGAAGGAATCATGCTCGTCTCAGCATTTGCAGGAGTAGTTGTTTCTGCATTTACTCAGAATTTATGGTTATCACTTATTGCAGGAATTTCCGCAGGTGTTCTTATAGCCTTGATACTTGGTTACTTCAGCCTGAAATTAAAGGCAGATATTATCCTTGCAGCAATTGCCTTGAATTTGTTTGCATCAGGTATAACAGTATTCCTACTTTACATATTTGCGCATGATAAAGGGGTTTCAAGCTCGCTCAAAAGTCTTGTATTTCCAATAATAAAATTAGATTTTCTCTCTGAAATTCCAATTTTAGGCGGAATCTTAAATAATCAAAATATTCTTGTTTATATTGCGTTTCTGTCGGTTGCAATCTACTATGTAATTGTTTTTCACACACCATTAGGGCTTAAAATAAGGGCCGTAGGGCAAAATCCAGATGCAGCAAGTTCAGTGGGTATAAATGTTGTAAGAATAAAACTATATGCGCTTATAATTTCAGGAGTTTTCGGTGCGTTAGGTGGTCTTTATCTTTCAATGGGGTATGTCTCATGGTTTGGACGTGATATGACAGCAGGGCGTGGTTTCATTGCAATAGCGGCATCCTCAATCGGTGGAAATATGCCCTTAGGAACACTTTTAGGGTCGCTTCTTTTTGGTATTGTTTACGCACTTGCAAACTTCCTTGCGCCTATCAATATCCCATCAGAGATAATTCAGGTTATCCCATATATTGTGACAGTTTTGGTATTAACAATTTATTCTGCAAGAACTGCAAAAGAAAAAGAGGTAGGTGAAGAATGAAAAAAATCATACTTGATTGTGATCCAGGACATGATGATATGCTTGCAATAATTCTTGCACTTTCAAGCAAGGAACTTGAAGTTTTAGGAATTACAACTGTTGCAGGCAATCAAACAGGTGAGAAGACCTATATAAACGCTTTAAGAGTATTGAATCTCATTGGAAGAACTGATGTCAAAGTTTCAAGGGGATTTGATAAACCAATTCTAAGAGATCTTGTTACAGCACCTCAAATACATGGAGTTTCAGGACTTGATGGCGCAAATCTTCCTGAACCAAAAGGAAATGCGACTAACAAACACGCAGTTGACTTTATTATTGAAACAGTAATGAATTCAGATGAGAAAATTCATCTTGTACCAACAGGACCTTTGACAAACATTGCGGTTTCACTCCTAAAAGAGCCAAAAATTAAAGACAAAATTGAGAAAATCGTTCTCATGGGGGGTGCCTTCCATGATTCAAACTTTACGCCGGGTGCTGAATTCAATATTTATGTTGATCCAGAGGCTGCAAAGATTGTCTTTGAAAGCGGAATTCCTATAGTGATGGTTGGGCTTGATGTCACAAACAGAGCACTTTTAACTTTTGAAGATATCGATTATATTGAAAGTCTTAACGGTCATGTGTCACGTGTAATTGCACCACTTTTAAGATTTTTCGGAAAGGCAAATAACGAATTTTTCGGTTTTGATGGAGCACCAATCCACGATGCACTCGCCGTATCATATCTTATTGACCCAACGATTCTTACACTTAAACACCTACACGTAGATATTGAGACAAAGGGTGAATTCACAAGGGGGCAAACAGTCGTTGATTTCTATAACGTCTTAAAAAAGGAGCCCAACGCCTATGTTGCACTTGATCTTAATCTTCCTAAATTCAAAACGCTCATGATTGAAGCAATAAAGTATTTTGATGAGAAATGGACATAAATTGATACAAAACTTAATATTATTTTCTACAAATCATGCCCCGCCTATGGCGGGGTGTATTATTTTTTAAATAGAAGAGCCCATAGTCCATATTACCTTCATTAATAAAAAATTTTAAACTGTTGTTAGAGTTGTTGAGAGCAAAGTCTGAGGTAAGAAGATAAAGCAAAGAACCTCCTATTTTTAATGTAGGGGATAAACTTCACTCCCCTATGACCCCCCCTGAAAGGCGGAGATTTCTCACTGCGTTCGAAATGACACATACATAGTCATTCCGAAGCCGAAGGCGAGGAATCTCCTCTTTTAGTTAGAGGGGGATTACCAATTCTCCCCCTCTAACTCCCCCTAAATGTCGAAGACTCCTCGTCATTTCATTCCTCGGAGTGCCAATTAAAAGTCATTCCGAAGGCTTTAGCCTGAGGAATCTCCTCCTTTAATTTGACTTAGGAGCATCCTTAAATCTCTCTTAAAGGTGTGGACACCTTGCAAAATCTACTTTGATAGACTAACAACAGAAGAAGGTGAATCCCCATTCTAATTACCTTTAAAAAGTAAAAATAATTCCTTATGTTTTCTGGGTAGGTGTATGATAAGGAATAGACCTCACTCCTTCATTAGTAAATTTGTTGTATAATCTACTGTGGAAAAGTTTGATGTGATAGTTATTGGCGGTGGGCCAATTGGATGCAATGTTGCAAATAATCTTGCAAAGGAAGGAATCTCGGTTGCAGTATTAGAGGCAAAAACGAAAATTGGATTCCCAAACCACTGCTCAGGGCTTGTCCCAATGGAATTTATCGAACTTACAAACTTAGACAATTCTCTCATTTTGAATTATATAAAAGGTGCGGAAGTTTTCTCCTATAAAGAAAGCAATTTTCAATTTAAAAGAGACACTCCCTATGCTGCAGTTATTGACAGAAGCAACTTCGACATCCTTATGGAAAGAAGGGCAAAGGAAAGCGGAGCAAAATTCTTTTATAATGCTCACATTGAAAGTATCGAAATAAAAAATGGGGAATCCAACATTACCCTTACAAATGGAAAAATTTTCAGTACAAAAGTCATTGTAGTTGCAACAGGCTCAACATCTGCAATTCAAAAGATGTTAAATATTGAAATTAATGGAAGCACAATCTACACAGTGCAAATTGATGTAGAAATTCCATTAAAAGACACTGAAATCGCTTTCATATATATGAATAACCAAGTTGCGCACAATTGGTTTGCATGGGCTATACCAACAAACCAAAACAATGCTCGTGTTGGATTTGGTGAAGACATTGGAAGAAATCTTCTCGATAAATTAGACTTTCTTTTTAAAACATGGGGAGTGCTTTCAAGTGCAAAAATTACAGGGAAACCAGTTGTATGGAGCATCCCAATCGGCATACCAAAGAAAACCGCTTTTAAAAATATTCTTTTTGTAGGCGATGCTGCAAGACAAGTTAAGCCATTCTCGGGTGGTGGACTTCTGACAGGCTTTATAGCAGGAAATATTCTTAGTGAAACAGTAATCGCAGCATTTAAAGATAGCGCAAATTTTTATAAGATTCTTGAAACTTATGATAACCGATGGAAAAAAGTATTATCAAACGAATTCAAAAAAGAAATTTTTTTAAGAGACGTATATACCTCCTTAACCGATAGTGATAAAGATGAAATAATCAAAAATCTAAACAGAAAAAAAATTTCTGAAATTTTGCTACAATACGGATTTATGGACAATCCTGCCATAACTGGCTTAAAATTGCTACTACATACCCCAAAGATACCATTAATTTATATTAGAAGAAAATTGTTAGGATAAAAATTTTTCTTTTTTGGTTAAAGTTGGCGAACCAACAAGTATTACTTTACTTCTTGCCCTTGTTATAGCATAGGCAAGATTAAATTTGTCTTCAAAAATCTTTGGAAGAGTTTCTAAATCAACAAAATTTATTATCACAATTGGAGATTGAATTGCTTCATCTACAAGAGAGACTTTTACACCTTCAATTTGATTATTTTTCAATTGCTCTATAATATAGGCCTTTTGTCTTTCGTATGGAACGATTACCTCAATTGATGAGCGCTCTACACCGCCTTTTAGGAATTGCTTTATAAGAGTTATGGTAAAATTCGCTTCATTTCTATTGAGTTTGTTTTTTTCAAATTCAACGCTGCCCTTAACACCCACAAACTGCACAACTTTTTCTGGATTAACAAGAGGAATAAATTCACTTTCGATATTTTCTTTGTTAAGAATTTTAAATTCTGAAATATCTAAAGTGGCCTCTGAACGCAAGGGATAAAATTTTGAAACAAATCTATGAATACACTTATCAAAGCCAACTGCTTTTGCGAGTGTAAAGATTCTCTGGTCGTCTAAAAGATTTTCGAATGGAACCGCGCTATCATAGGTAAATACAATGATATTATTTGTAAATGGTGCAAAATTTAATATAGTTATTTTATCGATATTTCTATCAAAGTAGAAAATGTAATCGTATGTTCCTTCAAGGTTTTCTACTCGTTTTTCTACAAAATTTCCAAAAATTTCTCTGAGTGGCTTGTAAAAACTTTTAGAGAATATGAGACTTCTTGTTTCTGGGTGCTTTCGCAAGAATTCTCCGATAATAAATTTTTTGCCTGTTCCAAAATCACCTTTGATAATCGCAAATGTTGGAGCACTTTCAATTAACTCAACGGCATTTCCGAAAAGTTTATCCACGTGGGGTAAAAATCTTCCGTTTATAAGAAAATCCCTCAAAGTGTCTGATGCTCTTTTTATGTTAACAATTCCTTTAACTTCTTTTCTAATTGTTTTAAGGGGTGCAATAAATTCAGGCGACACGGTTTTGTAATCAACTGCACCTGAAATTGAATTAAAGTCAACTGACTTAACTATGCCAAAAATTCTCATATTAAGAGGTGGCCTTTCAAAAAGCATACAAGGAGTACCCCTATCAAGGTTTAATTCGTTATCCTTGATGAGAGCCTTAAATGTAAAATCATCGCCTTCGGCATTGTAAAGTCTCGTTGTCTTAATGTTTTCAAGCGTCCCTTCAAGAAGTTTTTTAATGTGTTTGCGTGCATCTCTAAATTCTTTAAGAAAATCATTGATTGGTTCTTCAAATATCTCTTTATGGTCGAGGATATATGCATAATCAACCATATTGGGATTGTTTTTGTTAACATTGCTTTCAAGCACCTTAAAGAATGAATAAACAAGGTTTGCAAAGTTGTTTCTCTTTGATATCACCTGTTTCTTATCGATAAGAGAAATTTTTCTCTCTTCAAAGGTAGCGACACTGCTCATAACTAAATACTCTTCAAATTTTGAGGAAAGCGCTTGAACTACACCTTTAGTAAGATTCCCTTCAAATACAACGGGAAACCTTCCAAAGAAAAGTGCATCCTTAATAAAAAACCCAAAGGTCGTATCAAAAATATAAGGATAAAAACTGAACTTTGCCTTGATGTCTTTTGGAAATCTTTCAATTAAGGATTTAAAACGCTCGCTTTCCTTTATGCCTCTAACTGCATAAAAGATTTCGCTTTCGAAAGATTCCTTAAGGGGAGCGCCACTAAAAATCTTAAAGAGTGTTGAGAAACTGTCTTCCTCAATTTCTTCTGGCTGGACAAGAAAGCCTGGGTAAAATGACACAAAAGAGTCATCTCTAAACAAAAATGTTCTGTGAAAGCCTCCACCTACTTCTTTAAGGTTTACAAGACTCAATTTTTTAACATTTGATAACTCAACAGGTTTTTCAAAAACAATATTGAATACACCGTCATCAGTTGAAAGTGTAATACCTTTTTTCCCAGAGCTTTCAAACTCCTTTATTACAACCCCTTTTAAATTTGTCATCTTACAAAATTATACAATTTCTGTCAATAAATCAAAAACAATTTTCAAAAATTAATAGAGTTTTTGAAGATTAGAAGTCCAAGAAGTGAAATTAACGTCAAGAACAAATACTACTTTTATGATACAGGGATAAGAAACGGTATAATAAACAATTTCAACAAGTTAGATTCAAGAGATGATGTTGGTGCTCTTTTCGAAAATTTTGTAATAGCCGAGAGATTAAAAAAACATAAATACTTGAGGACTTTTACAAATTTGTACTTTTGGAGAACGTATAGCAATGGTGAGATAGACCTAATAGAAGAATCTCAAGGAGAAATACTCTCTTTTGAAATAAAGTGGAATAAAATCGTTAAACCGCCCAAGTTATTCTTCGAGACTTATAAAAACTCGACTTTCGAAGTGATTACAAAAGAGAACTACCTTGATTTTGTAATATAAAATTCACCAATTACCAAAATCTCTAAATAATTATTACCGCAACTTGCAAAAAATGGATTTAAAATTTATAATATGTTGTAAGGAGGCTTGATAAGATGAATACAGTAAAGCATGTAAAAATTGTAGCAAAAAAGCCATTCTGGAATATCGATAAGGCACATGACTGCAGGGCATGTCAAACGCCTTGTAAGTCCGCATGCAAGACAAGTGTAACTGTTGGAAACCAAGTTTGTGAAATAAAGAAACCTGTTAAAAGGTGGATCTGGTAGTCTGAATGTTTGACGAATCTTTGGTGCATCTCTTCCCCTTTAACGGGGAATTTTTTGCTGTTGACGTAAATTCGGGAAGCCTCTTAAACTTGGATGAGATAACGTATTTTTATTTGAAAAGCCTTCAAGAAACAGATTCAAAAGAAAAAGCCTTTAACATAACAAAGGAAAAGTTTGGGGAGGTTGCATTCGAAATACAAGAAGAAGTCGATGAACTCATTAGAGATGGCATTCTTTTTTCAAAACCTCCAAAATATTTTGAGTCCAATCTCATATTAAAATCAATGTGCCTTAATGTTGCACACTCCTGCAACTTTGGATGTCTTTATTGCTTTGCAAAAAAGGGCAATTATGGCGGATCTGATGCCTTGATGAGTTTTGATGTAGCAAAGGCTGCGATTGATTTTCTTGCAAAAAATTCATCAGGACGCGTTACTCTTGAAGTTGATTTCTTTGGAGGGGAGCCCCTCCTCAATTTTGAGGTTGTAAAGAAAACGATAGAGTATGCAAAAGAAACTTATAAGAATAAAAAATGGCGATTCACAATAACAACAAACGGAAGCATTCTAACAGATGAGATTGAAAAGTTTCTCTATGATAACGATGTGAGTATCGTATTAAGCCTCGATGGTGATAAGCATGTAAATGACAAATATAGAGTACTGAGAAGTGGTCTTGGCACTTTTGATTTGGTATTTCCGAAAATAAAGAAGGTGACAGAGCACAGAGCCGAATCTGGTGGATACTACGTAAGGGGCACCTATACACACAATACGCTTGAAATATCAAAAACCGTTATGGATCTACATAACTTTGGCTTTAAATATATTTCTCTTGAACCTGTCGTAACAAAAGAAGAAGATATTGGAATTAAAAAAGAGGATTTGCAAATTCTTAAAAAGGAGTATGAGCACCTTGCAATAGAATACGTAAATTCACAAAAAGAAAGCACTTGGAACTTCTTCCACTTTAATCTCGACTTAGAGGCAGGCCCATGTATTCAAAAGCGTATTCATGGATGTGGTGCAGGTGTTGAATATATTGCAGTATCACCCGATGGCTCAATATATCCATGTCATCAATTTGATGGCATAAAAGAAACAAAGTTGGGAGATGTATTTTCAGGCATTACAAACAAAGAATTGCAAGAAAAATTCAGAAAAGCAAATTTTCTCTTTAATAAAAAAGAATGTGCAACATGTTGGGCAAGGTTCTATTGCTCTGGCGGTTGCCTTGCAAATAACTATACTATGAACGGCGATATCTTCAAGCCTTATGAAATTGGCTGCGATATCCAAAAAATGCGCATTGAAGCAGCACTTTATGTTGCATACAAATTAAGAGAACTCGATATAGAAGTCCCAACAACACAACTTTCTGAAAAAAGAGATTCTGTAAGGTAATCTAAATTACGCCTTGTTAAATTCCTCTTTCAATTTCTTATAGGTTTCTTCAATTGTTTCGGGAATTACCCTTGTTTCCCCAAATACGGACATAAAATTTGTATCCCCACCCCATCGAGGGACTACATGGAAATGAAGATGCTCTTCGCCTGCACCTGCTGCACGGCCAATATTAACGCCAATATTAAAGCCTTCTGGGTGATAAACGTTTTCAAGCATCTTAACTGCAAGTCCTAAAAACTGCATGATTTCTTTTTGCTCATCTTCATTGAGTTCGTAAGGAAACTTAATGTGTCTTTTGGGACAAATCATCACATGCCCTGAATTATATGGATATCGATTGAGTATTATAATTGCAAAATTTCCCCTTTTCACAACAAGGCTCTCCTCATCATTTAAGGAATTTGCTGCAACACAAATAAAGCAATCCCTATCTTTTTTATGCGCATTTTGAATATATGTTTTTCGCCATGGCGCAAATAAGTTTCTCATGTTGCCCTATTATAACAAAAAGTACACTTGACTCAATATCTGTGGTTAGATAAAGTTATAAGAAAACTCCCATAATATAATGTTGGGAAAAATCATATAGGGATTTTCCTTTGACTCAGAACAATTTCGTATATAATTCAAATAGGTAATAATATAATAGTATCTCGTAGAATCTGCTAAAAAAGATTACAAAGGATTAAGAAAATTGCACAAGGCAACATATTTGTAGTGGATAATGAAATAAACTGATGAAACCTGTAATTAGATTAAGAGCAAAAAGTGTTAGGCTCAAAGGCAAATTTATTTTAAAATTTCTCTTAATAAATGCAATTGTAGGAATACTCACAGGAATTGCGGTATTCATATTCTATTCAGTGATTAAGGGAATAAACTTTTTTGTATTGGAAAAAGTCCTTTGCATTAAAGAGTTTCCAATTACATTAGATGTAAGACAAAAAATGCTTTTAATCACCGTTCTAACACTTGCAGGTTTGTTAAGCGGGTTTATACAACACAAACTCTTGAAAGATAAAGAATATTACGGCACAGAAAGGATTATTGATGCTATTTATACCGACTCTGAAATCACAGGCAAAGAGTTTGCAAGCGAATTTGCGATTTCATCAGTAATACTTGGAGCCGGTGGAAGTGCAGGTTACGAAGGGCCATCAGGAGGAATTGGTGGTGCAGTTGGATACTTCCTTGGAAACATTTTTAGAATAAGCACTCCTGCAAGAAAAATTCTTTTAGCCTCTTCCATTGGTGCAGGAATTGGTGCAATTTTTATGTCTCCTATAGGGGGTGGAATCTTAGGTGCAGAAATTATTCAAAAGAAATTATTAAATGCAAAGGTTTTGCCTTATTCATTAGTGTCTTCCATTGTAAGTTTTGAAGTATTTTCAAGGTTGGCAAAAATACATTCAAGGCTAATACCATTTGGAATAACCGAAAAATTTAGCATAAAACTACTCATTTTAGTAGTCTTGTTGGGAATTTTTATCGGAATCTTTGAAGTAGTATTTTTAAGAATTATAAGGCTTATGTTAAAAGGAAAAAAGTTGCTTAGAAAAACAATGATAATCAAGATTATCTATCCTGCAATTGGCCTTTTCATCGTAGGGATCATAATTTCATTCTTCCCAAAAACTTTGGGAGGGAGTTTGGAATGGATTAACTATATTAAAGACAATCCTTCAATACTCTCAAGTAAAGAACTTATATTTCTTCCATTCGTTAAAATGATTGCAAGCGCTATCACAGTAATTATAGGAAAAGGTGGTGGACTTTTTGTGCCGAGCATTTTTATTGGAGAGATTTCAAGTATTGCTTTTGGAAAACTTATTGCATACATATTCCCGAATCTTCTTACTCTAAATGAGATAGTATTTTTAGGAATAGTAGGTGCATTTGGATTAATTGGTGGAATTGGTAATATTCCTTTTGCAATGGCAGTTATTGGTGTTGAAACTACGGGAAATTTATCCCTAATTCCTTATATTTTGCTTGTCTCTCTAATTTCTATATTTATCGAAAGTGAGTCACTATATGTAACTCAAAGATAGATTTAATCCTCTGTAATGATTTCTCCGTGCCTTCTTCCATCGTTTTTAATGACTTGTCTTACATAATCAATAAATTTTCTTACTTCTTCAAGGTCTTCGTCATCTACATCTTGAATCTTTTTGTTCTTTCCTTTGAAACTTAGAAGTTTTAGCAAGGACAATCTCCGCAAAGCAGTATTCATATCAATTCTTCCATCAGCCCAATCGTCCCAAATTGCATGTGCGATCCCATAGAATTCAGAAATTGAATCAAGCCCGGGTTCGTTAAAATCTAATACCTCTTTTCCAAGATACTTATAACGCTCTTCTCGTTCATCTTGCGAAAGTGGTTTCGATTTCTCTTTTAGGTAATCGTTTTTTTTATAGCGTCTTCCTTTTTTTAAAAACTTTAACCTTTAAGTTTATTTTCGATACTTTGAAGCATTGATTTTATCTGTTGGATTTCTTTTTTGAGCGATTCGATATCTTGCCTCAATTCCTTGATATCTTCATCTTCATAATTACTTTCTTCAAACTCCTCCAAGTCCTCGTCATATTCCTCAAAATCTCCTTCGATAACATCATCAATAACATCGTCGACAGTTCCTTCTGCACCTACGACTACATCAATACCAGCATCATCAAAAGCAGACATCATGTGTTCTCCCATGTTTCCTGCAACAACCATTTCAACACCTTTTTCTTTAAGAAAATTTGCAACATCATCATGTGCATGAGCACCTGCAAAGGGATTGTTAATTGACTCAACATTCTTTACTTCATCGCCCTCAACCTCAACAATTACAAAGTAAGGAGCATGACCAAAGTGCTCCGAGATTAAACTTTCAAGGCCATTTGCCTCATCTGTTACAAATGCAATTTTCATCTACTTGCCTCCTTAATCATATTTATTAGTTTTTCTATTATTGACTTTGAAAATTGGAGTTTCTTTTCAAGGTCTTTAAGTTCCTCTATGCCTTTCTCTGTTATCGTATATACACGCTTTGCAGGACCGCTAACACTTATCTCCCACGAAGATGTTACAAGGCCTTCCATTTCAAACATTCTCATTATCTTATAAAAGGCACCCATCTCACTTGGGCCAAAGTCTTCTGCTAAATTCTTAAAAGTCTCAATAAATCCAGAGATAATATCATAACCATGCTTTGGACCGTTCAATTTTAGATACGACAAAATCCACGCTCTCAAGACTATATTCTGAGAAACACCAATGTCTGTAAAATTTGCACAACCTCTTCCACATTTTCGTTTCATATATTATTATATCATATAAGTAACAAAAATCATTTTCACTTGTAGGTAACTATGCTATAATTTTGATGATGATAATGAAAATACTAATATTGCTAGCAATTTTAGGGATTTTTAGTGGAATTTTTGCATTTTATAGAGGGAGGTTTCTTGAAAAAGTTGACTCCATTGATACACCATTAGTATCGGTTATAATTCCTGCAAGAAATGAAGAGAACAATCTCAAGAAGATACTTACAAGCCTTAAGAATTGCACTTATCCAAACCTTGAGGTTATTGTCGTAGATGATAATTCAACTGATAGAACCTTTGAGGTCGCACAATCCTTTGGAGCAAAAGTCGTGCGTATAATTGAGCGTGAGAATGGCTTTCTTGGAAAACCATACGCATGTCTTAAAGGCTTTAAAAATTCACAAGGAGATATCCTAATATTTGTTGATGCAGATGTAGAATTTGAATCTAATGCAATTAAAAGTATTGTTTCGGAAGTGTTAAGAACAAAAGGAGTTGTATCAGTGTGGCCAAAACATATTGTAAAAAAGCCTTACGAAAATCTATCAATGATTTTTGCCATCATATCTGCCATGGCATCAAAAAGCTTTACCATCATTGAAAACACAAAGCCAATCGGCATTTATGGTCCTTTGATTGCCGTATCAAGGGAAAATTATATCAAAGTAGGGACCCATTACGTTGTCAAAAATGAGGTTGTTGAAGATTTTAAACTTGGGCAGGCATTTTTAAAGGCAAATATACCTATCACGAATTTCCTTGGTTCCGACCTTGTCAAATTCAGGATGTATCCGGAAGGGTTTAATTCACTTTTCAAAGGTTGGTCAAAAAACTCCGCACTGGGAAGTGCAATTGTAGATTTTTCGATTGTTTTGCCGATTATGCTTTTCCTTTTCGGCTCTCTTATTCCACCTTTATACTATCGCATATACCCGTTTTTCTATCTTTACTTTGCATATGTATTTTTGATTTACATTTTTGCAAGAAGAGTTGGTGAATTTTCGGTAATTGCTTCAATATTTTATCCAGCAGTTGTTTTCTTCACCCTTTATGTTATTTCATATTCTTTTTATGCAACTTTCATAAGAGGCTTTGTAGAGTGGAAAGATGTAAAAATATTTACAAGAAGGTAGGTGAAATAAAGTGGAACAAATAAGATTGTTTGCGCTTTACTTCTTAATTGAATTTTTAGCAGGTTCTATCATGTTTTCCTACCTTATAGGTCTTATACTCCACAAAGACATAAGAAGATATGGAGATGGAAATCCTGGTGGGTTCAATTTGTGGCACGCAGCAGGACGTGTTGCAGGTATCATAGGAAGCCTCCTTGATTTTGCTAAAGGGGCATTGCCTTTGTATTTTATCGCTAAAAATAACATTTTCGGGAGTGTTCCATTGAGTATACTTGCCATTGCACCACTTTTGGGGCATATGTTTTCACCACTTCTAAAAGGAAGAGGTGGAAAAGGAGTTGCAACAACATTTGGGATTTGGGTTGCGTTAACGAACTTCCAAATCGCAATACTCTTTGCGATTGCTTTGATTTTATATCCTCTCGTATTTCACAAAGGTTATGAGGAATCGCCTGAATACAATGCTCTTAGGGTAGTAGGTTCATTCCTATTCATTGGCGTTTTTGTTTATATTTTATATCGAGAGTTTCTTCTTGCTTGGTTCTTGAATGCATTGCTTCTTATCTACTCCCATAGAAGAGAACTGAGCGATATCCCAATAAGACTTAAAGAAAGGTTTTTAGGGTAAATTATTTAGGCATACGACAACTTAAAGGTATACACCCCTAAAAGCAATTCCCTTTTACGGCTTATTCTTTGGACAGCACGTATGACAATCGCCGCACATAAAACATTCTTTGCAATCAATTTCATAATGGTCAACTTTCTCAATTGTTGCATTTGCAGGACAGTTTCTAACACAATTCTTGCATAAGATACAAGAATTTGAAATTTTACCGTTTACAAGATGTAATTTACTACCAATAAAGGCAACTACTCCAAGATAAGCACCAAATGGGCAAATATATCTGCACCATGGTCTGTAAATGAATACCGAAGAGATAAGCGTTAAAATAACTATTATAAGAGCAATCCCTGTAAGAGATATGCTGTATATGGATTTGAAAGGCTCAAATTTACATAGGATACCAACACCATTTACAATTGCAAAAGCAATAACTAAAATTAGCACCAAATATTTAATATATTTTAGCTTTCTATCCAAACTTGGACTTATTTTTAAAGCAATTTTCTTTTGAAAAAGAAATTCTTGCAATGCACCATGAGGACAAACCCAACCACAGAAAATCCTACCTTTAAAAAGAGTTATAGGCGTAATTATTCCAATCATAACAATTCCTAATATAAATACCTTTGAACCAACAGCACTTATGAATATCTTCTCTATATACCCCATAATACAAGGACATCCACCAAAATAAAATCCAAGCACCGCAACTGAGAACAAAAGCAATAAATACCGTAATTTAAACTTCTTGAGGATGTAAAGAAGAAGCGCAAGGAACAATAGCAATAGGTATAGGATATTTTGAGTAGTAAAAATATCTTGAAGCGTTATGTTTGAGGTGCTTGTATTCGAAGTCTTTTCTTGGGTGTTAACTTCGTTAGTATTTGTTTGAGAATTTGAGGGATTCTCTATGTGCTCTTCCGAAGAAGTTGTTTTAGAGTTATCTGTTTGTGTTTGAGAACTTGAAGTACTTTCAGAACTATTGGATGAAGAAACAGAGCTACTATTCGAGGAAGGAGTGCTCGAAGAAGTATTAGGGGTGACGGTGCTTGAGGAAGCATTATTCACATTTGTATTATTTGATGCTCCCGTGTTCGATGTTGCAGTCGTGTTTGAAGATGTCCCACTTGAAGACGAGTCCTGAGTTGAGGAAACCGTTGTAGTACTGTTCGTATCACTACCATTAACGACTTTTATTGTTGCAGTCCAAACCATTAACCCACCCTTAGGACAATCTCTTGTAACTTTAATAACCGCATCGGAAACTGTAGTAAATTTTACTTCGATAGTTTTTTTGTCAGGCGTGCCTGTGATCCACGGATACTCTTTTACAATTTCTCCCCCCACTACTTCAATTTTCGTCTCATCAAGGGGAAGAACGCAGGTTTTATGGGTTTTAGTTCTCAGTATATCAATTGAAATCGTCTCTTCAACTTCCACCTCAGTCTTTGAAGGAACGATACTCACGGTGCATCCAAAAATATTTGGAACATATAAAAATATAAGCAAAAGTACCGCAATTGCGGATATTAAAACCTTTTTCTTAATTTGTTTCATTACAACCTCCTAAAATTTAATGTTATTACTTGTTTTATAATATCTGGAAATTGTGAAGACAATTTGAATAATTTTTCACAATATGGCTTTTTAAAGACAAAAGTTTCTTTGCAAAAGAAAAAATGGGGCTATAATATTTTTATGGAGGTGCAATATGGCAGGCAATATGTATGAAGACCCAAAGGTAATTGGTGAAAGGGCAATGGATTTACATAGGGCAATTGCCTCACTCATGGAAGAACTTGAAGCAATTGACTATTATAACCAAAGAGTTGAGGCAACATCTGACCCAGAACTTAAGAAAATTCTCATCCACAACAGAGATGAAGAGAAAGAACATGCTGCAATGCTTATCGAGTATTTGAGACGAGTTGATCCTAAATTTGAGCACGAGTTGAAGGACTATCTCTTTACAACAAAAGACTTTGGAGAAATGGGTTAATAAAGTTATATGAAAGTTGGAATTACCTTTAACCTAAAAAGAAGCGAAACCGAGTTAGACGAGTTTGATAGACCTGTAACAATTGAGGCAATAAAGCGTGCACTTGAGGCAAGGGGGCACAAGGTTAAACTGTATGAAGCAACTTCCCCCTTGCTCTTTTATTCACTTACAATTGATAGGCCTCAGTTTGTCTTCAATATCGCAGAGGGAAAATACGGAGCATACAGGGAAGCATTTGTGCCAGCGCTTTTAGATGAACTTAGAATTCCGTATACTGGATCATCTGTCTTATCTTTGGCTATATCAATGGATAAAGTGATGACAAAAGAAGTACTTTTATACCATGGTATCCCGACGCCAAAGTTTAAGGTTTTAAAGGTAATCGATCCTATTGAAATTGGAGATCTTAACTATCCTGTTATAGTAAAACCAATTTTTGAAGGCTCAAGTATTGGCATTACTTCAAAATCGATTTGCGAAAACGATATTGAATTAAAAGAGGCCGCTGAAAAAGCTTTTAGGAAATTTAAACGACCTATCATGGTTGAGGAGTTCATAGGCGGAATGGAAGTAACAGTTGGGGTAATGGGAAATTTTCCCCCACAGGTTTTGCCACCCATGGAAATTGATTTCTCAACGCTCTCAAAAAGAGAATTGAAGGCATCCCCCTACATACAAACTTACAAGTTCAAAACTGATTATTCAGACAAAGCCAATTATTACCTACCTGCAAGGCTTCCAGTGGAAGTGCTTCAAAAGATAACGGAGATTGTAAAAAATGCCTTTATTGCCCTAAGAAATAGAGATGTTGCAAGGTTTGACCTACGTGTCGACAAGAATTACAATCCATACATTCTTGAGGTTAATCCCCTCCCGGGGCTTGATCCAGAGCACTCAGATTTGCCACGTATATACAAACTCATGGGAAAAACTTATGGAGACCTTATAAACGACATACTTCAAGTAGCAGTAGAAAGATACCGACTTGAAACAAAAATCTCCTACAACCACGAAGAGTAAGTCCTTGCAAAAAATTAAGAGTGATTTTTAGTAAATAGACAATTTTAATACAATACTATATATGGGAGTAAGAGAGTACTTTGTTGAAAGACTAAAAGAAGCACTTAAAGAGAAAGATTTGACTCAAAGCGAACTTGCAAGAAGAACGGGCATCTCCATCGCATACATATCGCAACTCATACAGGGAAAAAAGACACCAACGATAAAGGTTGTTGCAAAAATTGCTGAGGCACTTGATTTACCTCCTTCTTACTTCATAGAAAAGACGGATATAAAAATCCTCTTTCACCTTGATAAAGATCTCACCGAAGAGGATATAAGGGCAATTGAAGCGTTTGTTGACTATCTTAAAAAAAGGAAAAGTGGAAACAAAGAAACTAATTGAGACATTTCCAAAAGGAAATCCTGCAAGACAAATAGACATTTTCAAGGCAATTGATTACTACATTGGTTTGGAAAATGTTTATGAAATTGAAAGTAGTATAAATTTTACATTAATATCCGAAGAAAAAACTTGCATATTTATAAATAAAAATCTACCATTTAAGGTTAAGCACTTCATTTTGGCACATGAATTTGTAGAATATTTAATGCAAAAACAAAAACCTTTTGCAAACTTCCCATATTATATCTATAAAGGGAGGGACAAAAAATTCCAGTGGAAAGTAAATAAAATTGCATCTGAACTCTTAGTGCCAGAGGTAGTCTTAAAGAAAATAATAAGTGAAGCGCTCCTCTACACTGATAGGATAAAATCACCGCTTGTAAATGAACTCTCTAATTATTTCGAAGTTTCAATTAATGTTATTAAAATAAGACTTAAATCTTTCGGATACGAGGTGGTTTTATGAAGGTTGTTTTCATTACGGGTGGTGTAATTTCTTCCCTTGGAAAAGGACTTGTTGCATCCTCATTGGGAATGCTTCTTGAAAGTAGAGGATACAGTGTTAATATTGTAAAAATTGACCCATACTTACAGATAGACGCAGGAACAATGTCTCCATACGAACACGGTGAAGTATTTGTTACAGATGACGGCGGTGAAACAGATCTTGATGTGGGAAACTATGAGAGATTTTTAAATAAAAACCTTACAAAGGATAACAGCATCACAACAGGAAAAATCTACTATTCAGTGCTAACAAAAGAACGAGTTGGTTATTATCTGGGAAAGACGGTGCAAGTTATACCTCACATTACAAATGAGATCAAAGATAATCTCAAAAAACTTGGAGAGCAATATGATATTCTTATCGTTGAGATCGGAGGCACTGTTGGAGACATTGAATCACAACCTTTTTTGGAAGCAGCTCGACAAATGAAAATTGACTTAGGCAAGGAAAATGTTTCCTATATCCATGTTTCTCTTCTTCCATATCTTAGGACAACACAGGAAGTAAAAACAAAACCAACACAACACAGTGTTAAGGAACTTCGAAGCATTGGTATTCAGCCAGATTTACTTGTGGTAAGAAGTGAGGTGCCAATCCAAAGATCCATAAAAGAAAAATTGTCTCTTTTTACGGATGTAAAAGTTGAGAACGTCCTTGAAGCAGTTGATACTGATAACATCTATAAAATCCCAATTCTCCTTGAAAGTCAGGAGTTTTCTAAAAGAGTATTAGAGGTTTTAGGACTTCAGGAACGAAAATTAAATATTGATAAGTATCTTGATTTCTTGGAAAGAATGGAGCACCCCAAAAGAACTGTCAGAATTGGCATAATTGGAAAATATGTTGAACTAAAAGACGCATACAAAAGTCTCATCGAAGCGCTAAAGCATGGCGCAACAGAAAACAGGGCAAAACTTGAAATTATATGGATCAATTCAGAAACTCTTGAAAATGAAAATTATAAAAATGTTCTAAAAGAGGCAAATGTTGATGGTATCCTTGTTCCTGGAGGATTTGGCATAAGAGGTATTGAAGGGATGATAAATGCAATTCACTTTGCAAGAGTAAATAAGGTTCCATTTTTGGGAATTTGCCTTGGAATGCAACTTATGACGATTGAGTTTGCTCGGAATGTTTGCGGGCTTAAGAAAGCAAACTCAACAGAATTTGACCCAAAAACACCATATCCTGTAATTGACATCATGGAAAGTCAAAAGGATATCAAAGCACTTGGCGGCACAATGAGACTTGGCGCACAAAAGGCAATTCTTAAAGAAGGAAGCCTTGCGCACAAGATCTACGGGATAACTGAAATTTTAGAAAGGCACAGACACCGTTATGAAGTTAACAATGAATTTTTACCAATACTAACAAGCCACGGCTTTGTTGTATCGGGCACTTCGCCTAACGGTAAACTCGTTGAATTTGGAGAGATTATAGACCACCCGTTTTTTATTGGGACACAGGCACATCCTGAATTTAAATCGAGACCTTTAAACCCACATCCCTTATTTGTAAAATTTATCGAGGCTTCGATTACAAGCCATAGTACATCTTAAAAATTGTTTGAATTAAACTTTCAGGAAGAATTTTCTTTAAAATAACAAATAGTTTCTCAAAAAATGGGCCAACAACATACTTGTTCTGTGGATTTTTGCTTGTAATAATTTTATATATTAGTTCTGCAACAATTTTTGGATCGCTTCCTTCGGTTTCGTCCTTTTCCATTCGTGAAATTGCTTTAAAGAATTTTTCATAATATGGCGAATTCTCTTTGGTGTATTTTTCTCTTCTCCCTGTAAAGCCTGTTTTAAAATCGCCTGGTTCAACAACAACAACATGAATCCCAAACTGCTCAACTTCCATTCGGAGTGCCTGAGAAAATCCCTCAATTGCAAACTTAGAAGAAGAGTAAAATGCCTGATACGGGAGACCAATAAGCCCTGCAATGGAACTGAAATTGATAATTAAGCCTGAGTGCTTTTCTCTCATGTACGGTAATACCGCTTTTACAAGATTAACCGCACCTATGAAATTTACTTCTATTTGCCTTTTTATTGCTTCGATTGGTGTATCTTCAACTGCACCAGAAATACCAAAACCAGCAACATTTACAAGTGCATCAATATGCCCTTCAATTTGGACGATTTGTTTAACAACCTCTTTTGCCTTATCGAAGTCTGTTACGTCAAGCGTAAAAGTGCGATCTTGAATAGAATCTTTAAGTGTGCGTGATACACCATAGGCATGGATTCCCTTTGAATTGAGGTAATTGAATATCTCAAGTCCAAAACCAGATGAGGCACCAGTAACTAATATTATTTTATTCATTTTTCCTTATGCTCCTGCTTGCCCTTATGTTAACTCCCGTTCCAAGGGCATTCTCAAGAATTATATCATCCATCTTTACGGGTGCATCAACTTCTATTTTTCTTAGTTCGTCCATAAGCTTGAATATGAGATTTTTTGGAAATGGAGCATCTGTATAAACAGGTAGAAGCGGATGAACACCATTTTTAATTTTAACAGTTGTTGCAACCTTGCGCCTTGGGTCTTTGACTTCCTGCTTTGCAAAGTCAATTCCTATATTGCACTGATTTCCTTCAACCTTTTCGACTTCTCCATTTTCGATATACACTGTAAGAGAGCACCCAACAGGACAACCTAGACAGGTGAATTTCCTTGTTTCCATACTAACCTCCAAACCTTTCAACACTTACGATAAGTTCTTTTGTCTTTCTTACATCATCGTAAGCCTTTTGAGGAATGGTAAGTGTTACCATTTCGGCAGGTCTCACATAACGCTCAAGTTTTCTTGTAATAAGATTTTGTCCATCACTTACTTCTACCCAAACCTTCTCCTCTATTGGCTTTACGACCCTCATCATGAGTTTTACAGGACCATTTATAAGAGCATCTCTTTTAATGTATTGAGGCACAATGTGATGAATGTTGTTTCCTGGAACAAGTTTTACAAAATCACCCTTTTCTTTAACAACTTTTACGTATCTTGCCGCACCTTTCCCGGCTGTAATTCCTGCATCCGTCACCCAATCGACGAGGTCAAAAATATGAACGACATTACCTGCAGCAAAGATCCCTGGAACTGAAGTCTGCATCTCCTCGTCAACAAAGGGGCCCTGAATTAAAGGATCTATCTTAACACCAACTTTCTTTGAAAGTTCGTTTTCAGGAATAAGCCCAACAGACAAAAGCAATGTGTCTGCGGGGATAATTTCTTCTGTTCCTTTAATGGGATTAAAGTGCTCATCAACCTGAACTGATTCAATTGCTTCAACTCTATTTTTCCCTAAAATACGATTCACAGTATGACTTAATTGAAGCGGTATATTAAAATCTTGAAGGCACTGCACATAATTTCTTGTAAGACCGGTAAGATGTGGCATTATTTCAAGCACTCTTTCTACTTTTGCTCCTTCGAGTGTAAGCCTTCGAGCCATAATCATTCCGATGTCGCCTGAACCAAGAATAACAAATCTCTTCCCTGGCATAAAACCTTCAATATTTACAAAGCGCTGCGCTGTTCCTGCGGTATAAACGCCTACAGGTCTAAAACCTGGTATTCTAATCTGGGCACGAGTTCTTTCTCTTGCACCCATTGCAAGTATGATAGAGGTTGCTTCAATTTCTTTAAAACCGAACCACTTGCTTGTGACATAAACTTTCTTTGATGGCGTTATATCAAGAACCATTGAGTCAAGCAAAAATTCTACACCTACCGATTCTGCCTCGTTAATAAACCTTTCAGCATATGCTGGACCTGGTAAATCTTCCTTGAATATTTCAACACCAAAACCATTATGAATGCACTGATTTAAAATACCTCCAGGTTCTTTATCTCTATCTATGATGAGAACTGATTCAGCGCCTTCTTTTTTTGCAGAGATCGCCGCAGCAAGCCCACCAGGACCAGCACCTATAACAACAACATCGTATCTCTCCTTCATCTTACACCTCTTTGGTCTTTCTTAGAAGAAAATAAGAATCATCACCTTTTTTAGTAACTTCAAGAGGCGAAATACCAAGTTCTTTAGAAAGAATTTCAACAACCCTTGGGGTATCAAATGCGCCTTGGCATCTACCTGTACCAAGCCACGTCCTGCGCTTAATTGCATCATATGTCCTTGCAGGGACTGGCGCATGGATTTCATCAAGAATTTCTCCCTCGGTAACATATTCGCAACGGCAAATAATTCTTCCGTAGGAAGGATTTTTACTAACGAGTTTTGCTCTCTCCTCATTACTCATATCTTTAAAACGGGGTCTTGGTGATCTAATGGGATTAAAGTCCTTTTTCTCCTTTAATTTAAGCCCGGAATCCTTCAAAAGCTCAATAACTCTTTCCGCAATAGCAGGAGAAGATGCAAGACCAGGCGATTCAATACCTGCAACATTAACAAGCCCTATATCTTTATTAACTTCTATAAGGAAATCATGGTGGTAATCGATATTTGGGTTCGGAGTCCTTGCGTTTCCTGTTGCTCGCAAACCTGCAAAGATTGCAATAACGTGCTTCATGCTATTTGCAATTTGCGGAACAAGTTTTGATGCTCCTTTAAAGACCTCATCAAGTCCTTCAACCGTGTTTGAGGTGTCTTCTTTATCAGGAACTTCATGCGAATTTGGACCTATTATTGTATTTCCATGAACGGTTGTCGTAACCATTATGCCTTTGCTTATTTCAGTTGGCACTGGGAAGAGGACCTCTGAAATAGCAAATTCATTTCTATCAAAAATATAATACTCACCTTTTCTTGGTGTAATCTTGAATTCTGGATGCAAATTTGCCTTGTGCATAACGGTATCTGCATAGAGACCAGCTGCATTAATTACCCAAGAACAAAGAAAATCCCCTTTGTTTGTTTTGATACCAACAATACGCTTCCCATCAAAAATAAAATCCTCAAAAGAAGTTTCAAGGAAAAGTTTAACACCATTAACGACTGCATTTTCCATTGGCGCAAGCGCTGCTTGAAAGGGATCAATAATACCTCCAGTTGATGCAAACATTGCACCACCTACATCCTTATTAATGTAGGGAAGTCTTGACAAAACCTCATCTCTACCCAATATTTCAAGGCCTATAACACCGTTTAGCTTTCCTCTATTATAAAGTTCCTCAAGTTTGTTAAATTCATTGCTATCTATTGCAACAACATAATCACCAGTTCTTTTAAAAGGGATACCAAGCTCAAAAGCAAGTTGATCCCAGAGTTTATTACCCCTTACGTTTAATTCTGCTTTTAGGGTCCCAGGCAGAGGATCATATCCTGCATGAATAATGGCAGTGTTTGCAGCAGTTGTTCCCATACACACATCTGACTCTTTTTCAATCACCGCAACATTCAATTCATACCTTGAAAGTGTCCTTGCAATCATTGCACCGACAACACCTGCGCCAATTACAATAACATCAAACTTTTCCATGATACCTCCACAATAACTCATTCGTCTGCAAGATTTAAAGATTTTTCAATTGCCCTAAGCCATCTTTTGTATAAATTATTTCTTGTATTTTCATCCATATTAGGTGTCCAAATCTTATCAACTGCCCAATTCTTTCTGAGTTCTTCCTCTGAAGTAAAGAGTTTTACGGCAAGCCCTGCTACATAGGAAGCACCAAGTGCAGTTGTTTCAATCACCTTTGGTCTTACAACAGGCACGCTAAGGATATCCGACTGGAATTGCATAAGAAGTTCATTTACAACCATTCCACCATCAACTTTTAACACCTCAAGTTTTATATTTGAGTCATGTTCCATTGCATCTATTACATCTTTTGTTTGAAAGGCAGTTGCTTCAAGTGCAGCACGTGCAATATGCCCACGGTTTGCATACCTTGTTAAACCTATTATAACGCCCCTTGCATCTGTTCTCCAGTAAGGCGCAAAAAGGCCAGAAAATGCTGGCACAAAATAAACACCACCGTTATCAGGCACACTTCTTGCAAGTTCCTCGATGTCGCTTGATTTATTTATAATTTTGAGATTATCTCTCAGCCATTGAACGAGCGCTCCAGTAATTGCAATCGAACCTTCAAGTGCATAGTAAGGTGGATTTTTTCCAAATTTGTATGCAACAGTTGTAAGAAGACCACTTCTACTTCTAACAAGATTACTTCCCGTATTTAAAAGCAAAAAACAACCTGTTCCGTAGGTATTTTTTGCCTCACCTACAGCAAAACACGTTTGCCCAACAAGTGCAGCCTGTTGATCGCCAAGCGCCCCACCAATTGGAATTTCGCAGTTTAAAAAATCAAGTTTTGTAAAGCCGTAGAGATTGGGGTCAGATGATGGACGAATTTCAGGAAGCATACCTAAAGGAATATCAAGAATTTTTAAAATTTCTTCATCCCATTCAAGTTTTTCGATATTTAATAGCATCGTCCTTGAAGCATTTGTGACATCAGTTATATGTTTTCCGCCGTTTGGTCCGCCTGTAAGGAGCCATATAAGATACGTATCAATGGTGCCAAAAAGTGCGTTTCCTTTGTTTGCTTCTTCTTTTACGAAAGAAACATTTTCCAAAATCCACTTCAACTTCAAAGCCGAAAAATATGTTGAAATTGGAAGTCCGGTCTTTATTCTAAACCAATCATCAAAACCATCTTTTATGAGTTTTTCAACACCATCCTTGGTGCGTGTATCCTGCCATACAATTGCATTGTAAAAAGGTTTTCCGGTGTTTTTATCCCAAACTATCGTTGTTTCTCTTTGGTTTGTTATCCCGATAGATGCAATTTCACAAGGGGAAATGCCCTTGCGCTCTATTACATCACGAATAACAAACTTTGTATTCTCCCAGATTTCAACTGGGTCGTGTTCAACCCAACCAGGTTTTGGAAAAATCTGTTTGTGCTCAATCTGGCTTTTTTCAACAGGATTTCCAAACCTATCAAAAATTATGAAACGTGTGCTTGTAGTTCCCTGATCAATTGCTCCAACAAACTTCTTTTCCATGTATCACCTCATGCACTTAGAATAAGCAAGTCTTCTTTTGAGAAATATATCTTTATTTTATCTCCAATCTCTGGAAGTTCCAAGCTGGGATTGTTAAAGGTATCGCAAGAAACAACTGAATCTCCCAATTTGACCTTTATTCTCACTATTGCACCCATAAACGTGACCTTTGAAACAGTTCCTTCAAGTGAATTTGTTGAATTTTCGTCAGGAATTATTTTAAAGCGCTCTGGGCGAATTGCAACAGTTATAATTTCATGCGCAAATTCTGAAAGAGGACGCCCAATGTCAAACTTTTGACCTGCAACTTCAAGGATGCCTTTATTTTTATCTACAACCTTTGTGTTAATAAAGTTTAGCGTTCCAACAAATGATGCCACAAAATGAGTTTTAGGGTTATTGTAAATTTCCTGAGGCGTTCCAACTTGCTCAATCATTCCTTTATTCATTACAACAACCCTATCTGACATGGTAAGTGCTTCCTCTTGGTCATGGGTAACGTAAATGGTTGTAATATTAAGTTTTTGTTGAATGGCACGAATTTCACTTCGCAACTCTACCCTAATTTTTGCATCAAGTGCAGATAAAGGCTCATCTAAAAGAAGCACTTCTGGGTATACTGCAAGAGCTCTTGCAAGGGCAACCCTCTGCTGTTGTCCACCTGAAAGTTGGTGAGGATAGCGCATTGCAAATTCCTGCATGTGTATGAGGTTAAGCATTTCTTCGACTCGTTTTTTAATTTCAGTTTCGCTTTTTTTCTTTACCCTGAGCCCAAAGGCAATGTTCTCAAAAACATTCATGTTGGGAAAAAGTGCGTATGATTGGAAAACCATACCAACGTTTCTTTTATTTGGTGGAAGGTATGTCACATCAACCCCATCTATGAGGATTTTCCCCATAGTTACAGTTTCAAAACCTGCAATCATTCGAAGGGTTGTTGTTTTTCCGCAGCCAGAAGGCCCAAGTAGAGTTACAAATTCACCTTTTTCAACGCTTAAATTAAAGTCAATAACAGCAGGAATAGGATTTTCTCTTCCATAATACTTTTTGACGTTTATAAGGTCAACAAATCCCATATTTTTCCTCCATTAGTGTATTCCTCCAATTTGCTCTTGTTTAACAAATGAAGTTCTTCCAACCCACTGAATTATTCCCATTGCAGCCCAAGTAAGTGCAAATGACATAATAGCAAGTGCAGCAGGTTCGTATGCTCTATTTTGTCCCAAAAGTGCCATATATGGCCCAAAGGCAGGCCATGCAAGCATCGATGCCATCGTAAGTTCACCAATAACAATTGCGAATGTCAAAAAGGTACCACTTATTAAGGCACTCTTTAGATTTGGCAATATTACTTTGATAAGAATCGTAGTCCATCCTGCACCAAGGCTTTCTGCAGCTTCAGTGAGGCGTTCAACATCCATTGCCATAAGTCCATTATCAACAGAACGGTAAATATATGGAAGCGCTAACACAACATAACCCATAACAAGGAGAAGCGGAGTTGTTGTAAGTTGAATTGGCGGCTTGCTATAAAGCCTTATAAGACCAAACACAAGGACAATTGGAGGAACAACAAAAGGCAATTGCGTGATAAACTCAATAACAGGACGCAGATGCTTAAGCCTTAGATGCACAAAGAACGCTGTTGGAACAATTATTAAAAGCCCAAAGATAATCGTCAAAACTGACATTTCAAGAGAAAATGTAAAGGTTTTGTAAAACTGCGGATCTTTCAGTACGGACTGATACGCTGCAAAACTCAAAACCCCTTTTTTCATCTTCAAAGAAAACAAGAACGTCGAAAAAAGAGGAAGAAGGAAATAAAGTGCACCTATAAATATCCAAAACCATCCCCAAAACCTACTTTTCTTCATTTTAACCACCTTGCAGTTTTACTCTGCAAATAGTTATAACTTAGAATTGTGACACCCATAATGACAATCATACCTAAGGCAAGTGCGTATCCAAGTCCAACATTATGCAAAATATCACCTCGAATTTCTGCACCAATGATAATCGGCACAAGATTCAAAAACCCTCCCGTCAATGCATAAGCAGTTGCATAGGCACCAAAAGCATTTCCAAAAAGAAGCACCGTATTCGCTAAAATTGTAGGAAGAAGAATTGGAAGTCCTATGTGAAACCAGTATTGGATATTTGTTGCACCTAAATTTTCTGCACCTTCTCTCCATTCCTTCTTCATTCCTTCAAGAGCAGGTGTCATAAGAAGAACCATTAGAGGTATTTGAAAGTAGATATATGTAAGACATAAACCCCAAAAACTATAAAGATTAAATCCAAAATCATAAATACTGATATGAAAAATTTGTTGTATTAATGTTGTGATAAGACCAACTCTTCCAAGCGTTGAGATAAAAGCAAAGGCAAGCGGCACCCCTGCAAAATTTGAAGCAACACCACTAAACGTATTTAAATATGATTTAACCCAAGAAGGAAGATTTCCAAAAGTGGAAGCGTAGGCAAGCATAAAACCGATAAATGCACCAATAATTGCCGTAAAAAGGCTAACCCTAATGCTTAAAAGGTATGCACCCATTATGTATGGCGTAAAAAGATCTTTAATGTTTTGCAAGGTAAATTTACCTGCCGAGTCCTGAAAAGCAGAGATAAATATGGAAATTGTCGGAAGTATTAAAAATGCAACAACAAAAATAATAAAAGGAAGAAGAAAGAGAAAACTACTAATTAATGGAAATGAAGGACGGGGCTTTTCCCCGCCCTCTTTTGTATGTTCCTGTTGCACCATTTCACTTTACATTGACATTTACAACTTTATCCCAGTTGTTTGCAATGTCCTGCTTTGCTTTAGTGATTTGGTCAATTGTTGGGAAGATTGCCTTTGCGTAAAGTTCTGCTGGTGGTAATTTCTTTGCAAGATCTTCAGGAATTACATTCCTCTTTGCAAGGTCATTATATCTAATTGGGTGCACATAGCCTTTAAGATAAAGGAGTTGTCCTTCATCTGAGTAGAGGAACTCCATCCAGAGCTTCGCTGCGTTTGGATGTGGTGCATAAGCACTTATTGCCTGAACATAAACGCCTGCAACAACAGAACTCTTTGGTATTACAACTGATATTTCAGGGTTACCATTAAAATTGTCCCTATCAGTAAGTGCAAGGTAATCCCACATCATTGCAATCGGTGTTTCCCCACTTGCAATTGTTCCAGGCTTTGCAATAACCGGCACAAAATTGCCAAGTTTGTTTAGTTGAGCAAAATATTGAAGTCCAGGCATGACATTGTCAAATGAGCCGCCGTTTGATAATGCTGCTGCAGCAACTGCCATTGCAGCCATTGCCGAAGTTCTTGGATCCCCACCGAGTGCAACCTTGCCCTTATACTCTGGTTTCAAGAGATCTGACCAGTCCTGAGGAATATCTTTAATAACACTTGAATTCACTTCAAATGCCAAAACCCCATAGTAATCTCCATACCAGTATCCATCAGGGTCTTTTACATCGTTTGGTATTGTATCCCATGTTTGCACTTTGTATGGCTGAATAAGACCTTGATCTTTCGCAGTAGGCCCCCATGCTAAGCCAACATCTATTACATCAGGTGCCTGAGGTCCTGTGCTACCTTTATTTGCCTTAATTGCCTCAATTTCATCGCCAGAGCCCGCATTTGGATCAAGTTCATTAACCTTTATTCCATACTTTTTAGAGAATGTTGAAATAATTTCCCCATAGTTTGCCCAGTCATGTGGAAGAGCAATAACTGTAAGTTCGCCTTCTTTCTGTGCCGCTTTAATGAGATTGTCAAGATACGCATTGCCAGTTCCTGTTTGCACCATTGTAGTTTTCTTTGCACAACCAGTTAACCCAAAGGACGCAAAGAATACAATAAGAAGCATTACTACAGCAAACTTTGACATAAGCGTCTTCTTCATACCTACTCTCCTTTCTGAGTTTTTTGAACTCTCTACATTTTACCCAAAACAGAGCGTAATAAAAATACAAAAATAGAAATATCTTTAAAATTTAATAATTCAACATTTAATGATTCAAACACACGCATACAAATAGAATAATTTCTGCGTGCAATTGTTAACATATAATCTCTACCATTTGAGCGGGGTTTCAGGTTCTTTATTTTTTATGAGTCTATCTATATTCTCGCGCATTGCAACAAGCATAAATAGAGCACCAATGAGTGCAAAAACTGCATAACTTATAGGAAATGCATTTGGTTTAATTATCGTTGAAAAAAGAAATACAGCAATTGTCAAAAGCCAAGAGAAAATGATATTTGAAAGACTCATCCTTCGTGTTATAAGAAGGATAATGGGGAGTGCAGGAAAGAACAGGATGAAATAGTGCAGTCCTATAAGTCCTGAAATTGCTCCGTAATAGGCTGAGGCACCCTTGCCACCTCTAAAGTGGAGGAAAATGGGGAACACCTGCCCAACCATCGGAAGAAGTGCAACAAGTATAACAAGCCATTCGTTTGAAAGTGTAACTCTTGCAAGATATGCAGGTAGAAGCCCTTTCGAAAAATCAAGTAATGCCGATACTGTTGCCCAGCGCCAACCTAGTGCTCGCGACACATTCGTTGAAGATGCGGAGTGAGAGCCAATTTGGAGCACATCAACCTTATTAATTTTCCCAATGATATAGCCAAAAGGAATTGAACCCAGAAGGTATGCAAATATTGTAAGCAAAATAAATTTAAGCGTTTCGCTCATATTTTATCCTCCTTAAAACCCTCTCATTTACGGGGGTTTCAATGTTAAGTTCTTTTGCTAACTTCACAACTGCACCTGTATAATAATCAATTTCATCAATATTTCCTTTCTCTTTTGTGCCTCTCAATTTTAGCACAATGTTTGCAATGTAATTTCTAAACGGCAAGAGAAAAGTATCTGGTATATACTCAATAACTCCTGCAAAAAATGTCACTGGATAATGCGGAAAATTCAAAAATCTGTGCCCACTTGCCTTAACAACACGTATATATTCCTTTAAGGAAAGCATCTCCTCGGTGAATGAATCCTTGTTGCGCAAGCCCTCGTATAAGTCAAAACCCAGTGAATACGACGGAATTCCAATGAGGTTCGTAAATAATTTTGAAAACTCCATATTTTTTATTTCATTATCGGGGACTTTTGTGTACTCAATACTTGCAGAACTAAAGATATCTTCTAATTCTGTTGTATCAGAAACTCCATAAAAAACTCCAAATGCAACTCTTACAGGACGCTTATAAGAAATAACTACGGAGTCTTTATCACGACTTTCTTTTACTGCATTAAACAGAACGAGACGAATGATTCTCAAAGAGTGCGGAACGGATCCATAAACTTCTTCAACAGTTTTAAGAGCATCCTCTCCTGCACTAAATCCATTCTGAGACAGGATAAGGTATCTCAAGTTAGATATTTTATGAAGATAGTCCTTTAAGATTGGTGAAACAGGGTTTTTGGTTGTAAGAAAAAGCACATCAACATCACCTATTTGAGAAATTTCATGAGGCTCAATAAGATTAACTTCGAATTTTGCTATATTCCCATTAATCTCAACAAAGACTTTCCCATCTTTAATGAGAGGTAGCGTTGTTTTTCCTGCAACACCATAAACATTACTTACCCTTTTTAACTCCTCTGCGAAGAGTGTCCCAGTGCGCCCACCTGCACCAACAACCAAAATATTTCTCATTAGATACATTATAGGCAAAATTAAGATAAATTAAAAAAGCCCCCAAAAGGGGGAAAGGAGGCTTAAGAAAAGAGAAAATTTACATAGACCGAATAATCTTTTTTGCCTCAGGAATTTTTGATGGACTCATGCTTAACTCATCAACGCCTAAATTTACAAGTATGGGTATTGCCTGAGGGTCTCCTGCAAGTTCGCCACAAACACCGGTCCACTTGCCTTTTGTATGTGATGCATCAACAGTAAGTTTGATGAGTTTTAAAATAGGTTTATCAAGTGGTCTATAAAGATATGAGAGATTTTCGTTTGTTCGATCCGATGCAAACGTGTATTGCGTTAAATCATTTGTTCCAATGCTAAAAAAGTCCACATAATCAACGAGTTCTTCTGCGTTGAGTGCAGCAGATGGAATTTCAACCATAATACCCACTTTTATGTTTTCATCAAAGGGGATATTTTTTCCTCTCAATTCTTCCTTTACTTCACTTAGTATTTTGTTTACCTCAATTATTTCGTCTTTAATCGCAATCATTGGATACATAATGAGGATATTGCCATATACACTTGCTCTTAAAATTGCCCTTAGTTGCGTTTTGAAGAGTTCAATTTCCTTGAGGCATAGCCTTATTGCCCTAACCCCCAAGAATGGATTTAGTTCATGCTCAAAATTCAAATACGGTATCTGTTTGTCACCTCCAATATCAAGGGTTCGAATAATTACAGGATGAGGTTTAAAGCGCTCTGCAACAATTTTGTATGCCTCAAATTGCTCTTCCTCCGTTGGAGGAGTATCTCTATCAAGAAAGAGGAATTCAGTTCTGTATAGTCCAACACCCTCTGCCCCCATAACAAGGGCATTATCAACGTCCTTTGGAGAGCCGATATTTGCGACAACCTCAATGCGCTTTCCGCTCTTTGTATAGGCAAATTCTTTTGCCTTTTCTTTTAATAACTTTTCCTCTTCTTCTTTTTCCTTCTTAAGATTTATGTAGTGATTTTTAGTTTCATCTGTAGGGTTGACGAGCACAAATCCTAATGTCCCATCAATTATGAGTTCATCCCCATCTGAAATGTTTTCAAAAAGTTCTTTAACACCGACAACAGCGGGTATTCCCAATGCTTCAGCAAGGATTGCAGTGTGCGATGTGGGGCCTCCTTTTTCTGTTACAAAACCTAAAACATTTTTTCTATCAAGAGATGCAGTATCAGAGGGAGTTAAGTCTTCCGCAACAACAATTGACTGGGAGGGAAGATTCGAAAGATCAATCCTTGGAATATTTAGGATATTACGAAGAAGAGAATCTAAGATACCATACAAGTCTTGTGCTCTTTCCTTCATATATTCGCTTTGAAGGTTTTTTAAGGCCTCTATGAATTCATCAAAGGCGGATTTCACGGCATACGGAAGGTTATAGCCAGATTTTAGGTATCCATCGATTTTCTCTTTAAGTGCTGGGTCTTCAAGAATTAGAAGATGTGCTTCAAAAATCTCTGCTTCTTTTGGGTTAGATTTCTTGAGGTTCTCATAGGTCAACTCAATTTCTTCTTTTGTTTTTTTAAGCGCTTTCTCTAAAACTTCTCTCTTTTCATCAAAGGGGATAGAGTCTTTTAAATCATTCACTTCAATTTTTCTTTTTATGTATAACCTTGCAAAACCTATCGAAATGCCCTTTGAAACAGGAATTCCCAATAGATTTTTCATTCTGGATCTCCAAAGTTATTGTTTACCAATTCTTCTATTGTTTTTAAAGCATCAACTTCGTCAACACCATCAACAGTTACAATAATCGTGCTTCCTTTTTCTGCGCCAAGCGAAAGGACACCAAGAATACTTTTTGCAGAAACAACACGTCCATCTTTTTCAATCTTTATATCACTTTTAAACTTACTTGCAGTTTGCACCAAAACTGCTGCAGGTCGTGCATGCAGCCCAACTTTGTTTTTGACAGTAAAAGTTTTCGTTAACATAACGTCACCTCAATAAAAAAAGTTTTCATATATTCACAAACTCTCCATTATTTTCTATAGATTTATAAATACCCTCTATTACTATTTGATCTTTATACGCCTCTTCAAATGTTGGGGTTCCTATAGGTGCTACACCTTGGACTAAACTTTTGAAAAACCAAACAAGGCCTGTATAATGAAGATCCACCATCGCACCCATCGAAAGTTTAGAATCCGGATATATCTTTTTAACTTCGTTAAGGAAGATGTCTTCCTTAAGTATTTTCTCATCCAAATAAATCCTTTTTCCATTATTATCAAAAACTTCTGCTTTTTTGGGATTTTCTAAATTAACCTTTATTGAGCCTTCGCTACAATAAATAACAAAATCTGTTTTATCATTTCCAACAGCGACTCTTGACACCTCTATAACTCCTTTAGCATCATTTTCCGTTTCAACCATTATGTATCCCCAATCGTCCACATCTACCTCTTTTAATTCAAAGGAGTTCTCCAATTTTCTTCTTTTCACGGTAGTTCCTGCAAGTGCGCTTGCTCTTACAATCTCTCCAATGATAAATCTTACAAGGTCAATAAGATGAATTCCTAAGTCTACTATTACACCACCACTGCTTTTGTCTTTCTCCAATCTCCAAGAAATAGGCCTCAATGGGTTGAGGTAGCCTGAATGAAGCATTTCAAAGTGAAAAGAATTGGGTTCACCAATAATACCACTTTTAATTATTGCACGGGCCTCAGAAACAGCCGGCATTAATCTCAAAACAAGCGCAACCTGGTTTTTTAAAGAAGTCTTTTGGGCTAAATCTACCAATTCCTTCGCCTCGACTACACTCATAGTCAAAGGTTTTTCACAGTAGACATTTTTCATATACTTTATACTTGCCAAAGCCTCTTCAAAATGCAAATAGTTAGGAGTGCAAATATCCACAGCATCAATATTTGGATCACTTACAACATATTCAAGGTCATCAACCACATTTTCAAAACCTATCAGTTTACCTAAGGATCCCTTTTCGTCCTTATGGGTTGTATAAAGAGTTTTAAGATTAACATCAAAATCTACATCCTTGCAAATTACGGGAATGCTCTTTATCGCAGTTAAATGGGTTTTAACAATTGTCCCTAACCCAACCAGCGCATAGTTTATGTTTTTCATATTATTTTAAAGTCGTTTATTTTATATTACAGCTTAAATAATTTTAGACAAGTAATTTAGAATACTTAAAATAAATCACGGGAGGGAAGACCCTCCCCTCATCTTTAATATTAATTTTTATTTACTCTGGTTTAGCTTAATTGTTACGTAACTTGCAAGTCCTAACAAAATCACAGCAAAAATTATAGTTCCAATATAAGCTCCTGCAACACCCATTTTAGAAATTAGACCACCAATAATACCAGACCAGCAAAAATCAGTGTCTCCAAATGTTGTGTTCGCAAGTCCCAGGGTACCCATATATGCAAGGAGCAAAGCAGGTAATATTGTTATGAGTAAACCGTTTACAAAAGCGCCAAGAACTGCACCTCTTCTACCTCCAGTTGCGTTTCCGTAAACTCCAGCAGTTCCACCGTCAAAGAAATGAGGAATCATGCCTGGAATAATTAGAGCAAGGCCCAGTGGTCCCATTAAAAACATTCCAATTATTCCACCAACTACGCTTGATAGAAATCCAACTATTACAGCGGTAGGAGCATAAGGAAACACTGTAGGACAATCCAATGCAGGTATTGCATTAGGTATAATTTTCAAAGCAATTCCTTGGAAAGCTGGGACAATTTCGCCGAGAATCATTCTCACGCCGTAGATAATGATAGCAATAGAAGCACCAAATGTGAGTCCTTCCATTAGTGCATACATTATATAATTACCTCCACTAGAATACTTATTAAGAACACTTGGCCCGGCAAGTATAGCCAATAAAACGTAAATTATTATCATAACAGTACTTGTCGTGACTATCGGCTCTTTTAAGAAATTCCACTTCTCAGAAATTTCAATCTCTTCAGTTGATTTACTTCCTTTCCCAATCCATTTTCCAACTAAAGCAGAAGTAATATATCCTAGTGTATTTAGATGTCCAAGGGCAAAACCAGCGTCATTTGTAACTCTTTTCGTAAATGGATGAACAAGTGCAGGCATAACTGTAGCAATCGTACCTAACATTACTGCTCCAATTATTATTTGGTTAGCACCTTTTATTCCAGCAGTTCCTATAACTACAGCAAGTACTGTTGCAAGATAAAGAAGGTGATGACCTGTTAGAAACACATATTTCGCTGGCGTAATCCAAGCAAAGACAAGGTTAAATACAAAACCTAAAGCCATTATGGCTGCAACCTGTTTTCCAAAAGACTGTAATGCAAGAGCAACTATTGCTTCATTTGTTGGAACTACACCATGTAATTTGAACACTGCCTGAATAAGATCACCCAAAGGAGACAAAGTCCCTATAACAAGGTTGGCACCCGCAATTAAAATAAGAAATCCAATAATGGTTTTTAGTGTTCCTGAAAGAACTTCACTGAAGGACTTTTTCAAAGCAATCAAACCAATCAGAGCCATTAAGCCTACAAGCAATGCAGGCTTACTCAAAATTTCATTTACTATAAAATTTATAACAGACATACGCCACCTCCTTATTTAAAATTTTTGCAACACTTTTCGAATGAATTAGACCTATTTATCACCTCCTTTATAAAATACTAAGATTCCTTAAGCGCTTCTTGTAGTTTTTCCTTCATCTCGTTAACATTGGTATAGTTCTTGATGGTTATCACTTTTATACCCTTTTGGAAAAATGAATTTGCAAATTCATACGATGTAACAACAAGATCAGTAGCCATAGTAGTAGCGGAAGCAACATCTGCTACTTCTACAGATGCATTAATTCCCATTTCTTTAATTGCTTTTTCTAAAGTCATCTTTAAAACGAGGCCAGAGCCTAAACCCATCCCGCACACTGCGAGTATTTTCAGTTTCTTTGAAGACTTTTGTTCCATATTTCCTCCTACTTCCTTTTAGTTAATAAATTTAGAACTTCCTTTAAGGTCCCTTTTTCTAAAATATCCCAACTCTCTTCGTCCATAAGTATCTCACTCAATTCGGCCATTGTCCCAATATGACTCTTGTCGTCAGGTGTAGCAAGCGTAATGATTAGATCGACAGGATCATTATCTGGATGCCCAAAATAAACAGGTTTTGATAATCTTAAAAAGCTAATAGCAACCTTTTTAACACAATTTCCTTCGTTTCTTGCATGTGATAATGCAAAATGCGGCGCTATAACAAAATAAGGACCATTTTTATGAAAGGAATTTATTATAAGTTCACAATATTCTTTAGTTACAGCACCGGTTTTTACTAATATTTCGCATCCTAAATTAAGAGCCTCTTCCGCATCCCTTGCTTCTATATCTAGTAATACACATTCTTCAGAGATCAATCCCGGTAAGTTATTCCTCCCTATATTTCCTAAAGTCTCTTCCATTTCCATGTTTCTCCTCAATGTAAAATTTAAAATATTCCCTAAATCCTGTCAACAAAACTTTTATGATAATAGGGGAAATAATAGTGATATAATGTTAACTTATCTTAATAATTGTTAGTCTTCTGCTAGCAATTTGCTGATTTTTTCAGGTTGGCTTAACTTTAAGATTGATTTTGCAATTTCTAGGTTATTTAATTTCTCAATCACTTTGTATAGCAATATCCCATCTTCTTCATTATTTGATATGGCAGGCAAAATCACAATAGGAACTAAAATTGATTTATTTTTATCACTTGCAAGGTTAAAAGAAATAGGCTTTTTAAGTAAAATTATTGCAATTACGCTCTTTTGCGTGTATTCACTTTCCGCATGGGGGATTGCAAAAGGAATTGGGCTTTCAATACCTGTTGGAAATTTCTTTTCCCTTTTTAAAACCGCTTCAACAAATCCACTCTTTACATAACCCTCCTCAATAAGTCTTTGCCCAATTTCAAAGATAAGTTCTTCCTTGTTTCTAAAAGAATCCTCGATATACACAAGTAGTTTGTTAGAAAAATCCCTTTGAGGTTTTGAAGTTTTTGATTGTAAAATTTCCTTTAGTTTTTCTTTTATAACTTTTACATCATCCTTACTTAGAAGCGGAGATACAACAATCGTTGGAAAAGGAGAGAAATTTATATGCGTTGTTGATATGATAAGGTCAACTTCTTGAGGCAATTTTCCATCTATCGCATCCTTAAAAGAGAAGGTCTCCAAAATGTCAAGATTAGGAAATTCCTGTAGAAGCCTATAATAAAGAATTTTAGAAGTTGCAATTCCCATAGGACAAATGACAACTGCCTTAACCTTTTTCGGGACTTTTGAAGATTCAACAAGTGCCATAATATAAGTTGCAATGTACCCAATTTCCTCTTCCGGAATTTCAATTTTGAAACTTTTACTTAAGCCTTCGGAAACTTTTTTCGCAATATCAAATGCAAAAGTATACTCACGCTTTATTGTTCTAAGGATCGGGTTTTCGATTTTTACTCCTAATTTGATTTTCTCAATTGCACCTTTTAGGTGCAATGCAAACATCCTTACAACTTCAGGATCTTCTTCAACTTTAAAACCGAGATATTCCTCTGCAAATCTAACGATGTCTTCAACTTTTTTAAAATAGACATCAGGAATTGCAATTGATGAATATGTCTCAATTGGTTCTGCTCTAAGTCCAAGAAACCTTTTTGTAAGAAAGGCAATTTCAGAATCGCTAAAGTTGATTTTCAAACTATTCTCTAAGATCTTCACATTATTTTTTATCGCACTATATTCTCCCATCTTTGACAACTGTAAAAGAGTTTTCTCGTCATAAGAAAGTTTAAATCCTCTTATATTACGTTCTACCGAAACATAAACATCCAAAGCAAAACTAAAAGTGTCTTGTGGACTTAAAACTCTCTTAAGATCCTGCAACAAACGATCTATAAACTCTTTAATTTCAAACAAGTAGGCTGTCTTTAAAACTTTAACTCCAAGTAACTTTTGATCTGATGCTTTAAACCTATCTAAATTTCCAAATTTTATTGCGATACTGTCAAAACTGTATGAAAAGAAATTTTTAATCGATACCTTTATTGCATATCTTATATCTTCTTCGCTCCCCTCAATCACATAACCTCTTCCAGGTTCACCAATAAGAGTAATATTGAAATCCTTAAGCCATTCCTTTATCTTCTTAATATCTGAAGAAACTGCGGGCCTTGACCTTTCAAGAATATCAGAAAGATCTTCGATTGTAGGAGTTTTTCTGCTTGAAAGAAGTAAAAAACAGGCATACCATGTTTTACTTTCACTATTACTGAGTATCTCTTCTGCAATTTTCAATTCTTCACTAAGTGCAATCTTTTTCTCCGGAGTTCCTTCAATTTTCAAGCCTACATTTGGCTTAGCAACCACATTTAGACCAAACTCTTTTACAAAATCAGCAACGGACTTCATATCCTTTCTCAAAGTATTAATATTTATGTTAGTATCTTCTGAAATTTTCTTTAAAGATACAGCATAATCACGTTCAAGAAGGTATAGAATAACCCTCGCAGTTCTTCCTTTAACATTAATCATACGCTACCTTACGGCTTCTCTTATTTCTCTTAAAACCTTATTTGCAATATCTGGATGGTTTCGTTTAAGTTCAGTTTCGAATCTTCTTAAATCACCTTTCGACTGCTCGAAAATAGTTGCAATATCCGGATAATTATCAACAAGGTATTCATAAATTTTTGGATTATTTACGTTATACGAATAAAGCACGGATTTTTTAACCAGTTCATCAAGCATTCTTAATACTTCAATTGAAGGTTTGTGAAGTCTATCGATAATTTTTTTAACTCTGGTGGGTTTAAATTCAAGTACTGAGAGAAACTTCAATTCCTCCTTTGTAAGAGATATATTTTCACTTCCCTCCGTGAAATTAACAAATTCATTTAGAAGATGCGAAAAATTTGGGAATTCATTTTCTACACTTTCTACAATAGCAATTGCATTTGGTGTCTGTTTCTCGAAATCTGATTTAAAATAGACACTCTCATGTTTAACGAAATCAAATTTCTCAGAAGTTATAGCAATTTCTTGAAGTGCATCCATATCATAATAGTCGTTGTACTCAGCATAAACTATACGCCCCTCTTTAAAGAGAACATGATTTTCTTCTATATCGCCAATATAGAGAAACCCAGAATATCCATTAGAAAAAATGAGTTTTAGCACTTCTGAAAGGCGCATATCTTTCCACAAAATCCCCTGAAGCATATTCCATTATAAGGAAAAATAAAGGATATACAAAATAGACAACATATTGCAAAATTTTCCAAAAAATATAAAATATTAAATGATGGAAAATATAAAAATTTATTTTGGTATTTTTGGATATTTATTTATAGGAGTTATACTATTTTTGATTCTTCTTGGGAAATCGTCAAAAAAGATTCCCCTAAAGAAGAGATACACAGTTAACAAATTTATTGCAATTATCCCCGCACACAACGAAGAAAATGTCATTTCAAATTCAATTCTTTCTGCAAAGAAGGCAGGCTTTCACAGAGTTATTGTTATTCTTGATAACTGCACCGATGATACTCCTATAATTGCACAAGGACTTGGTGCTGAGACTATATTTGTAAATTTTAGGTCTAAAGGACGCTCTCTTGCGTATGCAATACCAAAGATCGTTCAAAAATATGGCGAATATTCATTCTACATGATCTTTGATGCAGATAATGTAATTGATGAAAATTACATAGAACACATAAAGCCATATGTTGAATCATACCCTGTGATTCAAACAAACTTATACAACCTTAATGTTGACGGCGTTATTCCAAGAATGTATATATTCATGGATGCAATTTATCTTAGAATTCAAAAAGCACTTACACTTCTTGGGCTTTCATCAATTATATCAGGTTACGGGTGGGGCGCATACGGTTGGGTTTTCAATAAGCATAAATTCGATTGCAACTCCGTCCTTGAAGATTTCGAGTATACGGTAAAACTTCCTTTAAAGGTAACGTTTGTGGAGGATGCAACAGTATATGATGAAAAGCCAGTAGAATTTGCTCCGTCATTCAAGCAGAGACTCCGTTGGTATAGAGGATACTTCTACACAGTTTTTAAAGAAAATGGTATTGTAAAAAATCTATACACAATTCCTTTAATCGTGGGTGCTGCAACTCACATTTTAAGTTTTCTTTTATCACTACCAGATCCACTTTATGTTTCAATTCCTGTTGTTGTATTTGCCTTGCATACGCTTATATTTTTACTTCCACTAAATGAAAGAGAGTTAAAAGATGTAAAGTGGTACGACATATTTCTTATGTTTTTCTTCAATACGACAAACCTTGCTGCGATCTTAACTGCGATGTTTACATATAACAAGACTGACTGGGTAAGAACACCACACGCATACAAAATAAACGTTTAGGCTCCACACGGGAGCCTTATTAAATTACACTTGTCTAATTTTTATACTGTTAATTGCAAATTAAATGTCTATTAGAACTTATATCCGAATTTTCTCAGGATTTCTTTTCTTTCTTTTATATGTTCAACTCCCTCAAAACCTTTTGGTTTTACGCCATCTACAACACCTAAAACAGCTCTTCCAAGATCTGTTTCCGCAACGATTACTTGCATTGGGTTTGCAGAGGCGGCGTAGATGTTACAAACCTCTTGCACACTTTTTATTGCATTGAGGACGTTTATTGGGAATGCCCCTTTAATGAAAATAATAAAGAAATGTCCTGCACCAACTTCATACGCATTTTTCTTTGCAAGTTCAACAAGTTCAGGATCGTTTCCGGCAAAACGCACAAGTGCAACACCTGAGGCTTCGTTAAAGGCAAGGCCAAATTTTACGCCTGGCACACTTCCTGCAATGACTTCGCTTAAATCTTCCACAGTTTTAATAAAGTGCGATTGTCCAAGGATGCAATTCATATCTTCGGGCTTTTCTATTGGTATCACTTTAATTTCAAAATTCATCTTCAGTACCTCCTTTCACCTTTTTAAATTATAATGTGAAAAGAAGATTTATAAAAGGAGGTAGCCTTGGAAGAAAGGACTTTTAAAATCAGTAAAAAAGCATTCTTAAATACACTTATTATTCTTTTTATCCTAATGGTTGTTGCACTAATTCTAACCTATGTAATCCCATCTGGCTCCTACAAAAGAGTTATTTCAAATGGCATTGAAACAATCGACCCAAATTCATTTACATTTGTTCCTAAGGAATACTATCCCATTCATAGGCTTTTTACGGCACCTATTGAAGTGCTCATTTCAAAAGATGCACCACTTGTTATTACGATAATGCTTTTTATCCTTTTTGTTTCGGGAAGCTTTTCGATACTTTCAAAAGCAAATATCGTTAAAGCAATAATCTTATCAATTACTAAAAGATTTGAGAAAAGAAAATACCTACTCATTGCAATTGTCATTTTCATTTTTATGTCGCTTGGCGCAATTCTTGGGCTATTTGAAGAGACGATACCATTGGTGCCTCTTGTTGTTTCACTTGCGATATCTATGGGCTTTGATGAACTTACTGGGCTTGGAATGAGTTTGCTTGCAGTAGGTTTTGGTTTTAGCGCTGCAATTTCAAATCCATTTAGCATTGGTGTTGCACAAAAAATTGCAGGACTTCCGTTATTCTCAGGAGCATATTTAAGGATTGTGTTTTTCATTATAACGTATATAACAACTACACTTTTTATTATTACCCACGCAAGAGCAGTTGAAAAGGAGAATAAATCAACAAATCTAAAAGAATACATCGCAAATCCGAAGGAGGCTCGTGCAATTGGCTTTTTTGTTTTTTCGCTTATTCTTATGCTTTTTGTTGTTATATTCACTCCATTTAACGCAACGTTATCCACATTTTCTCTTCCCTTAATAACCCTCATATTCTTAATTGCTGGTTTTGGTTCAGGCATAATTGCAGGGCTAAGCTTCAAAGAGACCTTCAAAACATTTCTTGAAGGGATTTTAAATGTGGCACCATCAATCATTTTAATCCTTATGGCTGTAAGCGTTAAGCATATCATTGAACAGGGAAATGTTATTGATACGATCCTCCATTTCGCCCAAGCATACATTTTGAAAACAAACCAATACTTAGGAGGATTTCTTATGTATGTTACAACCCTATTTTTAAATTTCTTTATTGGCTCTGCTTCTGCGAAGGCATTTCTTGTTATGCCTATACTTGCCCCACTTTCGGACCTTGTGGGCCTCACAAGGCAAGTTGCTGTAACTTCCTATTGCTTTGGAGATGGATTTTCAAACCTTCTTTATCCTACAAATGCAGTATTAATTATTGGTTTAAGCCTTGTAGACATGCCATATCCAAAGTGGATAAAATGGACCATAAAGATACAGGCGATAATATTTGTAATTTCGATTCTCTTTCTCATGTTTGCAATTAAAATCCATTATGGTCCGTTTTAGTTAAACCCTTAGGAGGCACAGATGAAAGAAAAAGTACTTATTGATTACGAAAGCGCCCAAAAACGATTTAGAGAACACGTTGAAACAATGAAACAAAAATTTTCAGATGTATTCTTCGAGTCAATTGTAATTGATACGGAAGACAATTTATATATTGACGTAGTAAAAATATCCAAGGATAAACCCAACACTTTAGTTTTTACCATTGGAGAGCACGGTGTTGAAGGAATTTTTGGCTCATACATAATGGAAGTATTTATCGAGGAAATTCTTCCAATACTTAACCTTAAAGATACTTCAGTAATACTTGTTCACCCAATAAATCCCTACGGAATGAAATACCTCGAAAGGACAAATAAGAACAATGTTGACCTCAACAGGAATTTTCTCAACTCATGGGACAACATCTTTAGAAATGATGCGTATTTGGCTTTGAAGGATTTTTTTGAAAGAAGCGAAGGCGTTCAAAGTCTATCAATTGAAAGAATTAGATACTATAAAGATGTATTAAAGATTCTTTTAAAAGGCTTGGCAAAGCAGGTAAAAAATGCGCTTCTTGTGGGACAATACGAAAGTCCCAAAGGCCTATACTACGGAGGACGAGGCTACGAAAAGGAGACGATATTCATGATGAGACTTTTTGAAGAAGCATTAAAATCTTCAAAACATGTTGTTCACATTGATATTCATACAGGCTACGGACCAAAAGACACAATGTCAGTTGTTAATTCCAATTTATTTGAAGAAGACTCAAAAACATTTGAAAGAGAAATCGATTATTCGCCTGTTGTAAAAAGCGAAAATAACGAGTTTTATGCAATGAGTGGTGATATGATAAACTACCTTTACACATTAAAAAATGAAAAATATAAGGAGACAAAACTTTACTCTGCAAGTTTTGAATTTGGAATCCTTGGCAATTCAACATTGAACGAAGCAGAAGCCCTTTTTCGGGCGGTGGTCAACAATAGATTGAGATTCTATGGAAGTAAAAACGAGAAAATTAGGAAATCAGTGAAAAAATTGTACTTGGAGGCTTTTTGCCCAACAAGTGAGATATCAGTACAAAAAATGCAAACACAATTCAAAAAAGCAATTTTTGGAATATTCAAAAGAGAAGGACTTATTTAAAACAAAGTACGAAATTTTTAAAAATCATTCAGCTTGACAAATAAAATTTTAGGTATATAATATAGCAAGAAAAACCAAAAAATTGTTGCAGATTAAAGTTAAGAAGAGGGATTAAAATGATAAGCGCAAAAATTACAAGGAGACAATTGCAGTTCCTTGAAGCAGTTGTAAAATTATACAAAGAAACGGGACTTCCTGTTTCATACAAGGATATTGCTTCCAGATTAGGTGTAAGTAGATGGACGTCCTACGATATTTTGCAGGAACTATATAAGAAGGGTTTTCTTTCAGTTAAGTATCGCCCAGTTGGTGGGCCTGGAAGATCAGAAATTCTCTATGAGCCAACAGAAGATGCAATAGAAAGGGTAGAAAGTGCAAACCTTTTTGCACCTATCACTACAATGGGAAAGTGGTTTGTAGAAATACAAAAAAAGATTGAAAAACTAAGTGTGGATTCGGCAATAAACTTCGTATATGACCACATAAAAAATGAGCAAAACTCACTTATTGTTTTGCTTTATACACTCGCCTTAACAATAATTCTTACAAAGGTATTTAATGTTGAATTGAGAGAAATGGTAAATTTGAAGGCAATCTTCAATTCAAATACCTATGCGCCTGCTGTCCTTATGTTCTTTGTTGAATCAATTTATGGAATCCTTGAAAAAAATAAAGATTCAGAAAAAATAAAACTTGATTTAAGCGAATTTAATAAATTAGAGGAAATCGTTAGAAAATTTAGAGATAGTTCATCTCAAGTTTCACCTTCCTTTCAAGATAGGATTTTAAAGCTTTTAAGTGCATTAATATAGAGGAGGTGAAAATTTTATGGGTGCAGGGCAAACAATTAAGAAAGTTGCCCTCACGAAAACTGTTGAATGGGCAATTGGGTATCTCGAAAAGGACCCGGAGAGGAACCTAAAGAAAGTCGTAGATGTCCTTTACAATGCTTCGAACACATTCAACCTTCCACCTGTTTTTAAGGACCAACTAAAAGGAGTTAAAAATCTTGTTGATAATAAAAGACCTGGTGCGCAGCTTGTCATAAATCTACTTAAAGATACAAACCCCAATATTGCAAAGAAGCTCGCAGTTAACTTTATTGTGAATGCAGCATGGTGGGGTGTACCAATACAAAGAGAGATAACAAAGAAAGATGGTTTTAATGTCCCCTGGTTTATGCTTGTTGATCCAACAGAAAAGTGTAACTATAACTGTATTGGTTGTTGGGCTGGATCTTATGATAGAGCACATGAATTATCTTTTGAAAGATTTGATAGATTAATGGAAGAAGCAAAAGAACTTGGTATTTACTTCATTGTTGTATCGGGCGGTGAGCCAACAATATACCCACATCTTCTTGACATCTTCAAAAAGCATAACGACATGGCATTCATGTTCTATACAAATGGTTCGCTTATAAGCGAAAAGTATGCAGAGCGTCTTGCAGAAGTTGGCAATGCAGTGCCATGTATAAGTGTTGAAGGCTTTAAAGAAAAGACTGATTGGAGAAGAGGACCTGGTGCCTGGGATAGGGTTGTAAAGGCAATGGATAATCTAAAAAAGGCAGGAGTCCCATTTGGATACTCTGTAACTGAAACAAGCAAAAATATTGAAGAAGTTCTTTCAGATGAATTTGTTGACTTCATGATTGATAAAGGTGCAAAGATTGCATGGTACTTCCAATACATACCAACAGGAAAAGACCCTGATATAACTCTCATGCTTACACCTGAACAAAGGCTTTACTCATATAGAAGAATTCATGAGATTAGGGCAAATAAGCCTCTCTTTGCTGCAGACTTCTGGAATGATGGCCCTTATACAGGAGGATGCCTTGCAGGTGGAAGAAGATATCTTCACATTACAGCAGATGGTGGTATCGAGCCATGCGCATTCATACACCTTGCCCAGGGAAACATCAATGAGATAAGTTTAAAGGAAGCACTCCAACTTCCATTCTTTAAAGAAATCCAGAAACTTCAACCTTATTCTGACAATTTATTACGCCCTTGTATGATTGTTGATAATCCTGATGTATTTAGAAAGATAGGGTCACTTCCTGGTGTTCGCTCAACAGATGGCACATTAGAGAATATGTATAAAGAAGTTGGAAAACATCTTGATGAACTTTCAAAGAAATGGGAAGAAATTTCTCGTCCTGTCTTTGAAAGAGATTATCCTGAGGTTGCAAGAAAAACAAAAGAGTACAAGAAGAAAAAAGAAGAAATTCTTACAAAAGCAAACGGAAACATAGAACAATTCTACGTTTCAGATGAGATAGAAAAGTAAGATGGAAGGAAGGGGCACAAGAAGTATAGAAAAAACATTGAGACGGGTGCTCCTTCTTTCCATTATAACATTTGGAGTTCTAATATATCTAATATTTCGAAATATTTCCCTAAAGGAACTCGTTAATTCATTAAAGCCTGCATGGTTTTTGCTACTTTTTATGAATACAGGTGTTGTTGTCCTCATGAATGGCGTTAAATTTAAGGCACTTGTAAAATCACTTAAAAGCGATATCTCTTATATTGATTCCTTGAAAATCGTCCTCTCATCAGTTTTTGCCTCCAATATCACGCCTTATTATTCTGGTGGTATTGCAACACAGATGTACCTACTAAAAAAGATAAAAAACGATTTCAATGCCTCAACGCTTGTATCGATTTCATACACAATTCTTACAGTTATTGTATCTCTCATTTTTGCGATTATTTTCTTTATACTTCCGCACCCGTTTTTAAAAGGTATTAGAGGAAGCTTCCTAATAAGTGTAATTGCTCTTGCATTTGCGCTTTCGGGACTTGCACTATTTTTTATGGCAAACCCAGAAAAAACAAAAAACTTTATAAAATTCATTATAAGAAAATTTAACCTAAAATTCGACGAGATACAAATTTTGCTTGAGGTAGATGCGTTTTCAGAAGGTCTCAAATTCATGCTTAAAAATCCTTTAAACTTAATGAAACTCGTCCTTATAAGTTTCATAAGTCAACTTCTCTATGAAATGATTGGGCTAACAAGCCTTAAAGCAATAGGCATTAACTTTGATTTTTACGAAGCATTCCTAACTCAAATTGCTTCAAACTTCATTGCAACAGTTGGAATAACACCAGGTGGTATGGGCATTGTTGAGGGAAGTTATCTTTTACTTTTTGTTCCAATTTCACATCATTTTGCACCACTTCAAACGTTTCTATTCAGGATGTTTTCATACTATATACCATCTCTTATTGGTGCCTTTGTCTTTTATAGAACTTTAGGCACTTTTGATAGTGAAGTATTATACAAATAAAATTTGTTTAAAAATTATTTTTTGATATAATAAATCGGAAACCGGAAAAATCCGGGAAAAGGCATAAATGAGAAGGAGGTAAGGAATGTCACAAATTGATGATGTAATTGCTAAGGTAAAAGCCTTAGACAAGGATCAGCCAGAATTTATACAGGCTGTAACAGAAGTATTAACAACTCTTAAGCCAACTGAGGAAAAGCACCCTGAATTCGTAAAGGCAAAAATCTATGAAAGGATTGTTGAGCCAGATAGAGTTATTATGTTCAGGGTAACTTGGGAAGACGATACAGGTGAAATTCATGTAAACAGAGGCTTTAGAGTTCAGTTTAACAATGCAATTGGACCTTACAAGGGCGGCTTAAGATTCCATCCATCCGTAAACCTTGGAATTATTAAATTCCTCGGATTCGAACAGATCTTTAAGAATGCGCTTACAACCCTTCCAATGGGTGGTGGAAAGGGTGGCTCAGACTTTGATCCAAAAGGAAAAAGCGATAGGGAAGTAATGAGATTTACTTACGCATTCATGCGTGAACTTTACAGGCACATTGGTCCTGATACAGATGTCCCTGCAGGAGACATCGGTGTTGGCGCTCGTGAAATTGGATTCATGTATGGATACTACAAGAAAATTGTAAACGAGCATACAGGCGTTCTCACAGGTAAAGGGCTTGAATATGGCGGCTCACTTATTAGACCTGAAGCAACAGGATATGGTCTTGTTTACTTTACTTCCGAAATGCTTTCAACACGAAATACCGACTTTGCAAATAAGGTTGTTGCAATAAGCGGCTCTGGAAACGTTGCGCAATACGCAGCAGAAAAATCAATCCAACTTGGTGCAAAAGTTATAACGCTCTCCGATTCAAATGGTACGATTGTTGATGAAGAGGGAATTGACGCAAAGAAACTTGCATTTGTTATGGACCTTAAGAATGTAAAGCGTGGCAGAATCAAAGAATACGTGAATGAATATCCTCACGCAAAATACTTTGAAGGAAAATCTGTTTGGGATGTAATTAGAGACGAAGGTCTTAGGGTAGACATCGCACTTCCTTGCGCAACACAGAATGAAATTGATGAAAGTCATGCAAATGCCCTTGTAAAGAATGGTGTAATTGCAGTTGCTGAAGGCGCAAATATGCCTTCAAATCTTGAAGCAATTAACATCTTTAGAGACAACAAAGTCCTTTATGGCCCTGCAAAGGCAGCAAACGCAGGCGGAGTTGCCGTATCTGGTCTTGAAATGACTCAGAATAGCATAAGACTCCAGTGGTCAAGAGAAGAAGTCGATAACAAACTAAGAGAGATCATGAGAAATATCCATAAGACTTCCCTTGAAGCAGCGGCAACTTACGGCTATCCTGGTGATTATCTTGTTGGTGCAAATATTGCTGGATTTGTCAAGGTTGCAAAGGCAATGCTTGCTTTTGGAGTAATATAAGGTTAACTTAGATATTTATCAAAGCCCCGCTTGCGCGGGGCATTACTCTTTTTTATTTCAAGACATCTTTTATTTCTCTTCCAAGTTTTTTAAGAACTCTTTTAACTTTTCGATGGTATCTTGAGAGACAGAATGCTCAATAAGGCAAGCCTCTTTAAAAGCAGTATCATCGTCAACTTTAAGATAATCTTTGAGAAACTCATAGAGGGCTTTGTGCTTTTGCCAAACATTTCTGCCAACGTTTTCTCCAATTTCTGTGAGTTTTATTTCTCCGTAAGGCGTGTGTTCGATAAGGCCACTTTCCTGCATTTTTTTAATGATTTCTGTTACAGATGGAAGTTTTACATTTAATAAATCGGCTATATCTTTAACACGTACGTAACCTTTTTGCTCACGGACAACAAAAATTGCTTCAAGGTAATCTTCTATACTTTTTGTGTATTGCATCACACAAGCCTTAAAATTAGATTTAAGACGCCACCTAAAATCATTGAAAGCACAAATTCAAAAAGAGTTATAAGGGTTGCAATCTTCGTGCCAAATTCTCTTTTAAGCATAGCAATTGTTGCAACACAAGGAATGTAGATCATCGTTACAAAGCCATACACAAAGATTTGCACTGGTGTTAAAACCAAAGAAAAATTCGACGTCTTATAGAATGTTGCAAGCATTATAAGGGTTAATTCCTTTCTTAAAGCACCAAAAATAAGCGTTAAAGTCGCAAGTGAGGGCAACCCTAAAATGTAGGCAAAAGGTTTTACGCCTATTTCGAGATACGGAAGAAGATTTAAAAGAATTAGACCTTCCATCACCGCATTTGAAACCACAATGATAGGTGTTGCGAATGTGAAAAAATCTTTGAGTCTTACCCACGTTTGCTTCAAAATTACACGTATTACTGGTGTCCTATATCGTGGCATCTCCATTATAAGACCTGTAGGTGCACCTTTCACGTATCTATTAAGAAGAAGCCCAACAATAAAAATAAATAAAAAATCAAGTACATAAATAAGGATTGCGTAGATCGGTCCTAAAAATGCTGCAACGAGGCCAAAAACGATTACAGAGCGCGCAGAGCATGGGACCAGAGTTGCAAGGATAGAAACAATAATTCTATCTCTTCTTCGCTCTAAAACCCTTGTGCCCATTATTGCTGGGACATTACATCCAAAACTTTCGATAAGTGGAATGAATGCCTTTCCGTGAATGCCAAGTTTGTGCATAAATGCATCAGTTAAAAATGCAATACGAGCAAGATAACCTGAATCTTCCAAAAAGGAGAGTAACAAATAAAATGGCGCAATATAAGGAAGGACTATGCCAAATGCTGCAACAAGACCATCAATAACACCATCCCATAGAAAAGTTTTCAAAGATTCATTTATTTTTAGCGACATAAAATATGGCTTTAAACGATCAAAAAGACCTCCTAAATAATCCGAAAGAAAACTTCCAAATTTAAACACAACAAAAAACATAAAAAGTAGGATTAGTGTTAAAAAGAAAAACCCAAAAACAGGGTGAAGGAGGATATCATCAATCTTATTTGAAAAATCAAGGGATTTTTTTGCCTTCTTCCTTAATGCCTCAGCAGTAATGCGTGAAGCAAGAGCATAACGCTCCTGAATTATAATTGTTTTTATGGGTTCACCATGGATTTCTTCAAGCTCACTTGCTAACTTATCTCTTAATTCAAGAATTTCTTTTTGAACAAGTTTCTCAAATTCGTCATCGTGCTCTAAAAGCTTTATGGAAACAAACCTCTTCGAAACATCAAAATCGTATGGAGAAAGTATCTCTTCAAGTTTTCTTACACGCTCTTCAACTTCTTTTCCGTACTTCGGAAATTTTGGAATATATGGCATTGAAACGGCATGAAGCGTTCTTTCAAAGAGTTCTTTCAGGCCAATATTTTTTGTTGCAATAGTCTTTACAACAGGTATGTTTAAAAGTTCTGAAAGTTTTTGAACATCAATCTCAAAACCATCTTTTTCGAGCATGTCATATTGATTCAGCGCAACGATTGTTTTCACACCCATCTCAAGGATCTGTAAGAGGAAAAATAGGTTTCTGTAAAGAGCCGATGCATCAACAACAACAATCACAGCATTGGGCTTCTCTTTTATTATGAATTCTCTTGTTACAACTTCCTCCTCTGAATATGCGGAAAGAGAATAAATACCTGGGAGGTCAACAACTCTTATTTTCGTTCCATTCTTTTCGATGTAGCCTTCTTGAATCTCAACAGTTTTTCCAGGCCAGTTTCCTATAATCTGATTTCCGCCTGTAAGTTGATTAAATATTACAGATTTACCAACATTTGCATTGCCTGCAAGGGCAATTGTTATAGACTTTCCACTCTTAGAAGAAAAAGCATAGTTTGTCTTTTGGTTATTCATATTTCCTCAACGATAATTTTTGAAGCGATACCTCTTCCAATCGCTAAATTTGTGCCTTTAACATTTACTTCAACAGGACCAACGAAAGTATTTCTATTTACCTTTATTACATCTCCTTTTAAAATTCCCATTTCTTGGAGGCGAATTATATACTGTGGCACATGAGATCGGTGTCCAGTAGTTACAAAATCAACAACCTTAACAATTTTATTTCCGTCAACTTCCGCAAGTGTCTTTCGCATAGTTCCTCCCAAAATTAGGATAACCTAACTTCAATTAAATTATAGTAGAAACTTGTTATTTTGCAAACATTTGAAATTTTTGAGGATTCCTATAAAATTTATTAAAAATACTTGCATTTTGTTTAAAATGTATTAAAATTTCTCTAAGGAGGCGAATATGAGAAAAAGAAGAGGTTTTACATTAGTCGAGTTAGCAATTGTCATTGCAATCCTTGGTATTCTTGCAATGTATGCAATTCCAAAGTACCAGGGAATGGTTGAAGAAGCAAGAACTGCACAGGCGAAGGCACAACTTGGCACGGTTAGGTCTGCTCTTGCAATTTACTATGCAAAATATAGTGGAAAATTTCCATCATCTCTTGATGGAACCATCTTTGCAGAAGGTCGAGTTCCAACAGTTGAAGCAACAAAAGCAGATGGAACGATTGTTGAATCAAATGGTGTTGTTAATATAAGTGGTAACGGTACTGTTGATGCTACCGAAATTACCGATGTAGGTGGTTGGGTTTATGATGTAACTGCCGATTTAACTCAAGCCGATGTAAGAATTAACGCAAAAGGCACAAGTTCAGAAGGAAAATACTGGTACGAATACTAATCATACCAAAGTAATTCCTTCGGGGGCTTTGCCCCCGTTTTTTTCTTTGAACTTCTATTTGTAATATTTAAAAATTTTTTATACTTATTTAGGCATTTGGAAGGTTTGTAATGATTTTGACTATGAAGTTTCGGGTGCAAGAAGAAGATATGCCTCTTGTTTTAACATCTTTAATCGTGGTATTTAAGGAGGGAAAGAAATAATGAAAATGATTATTTTCTTTCGTAAAATTGCAATTTTACTTTTTGTATTTCTCTTTTTATTTTTTCAGATTTCAAATACATTTTCAATTACTCCAATTTATAAAAAAGTTTTTTCTAATGTAATTTTAGTTCCTGCATACTTTGGTGAGAGTAGTACTGAATTTAACAAATTAATCACCTATAAATCAACTAATTCAACTATTTTTGCAATAATTAACGTCGATAATGGACCAGGATCGGAAAAATTGGATTTCTATTCATTAACAGTAAGACGTTTATCCTTGTCCTCAAAGAAAGTTGTAGGCTATGTTTACACAAGTTATGGAAAAAGAAATATAAATCTTGTTAAACAAGATATCGATAAATGGTACTCTTTTTACAAAAACATAAAGGGTATCTTCCTTGATGAAACATTGGATACAACTGAAGCATTAGAATATTATAAAACGCTTTACCAATACATAAAGTCAAAATATCGTGGAACTGTTATCATAAATCCCGGAACCAATTTTACACCCTCTTTGATTAATTACTGTGATTATGCAGTTGTATTCGAAGGAAGTCCAGATGAACTTGCCAATTTCACAATTGATAACTCCCTCAATAAGTATATCTCTAAACTCATAGCACTTGTGTATGGAGCAGATCAAAATAAACTCGAAAATATCAAAACCCTTTTAGCAAATATTGGTCTCAAAAATTACTATATAACCTGTGACACATTGCCAAATCCTTGGGATACATTTTCTAACTGCATGCCTCAGGAATAAAAAATGCTAATCAAGAACATAACGATATTAGATTTTGAAAATTTAAGCACTCAGGAAAATCTTGATATTAAAATCGAACAAAATAAAATCGTAAAAGTTGGTGTTATTAATGATTCTGATTCTGAAGTAATTGATGGCTCTTCACTTTATGTTATACCAGGACTTATAAATACACATGCACACACCGCAATGGTATTTTTAAGGGGAAGTGCAGAAGATGTAACATCCTCAGATTGGTTTAATAACCACATATGGATTTACGAAAAAAATATTCAAAAGGGAGACGTTTATCTTGGAACACTTCTTGGTGCTATCGAAATGATCTCATCTGGCATTACAACAGTTTTTGACCATTACTTCAACATGGAAGAGGCACTAAGCGCCTACAAAGATTTGGGAATGCGTGCAGATCTATCCTACACGATGTTTGGTGCAGGCGAAAACGCTCAAGAAAATTTTAAAAATGCAATGAATTTTATTGAAAAATACAACGGTGTAAACGAACTTTTTACAATAAGTCTTGGACCGCACTCTCCGTATGTGTGTCCTAAGGAGTTCCTCGAAGATATTTCAAGGATTAGAATAGATTTAGGTTTAAAAGTTCATTTGCACATCTCTGAAGAGCCATGGCAAGTTGAAAAATCTATCAAAGAATACGGAATGACCCCAATTGAGTTTATTGACTCTATCGGCCTTTTAGACGAAAATACCATCTTAGCACACGCATATTACTCGACAGATTCGGATCTCGACCTTATTAAGAAGAGGAATAGCAATATTGCACATGCGCCAAAAACATATCTAAAATTTGCCTGGGTGAATAACTTTCTTAATAGAGCAATCGAAAAAGATGTAAATGTATCATTTGCAACAGATGGAGCAGCATCAAACTCAAATTACTCGATTTTTGAAGTTTCGAGACTTTCTGCATTCCTTGGAAAAGTTGCAAGTGGAAATCCTACATCTACAAAAATTGGCGATGTTTTAAGACTTTTTGCAAAAGGCGAAAAGTTTTTAAAGAAACCGATTTCAAAAATAAAAGTAGGATATCTTGCAGACCTTGTATTTTTGGATAAGTATTCCCCAAGGCTAAATCCTACAATAAATATATTTGCAAATATTCTGTATTCTATAAGCGAAGCGGATATACGAATGGTTATGATTAACGGAAAAATTGTGTACAAGGACGGAGAAATCTTTGGCTATAAAAAGGAAAGAATAATTGAAAGCATAAACAAAGTCGGGAAAAGGCTTGTAAGAAAAAATACCGATAAACCAATGCAAATGTTTGGCTAAATTATTACACCTCACAAATAAAGTATTTAAGCGGATAAAAAATACGCTTTTATTTCGTTTTAGACGAACAAAATTTTGTTAAATGGGTAAAAATTCATTTAATGTAAAAATACCCCTTAAAAATCGCCTTAAAATGCACGATTATAATCAAGTATTTGTGAGGGTTTTTACGGTAAAATGCCATTTTCTTAAAGTTAGTTAAATAAACGCTAAAAAATTACAAATTAGATTTTGCCGCAGTTAAAACAATTCCAAAAACTAATTTTTTCTTTAATTGAAACGAGTGTATAATTAAACATCAAAATTACTAAGGAGGCATTTATGAAGCTATTTGTCTTTGAAAAAGATTCCTTTTTGAACGTAGGTATTGAGGATGACGGACATAAAGTTGATGTAAACAAACTCTCTGAGGCAATGGAGCATATTGGCGAAAGAGAAGCACCTTATATTGATTCTGTTTCATCTGCAATCGAAAATTTTGAGGACATAAAAAAGATGATTGCCTGGGGAAAAAAGACGTTTAAGGAACAGTTTTATGAACTCTTTAAAGTAAATGTAAAAAAATACTATCCACCAATAGACAAATCCTCAATGGTTATCTGTCTTGGCAAAAATTATTTAGAACATGCAAAGGAAACAGGAGGAGATATTCCAGAAGAGCCTATTCTTTTTGGAAAATTTGCAACACTTTCAATTACCGATTCTGACATCATTATGTACCCAAAATGGGCAACCCGTATTGACCCAGAGCCAGAATTAGCACTAGTAATAGGAAAGGAGTGTAAAGACATACACAAGAAAGACGCTTTTGATTGCGTATTTGGTTATACAATTGTAAATGATATAACCGAAAGAGATATAGAATTCAAGGATATGAAAAAAGGTTTGCCGTGGTTCCGATCAAAGAATTTCGACACATCATTATCGATTGGTCCATATATCGTAACAAAGGATGAGATTAAAGACCCGCACAACCTTGAAATTGAACTCTATATAAATGGCATTTTGAAGCAAAAGGGAAACACGAAGGATATGATTTTTAAAATTGATGAAACAATTGCATACATCTCAAAATACTTTACCTTAAATCCGGGAGATGTTATTTCAACAGGCACAATACCGGGTATTTTACCATTACAAAAGGAAGACGAAGTAATTGTAAAAATCGAAAAAATTGGAGAGTTGAAAAATAAGGTTTCGAGATAGATAATAAAAATTGGTGGAGCAGAGGGGACTTGAACCCCCGGCCTCATCCGTGCGAGGGATGCGTTCTACCACTGAACTACTGCCCCACAGTATGAATTATACCAAAATTTTCAAATTTTTTGGATTTTTTATATCTTGCATTTGAATAAAATTAATCTATAATGTATAAAAAGGAAAGGCAAGATGAGTGCATTATTTGGGAAGAAAGACTTTAGAAGAGAATTGTTGAACTTAATTAAAAAAGGGGACATAAAAGGAGCCTGTGATTACGCTATTAAAAATGCTTTAAACTACGAGGAATTAGGTAATTTCGATGAAGCAATCCTTGTTCTAAAAACCCTTGTTGAACTTTTAGAAGAAAATAGGATAGATAAAAAAGATTGCTTTGAACTTGCACTCGAAAAAATGACTTCTCTTTATATTGAAATCGATGAGGTTGATAAAATAATTGAAAATTCCATAAAACTTGCAAAACTGAAAATTGAACTTGGCAAAACAACTGATGCAGTGCAACTCCTTAAAATAATTGACCTAAGATACAAACTCAATACAAGTCAATTAAAGGAAATTGCAAATATATATATTTCAATAGGACACTATCCTAATGCACTTAGATTAATTGACAGGGTGCTTCAGAAGGAAAAAGATAAAGAACTCATTAAACTTGCAGGAGACATTTTATTCAATACTTCAGATTTCGAAAAGGCATTAGAATATTTTAAGGCTCTATCTGTCGTAGATCCAGAAAACACATATGCAAAGAAGAAAATTGATGAAATAGAGCACGTACTAAAAGTTTTAAGTAAAAGTAACAAGAACATTGAATCACTTACCTTACCGAAAGAGGAATTAAAGAAAGAAGAGCCTTTAATTGAGGAAAAGCCTGAAGTAATGCCTACGAAAGAAACTTTAGAAAAAGTGGCTCCTTCTGAGGAACAAGCAAAAAAAGAAACAAGAGAAGAAAAAACAACACCTAATGAAACGGAAATTTTAGAAAACAGAATCAAAGAGAAAATAAGAGAAGAATCAACAATAGAGAAAATGGAAGTTGTTGAAGAAAACAAAGTTAAAACAACAAATATTGAAAGTGTAAGTCCCAAAACTATCGAAGAAAAAACAACAAAAACCTCAAAACCCCAAAGAATAAGTCTGGAAGATTTACCTGAATATATTAACGCACTTACGAATATTGAAAAGGGAGATGTTAAGGAAGGCGTTAAACTCCTTGAAACACTTGCACTTGATTTTGAAGGAAAAGATATCGACACAGCAATTGAGATTTACGAAAAAATACTTCTCATTGATCCTGCAAATGTATCTATTGCAAGGAGAATTTCAAAAATACTCCTTGAACAAGGACGAACAAAAGAGGCAATATTTTACTTAAGAAGTGCCTCGAACAGTGCTGATCCAAAGACTCGCTTAGAGGCGCTCTTATCCCTCAAAGAACTCATAAAAGACGACAAAAATATATTAATGCGTATATTTGACACATACATCGAACTTGGACAAATTGAGGATGCGATAGATATAATAAAACAATTTCCCGAGGAAGACCTTACACCTGTTTTGGAGAAACTATTTAACTTTGTTAAAGATAGTATAAATTTACTTTATAAAGTATCCAAATTAATGAATTCAAAGAAGATCGATGAATCGCTCAAATTTAAATACTTCTACAGGACTTATGAATTACTTAGTCAATCAAACGATAAGGTTGAAAGTATCAAGTGGCTTATAAAAGCACACTCAGTCCGTAAACTTGCTCTTGAGGATTACCTTAAGGGAGCAGAGATTCTAAAATATCTAAAACTTCCGGAAGAAGCAGAGGTTATTGCACGATCTATTTATGAATATATTGAACTTCAAAACGATCCTAAAAAGGCATATGAATTGTCAGAGGTAGTTATCAATCTTAATGTAAACAAGCCTTTGTATTACGCAAAGCATCTTGATCTTGCAAAACGAACGGGGGAAAATGATATTGTGCTTGCAATGGTTGATAAACTAATTTCACACAATGCAGTGCAGTATGCGGAACTTGTCTATGATAGCTTGAAAGACTTATTCAAAGACCTCGATACACAAAATCTTGTAAGACTTGCAAATTACTTTGAAGTTGCAGGTTTCTCTAATGCCGCATACGAAGTAAATCTTGAAATTCTCAAAAAAGACCCTTTAAATTCAAACGCCCTTGCAAAGACATTCATCTATGCAGTTGAAAAAGGAGACGAAAAAGAAGTCCTATCATTCCTTGATAAGTTTCCTCCAAGTTCATCTTATGCAAGCATAATTGAACCTGTCATTGAAAAATACAGCAACTTAAAAAGCAAAAATCCATTTGACCCAACTTACCACTTTATTATTGGCTTCTTATACTTCTTTATCGAGCGATACGAAGAGGCAGTCGCATATTTCCAGTTTGTAATTCGATCGAATAGAAGTAAACCTCTAATGAGACTAATGCTTAGCATATGTTTTGAAAAAATGCTTCTATATGATTTTGCCTTAAAGCAACTTGAATTGGGTATAACTGAGGATGGAACTCCCGAAGTTAAAAAGGAGTTGCTCTATCGATATGCAGTTATGAAGAAGAATATTGGTGATGTTATATCTTCAAGAAAAGCACTCACAGAACTTCTGAAAATGGGTGACTATAAAGATGCGAAAGTATTGTTAGAGACATTACCTCAAGAAGGGAAAATTATAGACATAAGAGGTGAAGAAAAATGATATCACCAGGAACGGAAAAAATAGGCGAAATACTTGTAAAAAAGGGCCTCATAAGTCGTGAGACACTCGATAAATATCTTTCAGTTCAAAAGGTTACAAAAGAACCACTCCTTAAAATATTAATGGATAATGGTGTAATTGATGAGGTGCAACAATCTCAACTTCTTGCAGAACAATGGGGATTTGATTTTGTTGACCTTGCAAAATACCCAATTGAAAAAGAAATTCTAAGATACACAGATCCTGAAAAGGCAAAAATCTTTGGCTTTTTTGTGTTTAAGAAAGAAGGGCCTATCTACCATGTTGCAATCTCAGACCCCACCAATATCGACACAGTTGACTATGTAAGAGCAGTATATGGAATGAATGTGAAATTTTATGTAACACCAAAGAGTGCAATAATCCAAACAATCGAGAAATACTATGAACTCGAAAACGTAGTTAAAAAGGCGGAAGAGGAATTCACAGATGTTGAGGTAGTAGAAACAGTTGAAGAAAATGATCTTTCAAGATTAAGAATGCTTGGTGAAGATGCACCAGTTGTTAGGCTTGTTAACAGTATTATTTCGCAAGCAATTGTAGAAGGCGCATCTGATATTCATGTGGAACCAATGGAAGACTCGCTAAGAGTGCGCTATAGGATTGATGGTATCTTACATGAAAAGCAAAGATTACCAAAGAGAATCCAACCAGGAGTTATTGCAAGGCTAAAGATTATATCAAACATGGACATTGCAGAACGTAGACTTCCACAAGATGGACGTATTTCTTTAAAGTTTGAAGGGCGACCTGTCGATTTTCGTGTCTCATCGCTTCCTTCAATTTATGGTGAAAAAATCGTATTACGTATCCTTGATAAAACCTCATCAATTAAACCTTTGGAACAACTTGGATTTTCAGAAGAAAACCTTAAAAAATTTGAAAAAATTATCACTCAGCCTTACGGAATGATTCTTATCTCAGGTCCAACGGGATCTGGTAAAACAACTACACTTTACTCAATTTTAAATAGATTGAACGCACCAACAAAAAATATAATAACTGTTGAGGACCCTGTAGAATACCAATTAAAAGGGATAAACCAGGTTCAGGTAAACGAAAAAGCAGGACTAACTTTTGCAAATGCACTCCGTTCAATTTTACGTCAAGACCCAAACATAATACTTATTGGGGAAATTCGAGATAGAGAAACAGCACAGATTGCAATTGAGGCAGCGTTAACAGGACATTTGGTTTTATCAACAATCCATACTAATGATTCCGCATCAATTCCTACACGTCTCATTGATATGGGAATTGAGCCATTTTTAGTTGCATCATCTTTAATTGGCGCAACTGCGCAACGTCTTATAAGAAAAATTTGCCCCAAATGTAAAGAACCCCACACACCGTCAAAAGACGTCCTTGAACACCTTGGTTTTGAAGTTCATGAAGGAGTAAATTTTTACAAAGGGGCAGGTTGTGATTTTTGCAGTAACACTGGATACAAAGGGCGTGTTGCAATTTCAGAAATTTTACCTATTACACCCGAAATCCAACGACTCATTTTAAAACAAGCATCCTCAAAAGAAATCTTATCGGAAGCAAAAAGAATGGGTATGAAGACACTTCTCGACGATGCCTTAATGAAGGCAGCAGAAGGTATCACAACCCTTGAAGAAGTCATAAGAGTAGTCTCAACATTGGAGGTTGCAGAATGATGAATATTAATGAAATTCTAACACTTGCAGCTGACCATAAAGCATCTGATATACATTTAACGGTTGGACTTCCACCCGTTTTAAGGATAAACAAGGAACTTGTTTATCTTGAAGCAGACCCCCTTACACCTGAAGATATTGCAGAAATGATGTATTCGATAATGACAGATAAACAAAAGGAACTCTTTAGGGAAAAACTTGAATACGATTTTTCTTACGGCCTTAAAGGTCTTGCGCGTTTCAGAGTTAACGTATTCATGCAAAGAGGATCAGTTGCGGCAGCATTTAGAAGAATTCCTTTTGAAATTCCGCCACTTGACTCACTTGGTGTCCCAAAGATTGCCCATAAAATAATTGAAGAAGAGCGAGGTTTCGTTCTTGTTACGGGTCCTACAGGGCATGGAAAATCAACAACACTTGCGGCAATGATTGACGAAATAAATATGAAATTTTCAAAGCATATCGTGACCATTGAAGATCCAATTGAATACCTCTTTAGGCACAAGCGGTCCGTGGTTGTTCAGAGAGAGCTTGGCTCAGACACCTTGTCGTTTCCCTCAGCATTACGTGCAGCACTTCGTGAAGATCCAGATGTAATTCTTGTAGGAGAAATGAGAGACCTTGATACAATTTCAACTGCCTTGACCGCAGCAGAAACAGGACATTTGGTTTTTGCAACACTGCATACGAACTCTGCTGCGCAATCCATTGATAGAATTGTAGACGTTTTCCCTCCGCATCAACAAGAACAGGTAAAAATGCAACTTTCATCAGTTTTACTTGCAATATTCTCCCAACAACTCATACAAAAGAAAGACAAAAAGGGACTTGTTCTTGCAACAGAGGTACTCATTGCAACGCCTGCTGTAAGAAACCTCATAAGAGAAGGAAAGACTCATATGATTCCGTCAATAATTCAAACCTCATCAAATGTTGGTATGCAAACAATGGAACAATCTCTTAAAGAACTCGTTCTAAGGGGAGACATAACATACGAAGATGGCCTAAGATACGCATTTAATAAAGAAAACTTTGTACATCTAATGGAAAGGTGATGGGATATGCCACAATTCGAATACAAAGTAATTACAGCATCGGGCGGTGCTTTAACGGGCCGCTTAGAAGGGAATAGCGTTCAAGATGCTGCAGAAATTTTACGAAGTAAAGGATACAGGATTATATACATAAAGGAATTGAGAGGTCTATCCTTTGGTAGAAAAAGATCCGAAGGCGGATTTCTTTCACGCTTTCAAGGTGTTAGCGTAAGAGACCTTTCCATTTTCACAAACCAATTTGGCACAATGCTCAATGCGGGGCTTTCAATCTCAAGAGCACTTGCCGTCCTCGAAAAACAGACTTCAAACCCGAAACTTGTTTCTATTATAAGAGAACTTGGTGAAGAGGTTAAAAAAGGAAATCAACTATCGGCTGCACTTAAAAAGTTCCCGCAGGTATTTTCACCGCTTTATATAAGCATGGTGCAAGCAGGTGAAACATCAGGTAATTTAGGACAAGCGCTCATCACAATGAGTTCTTTCTTGCAGAGAGATTACGAAACGAGGAACAAAATAAAAGGTGCGATGACATACCCTGTTGCAGTACTTGGGTTTGCAATTCTTATTGTAGTTGGACTTTTTATTTTTGTCATACCTACTTTTGAAGGCTTCCTAACCGAATTAGGCGCACCACTTCCTGCAATTACAAAGATGATATTTGCTTTTGCAAATTTTCTTATTCACTACATATGGGTTATTATTGCAATCATTATTGCTTCAATAATTGCATTTAGAAGATGGGTGAGAACACCTGGTGGAAGAAGAAGTGTTGATGCACTAAAGCTAAGGATGCCTCTTATATCTCAATTAACACTTAAATCTTCAATGGCAAGGTTCTCTGACACACTTGCAACATTATTTTCAGCAGGTATTCCTATCATTGATTGCCTACAAACCGTTAGAGGCGTTATCGATAATGTGATTATTGCAGAAAAAATTGATGGTATCATTGATGCAATTAAAAAGGGCGAGGCACTTTCTTCTGCACTTGAAAAAAGTGGGATGTTTACTCCAATGGTATATGATATGACTGCAATTGGTGAAGAAAGTGGTAGCCTTGATAAAATGCTAAAGAAAGTTTCAGAATTTTATAATGAAGAGGTAAATTATCTTATAAACAATATTTCCGCACTTATTAATCCAATAATGATGGTCGGTGTTGGAGGACTCATTGGAGGAACTCTTATAGGACTGTATCTTCCAGTCTTCCAGATGGCTTCGTATATTAAGTAGTAAAACTCTCTTTTTGCAATTGTATATCATAGTGAAGGTAAGTAAGAATTCTGCCATTCCAGAAGCTTTAGCCTGAGGAATACCTAATTTAAAGGAGGATTAATAAAGTTCTCCTCGAAATCTTTCTTAAATGGTAAAGAGTTTTTTCTGGGACGTTGAGTGGATTGTTTCCCTTTCAGGTTTTTTGGCATTTCATGGAGCAAATAAAATTAGCGAGGAGGAATCTCATCTTTTAATTAGAGGGGGACTTACAATTCTCCCCCTCTAACTCCCCCTTAAAGGCTAAGAAAATTTTTTATTTTTAGGGTGGAGTTGGAGGAGGGTATCCTAATTTAGAGGGGGACCTATAAGGCTCCCCCTCTAACTCCCCCTGAAAGGAGGAGATCCCTCACATTCGTTCGGGATGACTTCAGTTAGAAAGGGGCACATCCCCTTTCTAACTTACCCCTAAGGATAAAAAGATTTTTAATGTTTATGGGGGGGTACTGAGGGGGGTATTTCCCCCTCAGATTTAAAAGATTACTTATTTTTCTAACAACTTATTGAAATCATTGTAATCTATTCCCATCTGCTTTAAGATGCTTCTGAAAGTTCCCAAAGGAATTTCCTTTTTGTTCATAGGAAGTATTACAATTTTACCAATTTCGTTTTTAAATTTACCGTGAGAACCTTTTTGAGAAACAAGTTTAAAATTAAGCTTCTTTAGTACCACTATAATTTCATCTGATGAATATAATTTAGACATTTATGCTCTCTTTACCAAGCATTACTCTATCTACCTTTTGTAACTCAATATTCTCGCCCTCTAAATACAGTTCAACAGCTTCTCTGAGATTCTTAATCGCTTCATCAATTGTTTCACCAAATGAAGAAACCTCAACATTTAGACATTGAGCAACATAATATTTGCCCTCCTGCCACAAAACAAAATCTATTTCTTTCACTTGCTCACCTCCTATACTAATAAGACGCCTTCAACTATAATAAGCATTATTCTATTCTTCGTTTATATCATAATACAAATCCATAAAAAATCAACGAATTAGACATAAATAAAAGTAAATTTTACAATTATTATACCTGTCTTTTTTTACTTCTCAAGGTAACAAACATACACCTCTTATTCAACTTCCCTTTAACGGCAGAGATTTCCCCTCACTGCGTCCGTCCGAAATGACTCACACTTCGTCATTCCGAAGGAGCGTAAGCGACTGAGGAATCTCATCTTTTAATTAGAGGGGGACTTACGATTCTCCCCCTCTAACTTCCCCTTTCAGGGAGAGTATTTTTGTTTTTTGTAGTGGAGTATTAAGGAAGTTTGCATACCTCCTTGATTTGGTTAGCTTTCTTTCTTGTAAGGTACTCCGTCTGCAGCAGGACCGATTGCCTTTCCTACAACACCAATAAGTGCACCAATGGTAAGGATATATGGTAATGCAAGATAGAAACCCACAGGAATCTTTGCTGCAATTCCCTTGGCAATAGCCTGAAGTAAGAACTGCAAAACCTGTGCAGAAGCAAAGAGGAATGTTGCCCACATTGCACCGATTGGAGTCCATTTACCAAATATCATAGCGGCAAGTCCAATAAACCCCTTACCTGCGGCCATTCCTGTCTCAACAAAAGATGACATTGTGCCTAAAGAAAGTGCAACTCCACCCAGGGCTGCAATAATACTTCCTAAAATAACTGCAAACCATTTGATTCTCATAACGTTAACTCCAAGCGTCTCTGCAGCAAGGGGATATTCACCAACCGATCGAATCCTTAATCCCAAAACAGTGTGGTAAAGAAGGAAGTGCAATACAAAAACAAGAATAAGAGATAGCCATATAAATATATGAAGATGTGCAAATGCTCCAAGAATCGGGATTCCTTCCAAAAATTTTAGATTTACTAAATGTTTCGGATCGCCAAAATACGGAACTGTTGGCGAGTATCCAGTTGTCTTAAAGATCCATTCAAGGAAATACCTTATGCCGCCTGCTGCAACGACATTTATAGCAACACCTGAAACAATCTGATCGCCTGCCCATTTTACTGTAATATAAGCATGGAATGCACCAAGAAGCGCTCCAATACCGATACCCCAAAGCAGTCCTACCCAGGGATTCCTTGATACAAACGCACCCCATACACCAAAAAATGCTGCAAATCGCATAATACCTTCTAAGGCGATATTTACAACGCCTGCATTTTCAGAAATTACACCCCCAAGTGCTGCAAATAAAATTGGTGCAGCAAAATCAAGCATCTGTGCTAAAGATTGGTTAATTAAAAATGTCCAGTTCATGCTACACCTTCCTTTTTTCTAACAAGAACTTTTGTAAGCATATACCTTATAAGTTCATTTAAAGCAATAAATGCAACAATAAGCCCTTCAATTATGGCAGGGAATGTCTTAGGAATTCGAGCAAGTTGCACTGCTGTTGCACCAGTCCTTAGAGCACCTATAAGTATTGATGAAAATAAGATACCTACAGGTTCATTTCCACCAATAAGAGCAACTGCAATTCCATCAAAACCATACCCACCTTCAAACACTGGTGGATACTGTCCCAAAAAACCTAAAACAACAAAAGAGCCACCAAGCGCTGCAATTGCTCCACTTATAAACATAATTTGCATTATTCTTTTTTCAGTATTAACACCGCCAATCTTTGGTGCTTCCATATTGGTAATTGCCGTATATCCCATTGCTCTTAACTCATAACCAAATACTGTCCTGTATAGTATAAACCACGCAATATAAATAATAACAAACATTATAAGAATGCTAATATTAAGTCTTGTACCCGGTAGAATTATAGGGAGCCTTGCAGAAGGCGAAACATAAGGAGTTCCTGAAACTCCTGTAGCGACATCGGCAGCCATTGGGCCTGTTACAAGCCACCCTTCAATGAGATGAAAAGCAATCCAGTTTAGCATTATTGTAACAATCGTTTCGTTTATACCTTTCTTTGCCTTTAAATAACCTGCAATAAGTCCCCATATTCCACCCACAATTATTACCATTATCAAGATTATAGGAATATGGATTATTCCAGGTAAATCATAAAGTGGTTTCCAATACCCAAAGAATGCTGCAGTTATAGCACCTACTATAAACTGACCTTCTGCACCGATAGAGAAGAGTCCTGCACGCGCTGGAAGTGCAAAGGCAAGACCCGTGGAAAGAAAAAGTGCTGTGTAAAGAAGCATTTCCGCAAAATGACTAATAAAATAAGGCCCTGGAATGAGTCCAGATGCACTAAACATCAACTTATACGCAAGAAACGGATCTCGTCCCGTTGATGCAATAAATATTGCACCAAAAATGAGAGCAATAATTATGGAAGTAATTGGGACTAAGATATTCATCCACCAATTTTCTTCACGCCTGTGCACAAAAATCTTATAAAAAACCTCTTTCATTGTAGCACCTTCCTTTTGAGGCCGAGCATCATTTCACCAAGTTCTTCTTCGGTAGTCTCCTCAGGTATTGTTTCGCCTACGATTTCTCCCTTATATAGAACAAGAATTCTATCGGCAAGTCCCATAACCTCTGAAAGCTCCAAAGAAATGAGAAGTATACCAATACCTTTTTTCTTTTCCTCGATGAGCCAACGATAAACGAATTCCATTGCGCCAACATCAAGACCGCGAGTAGGTTGGGACGCAAGCAAAAACCTGTGTTTTGCCGAAAGTTCTCTTGCCAAAATTATCTTTTGCTGGTTTCCACCAGAGAAATTCTGTGCTTTCATGTAAGGTTCTGGTGGTCGCACGTCAAATTCCTGAAGTTTTCTTGTTGCATATTCGTCAATCGCCATATCATTAAGGATTCCTTTATTTGAAAAAGGATAAAGCGTATGACTTCCTAAGATAATATTCTCTCTTGCTCGATATTGTAAAATGAGACCTCTTCTTTTTCTGTCCTCTGTAATATATGCTAACCCCTTCTTTCTAACTTCATAAGGTGTCACAAATTTCATTTCCTCACCGTTAATTGCAATTGACCCCTTAATTGGTCTATAGAATCCAAGAATTGTATTTACAAGTTCTGCTTGTCCGTTCCCTTCAACACCAGCAATTGCAACAATTTCCCCTTCACGCACTTTGAAACTCACATCTTTCAACCCAATAACTCCTCGCATGTTCTTAACGGTTAGATTCTTAACTTCGAAAACAATATTCCCTGGTTTTGCAGGGACTCTTTCAATTTCAAGAACCACTTCACGCCCAACCATCATTCTTGCAAGTTCTCTTTCGTTTGTATTCTCTTTCCTTACGACACCTTGAACTTTGCCTCTTCTCATAACTGCAATTCTATCGGCAATCTCCATTACTTCGTTTAATTTGTGTGAAATGAAAATAATAGTCTTACCAGATTCTTTTAATTTTCTCAAAGTTTTAAAGAGTTCTTCTGTTTCCTCTGGAGTTAAAACTGCTGTTGGCTCATCAAAAATGAGGATTTCTGCACCACGCCTTAAGATCTTTAAAATTTCAACCCTTTGTTGAATTCCAACAGGAAGGTTTTCTACTTTCTCTGTCGGGTCAACAACAAGAGCATAACGCTCGGAGAGTTCTTTAACTTCTCTCACTGCCATATTGTAATCAAACACAAAACCATACTTCCTTGGCTCATCTCCTAAAACCACATTCTCGGTTACGGTAAATCTCGGAATAAGCATAAATTCCTGATGAACCATTCCAATTTTTAAGTTGATTGCATCTTTTGAATCTTTAATGTGTGCTTTATTGCCAAATACATAAATATTTCCCGAGTCTGGCAGATACAATCCGTATACAATCTTCATTAATGTTGATTTACCAGCACCGTTTTCCCCTACAATTGCAAAAATCTCGCCTTTCTCAATTGATAAACTTACATTATCATTTGCAAGAACATTTGGAAACCGTTTAACAATATTCTCAACTCTTAGCGCTTCCACATTTAGCCTCCATATATAAAAAATGCGGGCAGGCTAATAATAACCTGCCCTTCGTATTTAACTAACTATTAAAATCCTGTTGGAGGAGTCCAAGTATTAACGGTGTTTGGATCTTCTGGAACGGTAAATTTACCGTCAATAATCATCTTTCTCAAGTTTTCAATCTTTGCAATCTGATCTGCTGTGAGGACATCTTTTACATGGTCTGGAGCATAGCCAACACCACCGTCTTTAAGGGAGAGGACTACAACTCCGCCATTGAATGTGCCATCAACAACAGACTTGATTGCTTCGTATGTTGCATAGTCAACATGTTTCAAAGCAGAAGTAAGGGTTCTATCAGGGCAAAGGTTTGGATCAAGACCCATATCTACATCAACACCAATTCCCCAATATGGTGCGCCTTTTTCGCAAATTGCCTGGAACATACCATTTCCAGTTGCTCCTGCTGCATGGAAGAGGACATCAGCACCAAGCGCCATTTGTGATTGTGCTGCACTCTTTCCAAGTGCTGCATCTGTGAATGAGTTTGTATATTGTCCAATTACCTGTGCATTGGGATTTGTTGTTTTTACGCCTGCTCTAAATCCTGCTTCGTACCTTAAAACTGGGGGAATTGCCATTCCACCAATGTATCCAACTTTGTTTGCTTTTGTTGCATAACCTGCAATTGCTCCAACAAGGAAACCGCATTCTTGCTCTTTGAAGAGATATCCAACGACATTCGGAAGATTAACTGTGTTTCCATTTGCATCTACTGGTGTTGAATCAATAAGCATGAATTTTGTATTTGGATACTTTGCTGCTGATTCACCAATTGCGCCTGCAAGCATAAAGCCAACGCCTATTACAAGATCAACATGCTTTTGTTCAACAAGTGTTTGGATGTTTGGAATGTAGTCCTCTTTTGCCTTTGATTCAAGGACAATGGGTTCAACATCAAGAGGAACTATGTTCTTGTCTTTGAGATCATCTGGAATGCTTGCCTTATACTCATCATCGGTGAGTGCCTGATAACCGCCACCTTCAACATATTTTACCTTCGCTGCCCATGTTTCAAGTCCACGAAGAGCAGAGTCATTGAAGGATCTGTCGCCACGACCACCAACATCTGTTACCAGACCAATCTTGAACTTTCTTGTAGAAAGGTCAAGTTTTGTTGATGCTGGTTTGCACCCTGCAAAGAGTGACACAACAAGCACCATCGCTAACATTACTACCAATAATTTTTTCATACCTTTACCTCCTTCCCTTTTAGGGATTAATTTACGTTTAAATTATACAAAAAATAGAAAAATTGCAAACATTGTTTAATTATTAACTAAGTTTCATTTTCAAGAATAAGTTCAAGTAATTTCAAAAGTACCTGCTTTACACTTTCTTTGTCTGTTGCATCACATCCAACAATAGGAATTGATTCAGGAACATTCATTATCGATCTTAATTCATCCTCACTTATATGTTCTTTCTCGTTAAAGTGATTGAGTGCAACAACAATTGGTGCATCGGTTTTCACCCTAAAGAAATTGAGCATATCTTTTGCCTCTTCGAACATATTCCTGTCGCCTGAATCAACAAGAAGAATAACGCCGAGTGCATCCTTTGAAAGAATACTCCACATATAGTTAAATCTGAATTGTCCAGGTGTCCCAAAGATATGCAGGACATAATCATCGTCAACAGTTATTCGTCCAAAATCCATTGCAACAGTTGTTGAGTCTTTTACCTGCGCTTCTTCATCACGTGTGGTAGGTGCCTCTGTTACGATAGGCGAGATCTCCGTTATCGTTTTAATGAATGTTGTCTTTCCTGCCGCAAATGGCCCCGTTACAACAATTTTATAATGTCTCATCAAAGCCCCCTTATTCTGTCAATAAGCCTCAAAATAAAGTTCTTGGGAGGCGCTTTTTTCTTGACTTCCTGGGTTTCTGGGTTTTTCTGTCCTATTTCTCTTATAATCTTCAATGCGGCAAGTCCGTAGGCAATCTTTGCAACATCAAACACAGTCATGTTAAGCTTTAAGGCAGCCTCTCTTATAGTTAATCCTTTTTGGAGAAGCATTAAAACCTTCCAATCAGTTTGAGATAAGTGAATTTCCTCTGGTATATCATCAGTTACCATTTTAAAGACAGAGTCAACTGAAGCTACCCTCGACTTAACCTTGTTCCACTCGTCAAGCTTGGAAGTTGCAAGAAGCACAAGGTCAGGGATTGATTTTGTGATTGAGCGTTTTACATGCAGCAAATCATTTGGGACAAATTTAAAAGAGCCTTCTTTTATGTTAAGAAGTTCAACAATCGCAACTTCACCACGAGATTCTTCCGTTTCTGCATCCTTTACTTCGCCATTTTCAAAGTATATGATACCTTTCTTTTTCCCAAATGGTGTATTTCCCTCGAGGTGAAGCTCACCAGTTTTTCCACCCAGAGAGATCATTTGAAGCAAGTCATCAAGTGAAAAATCCCTTAAAGAACCTTCAAGCATGTTTAGAAGAATATTCTTGCAAGCTCATAATACTTGGTGTCCGCCGTATGGATTTTGTCGTATGCTTCATCATACGGTGTTGTAATTACTTCACCATTTTTAACCCCAAGCACCACATTTGAGATTCCCAAACCCACAAGATTAACTGCTTCAACCCCAAATCTTGTTGCAAGAATCCTGTCACTATTTGTAGGGATACCCCCTCTCTGCAAATACCCTAATATCATCACTCTCGATTTAAGGTGTGTAAGTTCCTCAAGTTTCGAAGCAAGCCTATAACCAACCATTCTCTTTGCATTCACCTTGTGCCCAAATTCATCAAATTCGAATTTACTTTTATCCTCATCAGGCAATACAACGCCTTCTGCAACAACTACGATCGAGAAATTCTTTCCTTCTCTTTTTCTTTTTTCAACATGTGCTGCGATCTCTTCAATTGTAAAAGGAACCTCTGGAATTACAATGTAATCTGCACCTCCTGCAAGACCACCAAATAGCGCAAGCCACCCTGTCTCCCTTCCCATTGTTTCCACTACCATAAGTCTGTGGTGCGCTGAGGCTGTTGCATGAAGATTATCGAGGGACTGAGCAATTACAGAAACTGCTGTGTCAAATCCAATGGAATAGTCAGTTCCGTATACATCGTTATCAATTGTCTTTGGAATTACAATCGATGGAATTCCATCATCAGCAAGCCTCTTTGCAATGGTGACTGTATCTCTATCACCAATGAATACAAGCAAAGTTAGCGAATTCCTTTTGAAGTTTTCCCTTATTGCTTCAACATATTTAGGATCTCTATATGGATTAAACCTTGAAATTCCAAGAATGCTTCCACCCAGAGCAAGAATCCCCGAAACAGAAGATTTTGTAATGATTTTTACATCATTTTCAATAAGGCCATGGAAACCATCAATAAAACCTAAAACCTCGTATTCTTTCTCAAAACTTGCCCTCGCAATGGCCCTTATTGCAGTGTTAATACCAGGTGCATCTCCACCATCGCATACAATTCCTATTCTTTTCATCTTTACCTCCTATCTCTAAAATTCGGTAACACTTGTGAACTTAAAATCTTTTATCCTCATATAAGGTGCAGTTGTTACTGCGCCATCCTCATATATTATCTTTGAAATATTTGAAATTTCCAAGCAATTTTTGAATGCATTGAGGATACTTTCTGTAAACCGCATGTGTTTTACAGGTTTTGTAATTTTTCCATTTTCAATAAGGAAAAGCCCATCTCGAGTCATTCCTGTGATAAGAAGCGAAGTAGGTTCCATTGGATTTGTATACCAAAATCTCTGTACATATAAACCTCGCTCAACATGAGAAATCATCTCCTCGACTGATGAAGTGCCACCGTGGACGAAGAAATTCATTGGATACGCACCAAGCGAGTTTGGTTGAGGAAGTGAATGTCCCGTTGGATCTTTCCCTTCTTTATACGCGTAAAACGAATCGTAAAGAACATCTAATATTACTCCTTCTTTTACAAAATAGACCTTCTTCTTAGGAACACCTTCAAAATCAAACCCCATTTTTAATGTTTCATTAGATAGTCCATCATCATAAAGCGATATGTGGTCTGGGAACAACTTCTCTCCAAAATGCCCTTTCATAAAACTTGTGCCTTCTTCGATATTCTTTGCATTTAGCGAAAGGTATTTCATCGACGACAAAAATTCTTCAACTGCGTAGGGTGAAAGCACTACTTCATATTTTCCTGGGGAAATTTCAATGGGATTTTGAGCCATACGTGCAACTTCAAGGCTTTCTTCAAGGATTGACTCAATATTTATTTCTCTAAAATCTTGTTTGGATTCTTGCGAAAATCCGGAGGAAGTATCAGTCATCACGATATTTTTCAAAGTTGATACCGTTCTTTCCATATACCTTTCAACACCAAGCGAATTTTTCACTGCAAGTTGAAATTTCTCCGTTTCAAACTTTCCAGAGGAAATAAAACCATATTTTCTTGATGCATCAACAAGTTTCTTAACCATACTTGCACGGGTTTCTGCATCCGGCACTTGTGAAACAAAAATAAATTCATTATCGCCTGGATAATTTTGGGGTAAACTAACAAAATCAGGGTTATCCTTTTGAAGTTTTGCGATGTTAATTGCATTACGAATTGCCTCATTTATTGCTTCATCACTTAGGTCAGACGTTGATGATGCACCAACTTTTTTACCAAGCACAATTCTAATATTTAACTCATAACTTTCTTCACCAACATTTCTGTGGATGTAGTTATTTGCAAACCCGGTAAGATATGTTTCTCCACCCATTAAAACTGCCTCAACTTGATCTGCCTCGGCATTTTTTACCACATAATTTAAGATTTGTAAAATTCTTTCCTTATTCATGCTTTACCCCCACCCTAACGTTTCTAAACCTTGCGTAACTTGAACCATGACTTACTTCCATTACCTGCATTGGCTCTCCTTTGCCACAATTTGGCACGCCTAAAATCTTATAGTAGCTCTCATTTCCTACTCCATCAAGGCTTCTCCAAAATTCATATGTTATACCTGAATATGTTGGATTTTTCACCATATCCTGAATTTTCCCATTCTTTATTTCATAGCCGATTTCTGTTCCAAATTGGAAGTTCAATCTCTTCTGATCAATACTCCAAGACCTATTTACATCAATAAGAAGACCTTCATTAACCCCTGCAATGAGTTCTTCAAGTGTCATATTACCTGGTTCAAGGTTAATGCTTGTCATCCTTATTATTGGTTGCCTGTTCCATCCATCTGCTCTCATTGCACCCATTGGCTCAAGACCTAATTTAAAGGCAGTTTCACGAGAGTTTAAATATCCCACAAAAAGGCCTTCTTTAACAAGGTAAATCTTCTTTGCCTTAACGCCTTCATCATCGTAAGCAAAACCACCAAGTGCATCGGGAACTGTTGCATCAGCAACAATATTTACATATTTTGAACCAAACTGGAAATTGCCCAATTTTTCAGGAGTAAGAAATGATGTGCCCGCAAACGAAGCCTCTTCCCCAAGTACTCTGTCGAGTTCTGTTGGATGCCCCACAGATTCGTGCAATTGAAGTGCCATCTGATATGGCCCAATTATAAGATCCATAATACCACTTGGTGCAGGCTTTGCCTTAAGAAGCAAAAGTGCTTCATCTCTAATGCGCTCTGCATTTTCTTCTAATTTCATTTCTTCAATAAACTCATAACCTTTGCGAGCGTAATTACCGCCAAAAGATGCAGGATAACTTCGTATTTGGATTTCTTTTCCATCTGTTGCAATTGCTTGCAATCCTGCCCCACTTACGATACGCTCCTGCTCAATAAACGCACCTTCTAAAGATGCAAAAGTCTTCCATTCCTTAGAAAAGTGCATTGATGAAGATCTAACAATAATACCAGGTTTTTCCATCAGTTTATCCAAAGAAAGCATAAAATCAATCTTTTTGTTAAGAGGAATTGAAAATGGATCGATCTTTACAGGTTGTAGAACTTTATCCTGATAAATTTCTACTTGCGCAAGACGTGCATCTTCAATTTTGGTCATTGCAGATGCTTTTGCGATTTGAACCGCATTGAATGCAACATACTCCCCTTCTTCAGGAGACACATTATAAGAGGAGAAAAATCCCCACGCACCATTTACAATTACACGAACACCAAAACCTTTTGTAAGTCGCTTTTTAACACCTTCAACTTTTCCGTTTGAAACAGTTATGTCTTCTGCTTCTCTTTCAATGAGCCTAACATCTGCATAGGTTGCACCTAACTTTTTTGCAGTAAAGAGGGCTCTTTCAATAACTTCCTGCATATTTCGCCTCCTTTAGGTATAAAACACCATACAATATTATTACATTAAATGCTCATTTTTCAAACATTATTTTCCAATGCAGAACCTTTCAAATATTGCACGTAAAACAGTTTCTCCAATATTTTCACCACTCACACCGCTTAAGATTTCAATAGCCTCTCTTAACTCCTCTGATACAAGGTCAAGAGTTCCAGTGTCAAGAATTTCGATTGCGTTTTCAATGTGCGTAAGAGCGTTTGAAAGCAAATCATATTCAATCTTATTAGAGACAAGGATTGAATCAATATCAATGTTCAAAAGTTTCTTCTTAATTTCACTTTCTACCGCATCAATGCCCTCTTTCAATAGCGCTGATATTTCTATCACGGGCTCATTTGGAAAAAGTTTTAAGAGTTCTTCTTTTGTAAGTGCCTTGGGAAGATCGCTTTTATTAAGAACAATAATACGCATTTTACCCTCTGTAAATTTTGCAAGTTCAAGATCATCTTCCGTTAGAGGGGCAGAGGCATCAAATACAAAAAGTATTAAATCGCTTGTTTCTATTGCACGTTTACTGCGTTCAACGCCCATTTTTTCAATAATATCCTCTGATTCCCTTATACCCGCAGTATCAATGATTTTTACAGGAAAACCATAAAAGTCTATTGTCTCTTCTATTGTATCCCTTGTTGTGCCGGGGATCTCTGATACAATTGCTCTTTCAAACCTTAGAAGGGCGTTAAGAAGTGTTGATTTTCCAACATTTGGTTTTCCAACAATTGCAATACGCACTCCTTCAATAATGACCTTCGAATCCCTGTATGTAGAAAGAAGTTTTTCGATTTCATTTTTTATTTCATTAAGAGAATTTTTCAAAACATTATGTGGAATTTCCTCAACATCCATAGGAAAATCAATTGTTGCTTCAATTTGTAAATTCACTTCGTGAATCTTTTTTCTAACACTCTCAACAACTTTGCTTAATTTACCAAAAAGCCTTGAAGATGCAAGTAGCACACCCTTTTCTGTCTTTGCCTCAATGAGTTCAATGACGGCATTTGCTTCAAAGATATCCATCTTTCCATTTTCAACCGCTCTCCTTGTAAACTCACCCTTTTCTGCAAGTCGTGCACCAAGGGAAATAAGGTGATTTAAAACCATCTCTAAATTTTTGATACCACCATGCATCGAAATTTCAACAACATCTTCCCCCGTATACGAATGAGGTTTTCTATAGTAAATTACAATGCCTGTATCTATGGGAGTGCCTTCAATAGAAATAGCCCCGTAGTATGCATAACGGGGCAACTCAATCTTTTTATTAAAAATTTTCTGTGTTAGTTCAAGGGCTTTATCGCCCGAAAGTCTTACTACACCAATCCCTCCAAAGCCACGAGGAGTTGAAATTGCAACAATTGTATCGCTCACTTTTTAATATCTACAATAACACGCCTTCTTGGTTCTTTCCCAACGCTGTGCGTCCAGATGTCGGGGTAGTTTTTAAGGGTAAGATGTATAATTCTTCTTGCCTGTGCTGACATTGGCCTTAGTTCCACGGGTTCTCGAAGCCTTTTTGCCTTCAACGCTGCTTCGATTGCAATGGTCTTGAGCCTCTCGTATTGCTTTCCTTTGTAGCCATCAATATCAAGAATTATTGTTGGAAAATTTTTGTCAACCTTATGTGCATAGACATTCACAATAAATTGTATCGCCCTCAAAACCGTCCCATCGTAGCCAATGTATTGCCCTTTGTCGGAAAGATTTTTCACATTCACATAGTAACCCCCAAATTTCTTCCCTGCCTCAATCTGGGGAGACTCTCCCATCTTCTCAAAAAGAGTTTTAACAAAATCAACAACAAAGTCGCTCATACTACTTCTCCTTTTTATCCTTCTTGATAACCTCTTTTGGTTCTTCTAACGCCATTCTCTTGAAGTTCTCAAGCGACCTTATTATAAGATATTGTTCAAATGTCGCTGTAAGCGAGAAAGTAATCCAGTAAAGTAACACTGATGGTGGCCAACTAACTGCCCATACTGCAAAGATGATTGGAAGGAAATACATAAACATCCTTGTATTGGCATCCATTTCCGTACCAGGCATCTGTGATGTCTTTGATTGCAAGAACATCGAAAGGAATACAAGTGCTGGAAGAATGTAAAATTTATCAGGGATATTCAAGTTAGATAGCCACAGGAATCTTACATTATTGAAAGGTGCATAGTTCATAAGTGCTCCATATAACACAATTAGAAGCGGCCACTGTATAAGTACTGGTAAGCACCCTCCATACATATTAACGCCTTTTTCTTTATAGAGTTTTACAATCTCCTGCTGTTGCTTTTGTGGATTGTCTTTGTATTTCTCCTGTATTTTCTTTAACTCTGGTTGAATTTCTTGAAGTTTTGCAGTTGATTTGAACTGGTATCTTGTTAAAGGATGGGTTGCAAGTTTTATAAGAATAGTAAGCACAATAATTGCAAGTCCATAATTCTTTGTAACTTTGTTAATCCACTCAATAATAAGACGCATGAATTTGTAGAATCCGCTTGTGGGCGTAATGTTTAGAATCGCCTCTTTATCGATCGTAATTACCTTACCATTTGCATCTTTGTAGGTCACCTCAAACTTTATTGGATATGGTTTTGCCTCAATCTCTGTATAACTTGTAATGTAGAAAGTAAATGTGGCATCCTTACCTGCATCAATTACGCTTGTTTTTGAAATATCCTTCAGTAAAACTACTCTTGTGGATTTCCACAGTTCAAAAGGTTTAAGATCCTCATTTCCGTTAATTGAAACAAGTTTAACTGTTACATCAAGAATGGGATCTGTTGTGTTATTTACAACTCTAACACCCACGGGAACATTTTCAAGGGGGTGCCCAGATCCTACAACTTGGACAATTACACCGGGCTCTGTCGTCTTAGGAAAAGGGCTCGTTGCACAACCTGTTAAAAATATCGACACTAACAATACAAAACCCAAAACTAATAAAATCTTCTTCATTTTATCCTCCTCAAGGAACAGGGTCATTCCCTCCTGGAAAGAAGGGATTACACCTCAATACTCTCTTTATTGCTAAAAAACCACCCTTTTTTGCACCATATTTTTCAATTGCTTCAATTGCATATTCGGAACAAGTTGGAGTGAATCTGCATGTTGGTGGTTTAAGAGGCGATATGTACTTTCTATAAAACTTCAAGATAGAAATCAAAAACTTCTTCACTGTTGCTCCGCCTCCTTTGTGGCAGCAATACCTTTCTTAAAGCGAAAAATGATGCCCTCAAGGTCGTTGAGGACATCTTGCATTTTAAGACCTTTAATTGTGTCTTTTGCTATAAGAACAAAACTGTAATTCCCGGGTAAAACTGGCTCCAATTTCAAGAAGGCCTCTCTCATCAATCGTCTTGCACGGTTTCTCTCGTGGGATTTACCAATCTTCTTTGAAGCAACAAACCCCGCTTTCTTCTTAACGGTGCTTGATACAACAACCAAAATGTATCTACCGTGGAATTTCTTGCCATTCTTGTAGACACTCTCAAACTCTTTTTCACTGAGTCTTTCCCACAACTTCACTATACTGTTATAAGTCTCTTCCTACCATGTGCTCTTCTTCTTGAAAGCACATTTCTACCGCTTCTCGATTTCATCTTTGCTCTAAAGCCCTGGCTTCTCTTAATATGTTTGTTGTGTGGGTTAAACGTAGTCCTCATATTTCAACCTCCTCATTTAAAATTTTTCTCTAAAAAATCAAACCTAACTAATTAAATATACCAAAAGTTTGAATAAAGTCAATAAGATGTAAGAGTTGCATAAAATTAAGGTTCTCCTGAATATTTTAGCACATAACCAATTGACATTAAATTGTCTAAACTTTTATGTGGTCTTTTTTTACCTATTTTATGTAGAGACTTTTCAAATGATTGATGAAAAGTGCGTTTAGATATCTTCTTCCTAAATTCAGAGATAAAATTGTTTTTGAACTACCTATATGGTATCCTTGGTTTGATAAACCATTTCAAGTTTCATTTACTTCTTTATAATCCATGCTCCTTTTTGTTAATTCTATAAAAGAAAAATTTTTTAACATATTTTCACTCTCCCCAAATTAAATGTAGGGAGTGTCATATATACTACAACTTATTATGGAAGGGTGGCGATACACCCATACTTACGCAATAAAAATTTAAGAAATTTATTTCTAATATTTTGGATTTTTTGGAAATTTATGTATAATTTTTGCGATATGAAAAAAGTGGTTAAAGTTATAACTGGCTCTGAAAATAAGGAGTGGATTAGATGTAATGGCTGTAAGAAACTCCTCTACTACGATGAACTTATTGAAAATAATAAGGTTTGTCCCTACTGTGGGTATCACTTTAGACTGACAGCAAAAGAAAGAATCGACTTACTTATAGATAAGGGCACCTTTGAGGAATTGTTTGCAAATATCAAATCTTACGACTCTTTAAACTTTGTTGATAAAGAACCATACAAAACTAAAATTGAAGAAATTGATAAGGCTCACGGATATAGTTCTTCGGTTATAACTGGGGCAGGCAACATTAACGACATAAAAGTTGCAATTGGCATACTTTCATTTGAATACATTGGTGGGAGTTTAGGTGCTGCAATGGGAGAAAAATTGAAAAGGCTTATATACTATGCAATTGAAAATAGTCTTCCCTTAGTAATTGTCTCTGCATCAGGTGGTGCACGAATGCAAGAAGGAATTTATTCCCTCATGCAGATGGCAAAAGTAAATGCAGCGATTTCCGATTACAAGAAAAAAGGCAAACTGTATATTTCAATCCTTACAAACCCTACATATGGTGGCACTACCGCAAGTTTTGCGATGCTTGGCGATATTATAATTTCGGAACCAAAGGCAATGATTGGGTTTGCAGGTCCAAGAGTCATTGAGCAAACAACAAAAAAGAAATTGCCTCCAACTTTTCAAACAGCTGAGTTTTTACTTGAGCACGGTTTTGTAGATATGATAGTGGAAAGAGCGCGTTTAAAAGAGACACTTGCAAAAATTTTGGAGTTTTTAAAATGAAACTATTATCCTTTGAAAAATCTTTAGAAAAGTTGTATTTAGATTTAGAAAAACGCCCAAATGAGACTGCCTTAAAAGAACTATTAGACGCAAAACTAAAAGAAATTTATTCAAATTTAACTCCATATCAAATCGTAGAAATTGCCCGACACCCAGAAAGACCTCACACAGAAGACTATATTTCAAATCTCTTTACAGATTTTATCGAATTTCATGGTGATAGATGCTTTGGAGATGATCCCTCAATTATCACAGGTATTGCCAAGTTTAACGGAAGAACTGTTGGAATTTTAGGACACAGAAAAGGAAAAAACCTAAAGGAGCAATTAGAACGAAATTTCGGAATGGCAAATCCAGAAGGATACAGAAAAGCGTTAAGGGTTGCAAAACTCATCGCAGATAGATTTAAGGCACCAATAATATCTCTCATTGATACTCCTGGTGCAAGTCCAACAGAGGGTGCAGAAGAGAGAGGTATTGCCGAAGCAATTGCAAAAAATATAATGGAATTTTTTGAGATTAATACACCAATCATATCAGTTGTAATTGGTGAGGGAGGAAGTGGCGGAGCATTAGGAATTGGTGTATCCGATAGAATTCTCATGCTTACGTATTCAATTTACTCGGTTATTTCACCAGAAGGATGCGCTTCAATTCTTTTTGGCGATGCAACAAAGGCAAAAGAAGCTGCAGTATCTTTAAAATTGACTGCAAGAGATCTTTTTACGCTTGGCGTGATAGATGAAGTAATCGAGGAGCCATTGTTTGGTGCGCACAGAGATCCAGAAAAGACTTTCAAAAATGTTAAAGATGCAATAGAGAGAAATCTAAATGAACTATCGAAAATTAGTATTGAAAATCTTCTTACCCAAAGAAAACAAAAATTCGATAAAATGGGGGTTTACAATGAGGAATAGGGACAGCATTTCAAAAGAAATAAAAGATATTGTTGATTTAGCAAAAGAAAATGGAATTCTTGAACTTAACCTCGAAATTGGAGACCTAAAACTACATTTAAAATTCAAAGAAGGTGAAGTCCTCGAAGAAAACATAAACAAGAAACCATCTCTTCCAGCAAATAATATAGAGCAAAATGCAACGGAAACAAAAAGTAATGTATTTTTAGTAAAATCTCCCCTTGTAGGAACATTTTATAGAAAGCCAAATCCAAATGCAAAGCCTTTTGTTGAAGTTGGCGATATTGTTGAAAAAGGACAAACACTCTGTATCGTAGAAACAATGAAAATTATGAACGAGATTATAGCAGAAAGAAAAGGGAAGATAACCAAAATTTTAGTGGAAGATGGCGCAATGGTAGAAGTTGAAACACCTCTTTTTGAAATAGAGGAGATATATGAAGATTAAGAAAGTATTAATTGCAAACCGAGGAGAAATTGCACTTCGCATTGCTCGAAGCCTTATGGAAATGGATATCGAACCAGTTATTGCATACGCATATGAAGACAAAGATTCCCTTCCCGTTAAACTCATAGAGAAGAAGGTTTGTATAGGCAAAGGAAATGTTAGAGATTCATACCTCAATATCCCAAATATCATGAGTGCAGCAACACTTCTCAAAGTTGACGCAATCCATCCGGGATATGGACTTCTCTCTGAAAATCCTATGTTTGCAAAGATTGTCGAGGATCATGGAATAAAATTTATAGGACCAAAATCAGAAACAATGAAGTCTCTAAAGGACAAGGCACACATAAGAAAAATTGCAAAAGAAAACGGAATACCAATTTTGGAAGGAACAGTCGAACCTGTCCAAAACTTAGAAGATGCAAGAAAAATTGCACGTAGTATTGGTTATCCTGTTATGATTAAAGCGGCAAGGGGTGGTGGAGGAAAAGGAATTAGAATTGCAAGAGACGAAGGCGAACTTTCAAGAATATTTGAAATTGCAAAAAGTGAAGCAAAGAATTCGTTTGGAAGTGATGCAATATACATCGAAAAATACCTTAAAAAGGCTCGACACATAGAAGTTCAAGTGATAGGCGATACATTTGGAAATATCCAAGCGCTTGGCACAAGAGAGTGTTCAATGCAAAGAAACCACCAAAAATTAATTGAAGAGGCAGATGCTGTTATCTTAAGCGAAGAGGAGAAGAAAAATATAGAAAATAATGCAATTAAATTTGCAAAAGCAATTAACTATTCAAATGTTGGAACAGTTGAGTTTCTCTATTCAGATGGAAAACACTATCTTCTCGAAATGAACGCAAGAATACAAGTTGAGCATCCTGTTACCGAAGAGGTTTTTAATGTTGATATTGTTAAAGAACAGATTAAGATTGCAGAAGGCGAAAAAATCAGGTTTGATGTGAAACAAGCATTAGGGCATGCAATTGAATTTAGAATAAACGCCGAGGATCCTTTTGAAAATTTTAAACCTTCGTTTGGAAAAATTGAAAAACTTCGTTTCCCTCTTGGAAGAGGTGTAAGGATCGATTCTCACATCTATGAAGGATACGTGGTGCCAACGCTTTTTGATTCTCTCCTTGCAAAAGTAATCGTAAAGGGAAAAAACAGAAATGATGCACTTGATATTGCAAGGCGTGTTTTAAATGAAATTGTAATTGAAGGCATTAAAACAAACATTCCGTTTCACAGGAAGATGCTACAAAATGAAAATTTTCTAAAAAATAACATTCACACAGGCTTTGTTGAAGAGTTTATTAAAAACATCTAAATTTCAACAAGTTCTATTAATTCCTCGTACCTTTTGAGTATATACGGAATGCCTTTTTCTTTTCGAAGAGTTGCAAGTTCATCAAACATTAATTTATTAAATGCAATAGGGTGAGTGGGCTTGCCATCTTTTACAGGCACAACAATTTTTGAACCTTTCCTCAATTGTTCAATAAGCCTTATTAAAATATGTGCTTCTGGAATTTGACGACTCCCTAAAATAAGCACTGAACCAATACTATAAGGTGAGACAAGTCTTAAGCCAAGTTTAAAGGAAGAAAAAATCGGTGCGTATACCTTTTCAGAAATTACGCACTTGTAGAATTTTTTATCATAGACCTTTTTAATTGCGTTTAGGTGGGAAACACTTCCAACTACAAAAATTATATCAGGGTAATATTCATTTGAGAGTTTTTCAATTTCATTTGCAATATTAATTGCCCTCTCCAAATCAAAACCTTTTGAATAAAGGATAATAAAAGAGACTGCCTCTCTTATGGAAGGTAATACACTTTCATAAATTAACTTTTCCTCTCTCTTGTAGGAGGCTTTGCGTCCAAAAAACTCAACTTCGAGCGTATTCCCTATATTAACTTTCATCGAGGAATTTCTTCAAAAGTTCCTTATTTTGAATGATTTCGTAAGCCTCTCTCATCGCTTCAAATGTCTCATAATCAATAATAACTGAAACGATTTTCCCTTTTCTTACAACCGCAAAAGCATCGCCCTGTTCAATACTATCGAGCACCTTTAGTAAATCCCTTTTCAATTTTGATGCAGAAATCGATTGAAGCATCTTTCACCCTCAATAAACTGCATTATAAAGCGCATTCTTAATTCTCTGTATAATCTCTTCCCTATTATCGTAAATGTCGTTTGTTATTTTTATCTTTGGAAAATGCCAATTTGCGTAGAATTCTTTATATCTTTTGTCGAGGCTTTCAAGATATTCTCGAGGAATTTTCTCAAAGTCACGCCCTCTTTTTGCAATGTTTCTTAGAAGTTCATCAACTGTTTTTTCAAGGTATATTAGAAGATTTGGTGTAGGGAGGTGCGTTACCATAAGGTTGTATAGTTTGTCGTAAACGATCCATTCCTCTTTTGTCATCAAGCCCTCTTCGTATAGTGACTTTGCAAAGACTTCTCTATCCTCGTAAATTGATCTATCAAGCACTGCTGGGATTTTTGATAAGAGCATGTGATGGACAATTTGCTCATAGCGAAGCGCAAGGAAGTTAATCTGTGTGGCAAATGCCCACCTTTTCATGTCCTGATAATAGTCCTTCAAAAACAGATTTGAGTGGAAATCCTCAAAGTAAACGGAAAATCCAAGATCTTCTGAAATAATCTGCGCTAAAGATGTTTTTCCTGCACCGATGTTTCCTGAAATTACGATATACATAGTCTCACCCCTTTAAAATTTGATTTGCAATTATGAGTTTTTGAATTTCGTTTGTGCCTTCAACAATCTCATACATTTTTGCTTCCCTGTAAAGCCTTTCAACAGTATACCCTCTTACATAACCATACCCACCAAAGATTTGTGTTGCAAGGCGTGTTACATCAACTGCAGATTTTGTTGCATAGTATTTTGCAATCGAAGAGTAAAGCCCTAAATCAGACGCATTTAAGTCTTTCTTTCTTGAAGCAGTCAATACAATTTCACGTGAGGTTTCTAAAAGTGTTTTCATTTCAGCAAGGTATGATTGAATCATTTGGTAGTTTGCAATTGGTTGCCCTCCTTGTGTGCGTTCCTTTGCGTATTTTATAGACTCTCGAAGTGCTCTTTCCATAAGGCCAACAGATCCTGCCGCAGTTAAAATCCTTCCAAGTTCAAGCGTTTTCATCGCAACAATAAAACCAAGGTTTGCTCGCCCTATAACATTTTCCTTCGGGACCTTTACATCCTTTAATGTGACTGTTGCATTTGGTAAATAAGGAAGTGCCATTTTCTCCTCTTTGTGTCCTACTGCAAGGCCTGGGGTATTCCCCTCAACAACAAATGCAGTAATTCCTCTTGCACCACTTTCAGGGTTTGTCTTTGCAAAAATTACATATAGGTTTGCTAATCCTGCATTAGTTACAAATGCCTTCGTGCCATTAAGAATGTAGTAATCAGAATCAAGGACCGCAGTTGTTTTAATTGCCGAGGGATCAGACCCTGCATGGGGTTCTGTAAGAGAAAATGCGCCAATAAGTTTACCCTTATTGAGTTCTAAAAGGTATTTTTCTTTAAGCATGTCAGAGCCAAAAAGAAAAATTGAAAAACTTGCAAGTTGATGTGCACCAATAATCATTGAAAGTGTGCTTGTGTATGATGAAAGAATAATTGACGATTTAACAGCCTCCTCAAATGTAAGTCCAACACCGCCGAATTCTCTTGGAAAACTAACGGAAAAGAATCCAAGCTCTCCAAGTTTTGAAAGCGTTTCGGGAATATATAGCCCCTTATCCTCAATATCACGCTCAATAGGTTCTATAAGTTCTTTACAAACTTCCTTTGTAATTTCTTCAATTTTCTCCATTATCCACTCCTATTTTTCAAATTATACAGGAATTGAAAAAATATAAAAAACCTATACCTGAGAAGGGAATAAGGCTCCCTCCTCAGGGCTCCACCCTAAAAAGGCAACAAAGTCACCCCGAGAGGTCTTTCCGAGGGGTCTCCTCTTAATAGAGGAGGGCAATGCCCTCCTCTAACTCCACCCTAAAAATAAAAAATCTTTTTATCCTTAGGGGTAAGTTAGAAAGGGGATGTGCCCCTTTCTAATTGAAGTCACCCCGAACGAATGTGAGGGATCTCCTCAGTTAAATCTGAGGAACATCTTTCTACAACTCCACCCAAAAAATTAAAAATTCTTTTGTCCCTTTAGGGCGAGTTAGTGGGATCTTCCAAATCCCCATTCGATATAAACTGAGGATATTCCTTGCCTTCGGCTTTTAATAATCTAACTCTAATTATACAACATAGCACTTATAAGCTTAGAAACATTAAACTTGAAATAAAAATATATATTTTAAAATTCTTCAGTTCGTTATTGCAAATAAATTTTTTAGGTGTATAATATTTTTTTAAGAATTTAAATTAGGGGGAGGAAAATTATGAAAAAGTATTTTTTGTATTTAAACTTTGGTATACTGCCCATTTTAATGCTTCTATTTATGTATCTTTTTGTAACTGTTGTACCAAATTACCTAAAGATTTATTTCTTAATATTCATCGTTGCTTTGGCAATTTTAACGTTTTTTGAAGGACATCTTAGGTCATTTGTTTATCTTATCGCAGGCACACTTACCATTGGATTCTATTTTGTAATCCTTACATGGGGCAAACTCTATGTAAATCAGTTAAACTTTATCACATCTCAAACCTTGCTCATTTTATTATCAGTAATTATCTGGATTGAATCGATTTACTTCAAAAGAATTCTTGACGAAAATGAATACCTTTTAAAGAGAGTCCAAGAACTCGAGAAATTTGTAGGTAACACAAGAGTTCTTACGCGAAGCGAGTTTCTTGACACTGCAAAAATATTCATTAAATCAAGCAAAAGAAGAGGAGAAAAATTGGGACTTCTTATCTTTAAATTGAAATCATTTGATGAAAAAGTGCCTACTTCCATAATTGAGACTATGGGAAAAGTAATTTCAGAAACTGTAAGAAGCGAATTTGACGCCGTTGGATTAATTAGAAGAGACACTCTTGCAGTTCTTCTTCAAAATACAAATTTCGATGGAATAAATGCAGTATTTGAAAGAATCAAACAAAACTTGAGCAAAACCCCGAATATATATCCAGAAGAAATTTTAAACATCTTCGATGTAGAAAAAAAGGAATTCGGGAAAGACTTTGAAGATTTACTATCCTTCCTTGAGGAGGTATAGCATGATTCTTCCAAGGCTTGTAATTGCTGTTTCCATCCTATTCTGGATCTTAATCCTTTACTATGCCGTGCTGTCAGTTGCAGGACTTATATACCGCACAAGGAGAAAGAAAGAAGTTAGCCTTGAATCATATCAAGATGTTGACATTCTAATTCCCGCACGAAACGAAGGAAAAGTCCTCTTTGAGACACTTGATGCGATGGCGAAACTTGATTATCCTGGCAAGTATACGGTTTACGTGTTAAACGACAGTTCAGAAGACAACACAAAAGAAATTGCCGAATTTTTCGAAAAGAAGTATAAGAATTTTAAACACATAGAAGTACCTGAAGGCAGCCCGAAAGGAAAATCACGAGTGCTTAATTACGGATTAACCATTTCTAAAAGCAAAATAATCGCAGTGTACGATGCAGATAACGAACCTGACAAATTTGCTCTTAGAAGATTAATTGAACAAATGTCTAACAATCCTAAAAATGCAGGAGCGGTAGGCTATGTTAAGACAAAAAATATCTACAAAAATAGCCTTACAAGAATGATTGGCCTTGAGTTCATGCTATTTCAACTTGTAATGCAATGTGGAAGATGGCAACTTTTCAAATTTGGCACACTTACTGGGACAAATTTTGTAATTAAAAGGCAAGTAATTGAAGAACTGAGTGGCTGGGATAACTATGCGCTTGCAGAGGATGCGGAACTTACTGCAAGAATTTATGCAAAAGGATACCTTATTCCTGTGGTTGATGATTCCATTACATATGAGCAAGAACCTGAAAGTTTCAAAGTCTTTTTTAAACAAAGAACACGTTGGCTTATTGGCAATTTATACTTAATTTCAAAAATTTTTAATGAGCCTGAACTTAGAAAAGGAAAAAATTTTATAAACAATATCCAATTAGTTTCTGTATATTATGTATTTGTTTTCTTCGTTATCGCTTCGGATATCTGGTTTGTTCTGGGACTTTTAAACAGACTTTCGATTCCATATACAATTCCGCTTTTACTTCTCTGGTTCGAAACATTGTGGATTTATACTTCGGAAATTATCGCTTCAGAGGTTATTGATAACGAAATAAACTTTAAGAACACAATTTTTGCATTTCTCATGTACTTTACCTATGCACAACTTTGGATAATCCTTGCAATAAGAAGTTATTTCTTAAAGTTTAAACAAAGAGAAAAACAAATTGTATGGGACAAAACACCGAGATTTTAAAGAATTGAGCAGTTTACTAAAATATCCATACTTTTAGGATTATATAAACTTTTCAAATTTGAAAAATAAACAATGTTAATTTCTATTCTTTAGAGGGGCATTCTTACCCAGAATTATTAAGTAAATTTACTATAAATAAGGAATTTTATTGGTTATCTTCTAAAATTAAGGTGAGGTGTTAACACCTCACCTTATAAAAGTTAATATAACTATTTTGCTTTGTGCATCCCACTCAACTTCTGCCCCAAGAGATTCAGCAATAAACCTTATAGGCACCATTACTCTGCCGTTTATAATCTCAGGTTTTACTTCTTTGTTTATGGAATCAATTGGCACTTCCTTTCCGTTAATAAGAGCCTTTTCTTTTCCAACCCATAATTCAATTGTTGTGTTATAGTATAGAATAGTCACCTTTTGTGTAGATCCATCCCAGTAAACCTTGCCTCCAACAGATTCAACGATCGCTCTTATCGGGACAAGAACTCTCCCGTTTTTAATAATTGGCGTTGTTTCTCTTCCAGGATCAATTGGCAAAGATTTTGAATTTATGTACATATTTTTATTTCCGACTTGTAATATGATTTTTGTAATTTCTATCTTCTTTATTTCTATTGTTGTTTTTGCCTTATTGCCTGCCCTATCCTCAAAGCTAAAGAAGAAATAGTTTAGGCCTTTACTTAGTTCAACTTCTATAGAGAAACTCCCATTCTCGTTTTTTATTTCGTTTCCTCTAAAATATATTTTTGTATCATTCTCAGTTTTTCCTGTAATTTGCACTTTCCCTTTTTCTGTAACCTTTGGATAATTAATTTCACAAGTTGGTGGGGTTTTATCAAGATAAACCTTCAAAATTTCTTTTGCTTCATTTCCGTAAATATCCCTTGCTAAAATCATTATTACATTTTGTCCTTCATTCAACTTTAGACTCGTTTTAAAAAGACCTTTTGAAATACTCACTTTTTCCCCGTTTATGTATACGTTTTCAACCTCTGTATCGTCGGTTACCATTCCTGACACTTCCAACATCTCATTATTTGTCAAAAGTCCGTCATTTGGTGAAATAATTTCAATCTTTGGGGGAGTTTTATCCTCAATCGGTTTAAAGACTGGTATTTTAATTTCTGAGACCTCCTCTTTAGTTAGGTCATCATTAAATGCCTCGATCTTCACGGAAATTTCATTTTGAGAAACATCTTCTTCATATGGAATAGGTTTTTCAAAGACTAAAAGAATTTTTCCATCTTCGCTCTTTTGGTAAGAAAAATCAATCCCAAAATCAGAAAGAGGTTTGCCATTCAAATAGCAATTAATGAATATATCTTTAAATGTAAACGGCGCTTTTATAAAAACGCTTCTATCAATACCTGAGTAAAATTTTGATTTATCAATCCTACTTGTATAAATTTCATAGTTACCTATAATTTCTTGCACTTTCGGTGTCACTTCTACAGTACCTTTCAAAATTGCGCAATAGGGATAAGTGCTATCGCATTTTTCAAATATCTCAACAACAATACTGTTCTTATCCAAAGGATAATTAGTTATATAGTTAAATGAAATTCCCTTAAAGATAACATTTGAATTAGCATAGACATAATCTATATTATCATCGTAACCAAATAGGATAGGTAAATCGGGAATGTTTGTCCCTGTTATATGAAGTGGATTAAACCACAAGTCAGAAAGTGTTTTGCGCTCCCTTCCTCCTCTGTAAGAAACAGTAATTGAATCCTGCAATTTTTGTCCTCTTGAATTCACCATATATACATGAACTATTGAAAAGGAATTATCAACTTTAATTTTTAAATCTTTAATTTCTCCAATTTCAAATTTTACAGGATCCACTTCGTAAAGCATTTCCAAAGTTTCTGAAGTTAAATAAAATGTTTCAGAAATGCTCTTTGAACAACATGCGTTATATGGAGTTGGCGTCGCTTGGGACCAAGGTGTTGTCTTATCTTTATTTGCTCTTTCCCATATAATTGCTTTAATCTTTATATAAGCTCCTTTCAAACTTTTTACATAGTAAATGTTTTTAATTCCTGTCTTCGTATCATGGTTTTCAAGTCCTGGTCCAATTTCAGTTTCCACTTTGTAAACATAATAATTTTCTTTTAATGTGTATTTCGGACTTACAGGATCTTTAATTCCTGGAACAGGGAAAACCCCACAGTTTATTTCAAGAGAATATCCAATTTTAATTGGAACAAGGTCAAAAACATCTTTTCCAAGTGTCAAATCCTTGTAAGGCCCTGCTCCGTATGGCGCTTTCGAAAATTTTGCATCAACCTCGATGTATGGATTAAAGTAGGTCAACTTTTTGGTCATTTTTACAATTTTATTTGAAATAACGATATCTTTTACATAAATTTCAACCAAATTACCTTTTACATGCCCCCCATAGATTTTATATACACCTTCTGAAATTTCCTTTATACTCGGATTTTGCCAGGTTGAACCTATTATGAAATTAGCGCTTTTCCCTGAGATAAGATTTCCTTTTGAATCTTTAAGAACAACCACTATTGACTGTTCAAGATTTCCTTCCTCATCGTTATAAATAGGCGCGTTGGGGGTTAACTCCTCAAGTTTCCAAGTTTCTGTAAGATAGTTTGGCATTATTGCATAAACTATCGCATCCGAACCAGTGGAAGATGGATACCCGTCGCTTATAATTAAATAAGAATCTCCCAAGATACCTGACCCAGGGAAAACGAGATTAAAATAAGAATTGGTCGTGCTTTTTACCGCAAGTTTCTTATTTGGATTAACAACACTTACAGTAATGGGGTTTGTTGGTGCAACATTGTTGCCAAGTTTTACTTTTCCCTCGACAGTTGATGTCATATTTGAACACATCTTGATGTCTGCCTTTATTAATTCAAAGTTATAAACAATGTATATTTCCTTCGTTATTATCCATGATGGACTTGTTAAAGAATCGGTTGCAAAAATCACATACTTCCCATCCTTATTTACAGAAGCAACAATTGAAAATTCATTTTTTGTATTCAACTGTGTCTGAACAAGGATATTACCGCTTAAATCCTTCAAACCTACATACCAGGAACTGCTTTGATTTTCGTTAATCCTACCATAAATTATTTCTCCCACTTTATAAACAAAAGCATCTTCATTTAAGAGAGTCCCCTGTGTATTGAAGTTTGGTATAGGATCAAAATAGAAAACTTTCTCTGTTTGTTTATCAATAAGGTCAATTTGTGTTGGCAAAGCATTTATCTCTTTAGGACTTATAAAAAGACTAACTATGAATAAGATATAAAAGAAAGTAACAACCTTTTTAAATTTCATTTGTACCACCTCCTATTTTATTTTACACCCACTATTGAAAAATTAAAAAACAATTTAATAAAAAAAGGGGGCTTCGCCCCCCATTTAAAACATCAAAACTTCTCTACTTTGGATAAATAATAATAATCGTCTTTGTTGCTCCGTCCCATTCAACTGAAGCATTAAGCGACTCCGAAATAAATCTTAATGGCACATACGTGTAATTCCCAATTATCTGTGGTGCAACATCAAGTGTAACCTTTTTACCATTAACCGATGCATAGCTTACACCAATTTGAAGGTAAATTGTCGTATCTCCCAACTTGATAATCACGAGTCTAAATACAGGTTCCCATGCAATTTCGGCGTTAAATGCAGTTGCTATTGTTCTTATTGGAACAAGGGTTCTTCCGTTAACAATCTTTGGCGGTGCATCAAGTTGAATTGCCTTATCGTTTAGAATGGCGTTCTTGTTGTCAACTTGCAAAATAAGTTTTGTCTTCTTCACGTAGTTAATTGGTATTACTTGTCGAGCCTGATTCCCTGCAAGATCCTCCGCAATAACTTCGATTGAGTTAAGGCCTTCTGTTGTAAGTGTCACTCTATAGGAGAATTTAAAATCACTTCCAACTTGAACTTGTTGCCCATTTACGGTAACTTTAACTGCATCAGCATCGGTTATTCCTTCAACATTAACGTAAGGCACATTTACTGTTTGGAATGCAACAGGTTTCGTTACGGTAAGTTTTGGTGGCGTTGTGTCAAGCGAAACTGTAAGGGTTGTCTGATTGGTATTTCCTGCAACATCTTTTGCAACAATTGTGAATGTGGTCTTGCCAACAATTGTTGTTGCATATTCAAATGTTAAATCAGGTTTTACGATAACAGGTGCACCGTTTACGGTAAGGGTTGCTTGCTCTGATACCCTTCCTTTTATGGTAATATCTTTTGAGTTCAAAACTGCATTGTCTTGAGGTGATGTAATTGTAATCGTAGGTTTTATGGTATCAACCTTGAATTGAAGAGATTTAGCAACTTCCGTATTTCCGTATTTGTCCTTTGCATAGAAGTAAAGAGTATGCACTCCGTCAGGAATTGATATAGGCGCACTGTATAACTGCGGTGAAGGATTATCAATATAGAAGTAGATTTGTGGATTTGTATCAACAGGGCTTGTTGCAGTAAGAGTAATTCTTGGTGTTGTCTTATAATATCCGTTTTCGCCGTCAGGTTGTGCTGGGCTTACGGCTGCGGTAGTTACAGGGAGTATAACGATCTTAAATGTATCCGAATCGATTGGAGTTGTCTCTTTTGATGTATAAACAGAAATCTTATAGTCTCCTGACTGAGTTGGGTTTTTTATCCCTGCGCTTTTATCAATTGCAACTGTTACCTGTGAGTTTGCACCAATATTTACAGATGGTTTTATGTCTATTCTATTTACGCTTTTCGTTACTTGAAGTGCATTTACATTATTTACCTTAACGAGACCCGTCTGAATTGTCGAAGGCAATGTAAATTGCGATGGAAATACTAATGAGATTGTGTCAGATGTTGTAAGTGCACCACCTGACCCTGTATTAAAAATAATCGTCACCCCAACATCGTCACTTACGGCATAAGAGGTAAGTTGCACCTGTGGTTTTGATACAGTTGATTTAACAATATCAACGTTATCCATAACTTCAACAACATCCTTACTTGTGGAAACCTTAATTTGATATGTGCCTGAGGAAGAGGGGTTAATAATGTTTGCGTTCTTCGAAATTACAACTGTCACGGTGGAATTTGCTCCTACATCAACAGGTGTTGTAATTGTCAATTTTCCGCTTGTATTTGTAATCGATGTTGTGCACTGCGTTCCGTTAACAGTAACATAAACACCACTTATTGAGCTTGGAGTTGTAAATCCTGTTGGGAATGCCACATAGATTTTATCGGAAGCACTCCTTGACAGTGCACCACTTGAAGAAGTTTTAAATGTGATTGTATATTGGGCGTTAGCATTCTGTGTTGGCGGATCAACCACAACATCAAGATTTGAAATAGAAGTGCCAGTAATGGTATAGTATGCAGGAACGGGGATAATATCTTTACTTGTAGAAACTTTTAAAGTATATGTTCCTGGCGTGCTTGGATTAACGATTCCAAAATTGTTAGATATTTGGACGATTACAAATTGGCCGTTGTTTATAGCAAGTGTCGAAGGAATATATATTGTTAGTAGGTTTCCACTTACCAACCTATTGCTGCAAGCTATACCGTTTACTGAAATATACGTTGGGTTAGTGTTTGCTGGCACTGTGGTACCTTCTGGAAATTCAATTTTTATGTAGTCAGTTGTAGGCGATAAACCACCTGTTGGGCTTACATTGAACTGAATAGTATAAGACGCATTGGAAGATGCAGAATTTGGGCTTACCGTAACTGTTGGAGAAGATACACTTGTGCCTATAAGCGTAAAAGGATTTGAGTCAACTGGTGTTGTTTCCTTGCTTGTAGAAACTTTTACCGTTAAGGGAACGTTTGAAGTTGTAGTATTAATAATGCCAAATGTATCAGGGATGTATACCTGTTGGACAACGCCTGCATTTAAGGCTATAGGTACTTTTATCTGCATTTTTGTAGAAGTGGGATATGATATATACGTTGAAGGAACCTGAGAAGTACCAACATACATAACATTGTTAGGAATAGGTGTCGGAAGTGTTGTTCCTGTTGGAAATTCTATGTAAATATAGTCTGTGTTTTGCACTAAAGAAACATTTGGCGTAAATTGAATGAAGTATGAGGCTTTTGTTCCAGCAAGAAGTGGATTTACCGAAACATAAACACCTGTAACTGCACTTGTTATTGTTAATGTACCATAACCAGCTCCCTCTCCTGAAGTAGTTGTGCTTATCGTAATAGAATAAGTTCCACCTATTGGCGGATTTTTTACACCTGCCGAATTCGAAATAAAAACAGAAACATAACCTGCTCCAAGACCGCCTGGTTGAGATGGCACTATTGTAATGACCTGCCCTGAAGCAGAAACTGATGTAGGATAGACGCCATTAACCTGCACATAGTTTGTATTCCATGCTCCTTGTGGCACAGTAAATCCCGATGGAAATGTAATAAATATAGATCCAGATGCTGCAAGTGGATTTTGCATAAAAAATGAAATCGAATACGATGCAAATGCTCCTGCTGTGTTTGGAGTGGCGCTAACAGAGACGCTATAAACTGCTTTTGTAGGAATCGCAATTCCAACTAATGTTAACGTAAAAATTAATAAGAAAACTAATAACTTCTTAAACATAATCTTAACCTCCTTTCAAGGCTTGTAAGTCTTTGTCTAATTATAGCAAAAATTCTTTTCACCATATATTAGATACTAAAACCTTCAAAAAAGTTCCGCAGATTGATTAAATTTTTGAAAATTCTTTTGAAAGTGCTAAATATTTTTTAACCTCAGTATCATCGAATTGACCAAATTCATCGTAATATTCTGACACAGCAAAGAAATACTTATCAATATGCAAAGCAATCACTTTTGCAATCTCCCTCAATTTTGTATAGCCTTCATAAGATGAAACAGGCACTGCAACATAAACTTCCTTGGGCTCGTATTTAAGAATACTTTTTACGCCTGCAAATAGCGTTTCACCTGTTGCGATACCATCATCTATAACAAGCACAACCTTATCTTTAACGCCCTTAAAATCAAAAATTACACCATAACTTTCCGCCCGTTTTTTCATGAGGTCGACAGTTTTTCTTATAATTTCCTCTAAATAATATTTTTCTTCGGATTGTCCATACTCGTTTATAATGTAATCACCATCAATTGACACCGCACCAATTGCAAATTCTTCATTTATAGATGATGGAATTTTGTGCGAAAAAAGTGGTATTATTTCCTTTTTAAACTCTCTTGCAATTGGAAATGCAACCTCAACACCACCTCTGGGACACGCAAATAAATAATCAAAGGCAATGCCCTCATCAGAAATTGCCTTTGCAAGTTTTTCTCCTGCATCAAGCCTATTTTTAAACATACCTACGATTTGTGCGTTTCCCCAAGATCTTCCAAAATTTTATCCAAAGTTCTTTCAAGGTTCCCAAGTTTGTTTTGAACTACATCCCAAACTATTTCGAGATTTACTCCAAAGTAAAAGTGAATTACTTTATCTCTCAGGCCAGCAATACTTTTCCAATTAACCACTGAGTATTTATTTTTTATCTCAGGTGAAATATTTTTGACAGCTTCTCCAATTATTTCAAGATTCCTCAATACAGCGTCTTGTTTCTCTGTTTTTGCAATAAATGTTCCAAAATCAATGTCCTTAGTATAATTTTTTATTCTATCAATTGCTTCTTTAATATCAAAGAGATACTCTCTATCTTTTCTCTTAGACATATTCTATGCTCTTTTTTATTTCTTCCTTCACTGATGGAATTCTAATACTTTCAATTCCCAATGGTGTAAGTATATCAACCTTTCTTTTAAAAAGTTTTTCAAGAGTAGAACTCAATCCAATAAAATTCTCAAGGGTAGGCTCTTCGAATTCTACATATAAATCAACATCACTTTTTGAGGTTGCTTTATTTCTAACAAATGAACCGAAAATACCTATTCTTTTTACCTTGAACTTTCCAAGGATCTTTCTATTCTTCGTAAGTATTTTTATTATTTCATCCTTACTTAGTTCTTTAGATTTGTCTTTCTTGAAAATCCCCCTACTTTTTTTCCTCATTCTTTGGCGGTTCTGTTATTACTTGCTGTGCTTTCTTTGTGATTACTTTTCCTTCAACCGTTGCGCCTTCCTCAATTGAGATTTTCTCAGCAGTTATATCTCCAATTACTGTTGCATGCTCCAAAACTTCAACACTTTCCTTTGAAGTAATATTTCCTTCAACTTGCCCGATTACAATTACTTTTCTTCCTTGGATATCACCTTTTACTTTTCCGCCTTCTGCAATTGTTACTTCGCCATTACCTGAAATATGCCCCTCAATTATTCCTTCAATTCTCATTACACCTTCGCACTTAACATCACCTTTTACAAAAAGATCTTTTGCAATTACCGTCTGTGTTGTTGAAACTGCTTCTTTTGTCTCATCTTTTCTTCCAAATGCCATTGTAAAACCTCCTTACTCAAGATATTTTAACGGATTAATTACTTCACCCCAGACTCTTATTTCAAAATGCAAATGTGGTCCAGTACACAATCCGGTGCACCCTTCATAACCAATAACCTGTCCCTTTTTAACCTTATCTCCTACTTTTACATCGATTCCTGAAAGGTGTCCATAAACTGTCTCTATACCATCTCTATGATAAATAATAATCATCTTTCCATAGCCACCTGAATCCCAACCTGCAAAAGTTACTTCTCCATCTGCTGCCGCCCTAATAGGTGCACCATAATAACTTGCAATATCAATTCCCTTGTGGAATTCCCAGCCACCACCAAACGGACTTATTCGCCACCCAAAGTAAGAAGTAATTGATCCCTGTAGCGGCCAATAATCTGGCGTTTGTGCCTTCATCTCGTTAAACTTGTATACGGTTTCCTGAAGCATTGTAAGGGTTTGCTCTGTTTGGACTGCTTGTTTCGATGTATCTGCAAGTTCAGTTCTTACCTGCGCATAAGTTTTTGGAAGTTCTGTATATGATTGTATCTGAGATTTTGATGATGGACGTGCAAGAATTGACTCTAAACTCACTGTTTCCCCGCCAAGTTTAAGGGCCGACCTCACATCCTTTTCAAGTTTGCCCAGAGCAAGCACATACTGTCTCAAGGCTTCAACATCTGCTTTGGTCTTTGCAAGTTCATCCTGAAGAGCCTGTAAGTTCTTGGCATCTTCCACACTTAAAGAACTTGCATAAACTCCAGGGGCTTTTGCGTTTACAAGAAGTTCCCTGTAAGATGCGCCAAAGGAAACCGCAAAAGTAACAATCAAGGCAAAGGTAAATAAAATCGTGTAAATTCTTAAAGGTGTTAGGACAATTCTTACGGTTTTACCTTGATAGTGAGGTACAATTATCAGGGTAAAGCCGCCTTGCTTCTTCACTTTTTTCTTATGTACTTCGTACTTATGCTTCCACAGGTCCACATTCTCACCTTCTTTCAACAAAATTCAACGCCAATACCTCACACCAAATTCCTAATACCTATAATACACAAAAACAAAAAATTTCAAAAAATGCAAGAGGGGGATTAAAGAATCCCCCCAAAAGAGTCCTATGGCTTATAAGTAATAGTTATAGTCTTTGTTGCTGCATCCCAACTAACATTTGCACCAAATGCCTCAGCGATAAAACGAAGGGGAACAAAGGTGAAGCCTTGAACTATTTTAGGTGCAACGGTAAGTCTATAAACGCTATTATTTATCAAGGCAATGGTCGAATTAACCTGAACTTGAATAATCTTATTTGCAAACTCTATTGTAATGAGTTTTAAAGCCTCATTATAATTAACCGTTGAGCCAAATGCTTCTGCAATAAATCTTAAAGGAACAAGAGTTGTTCCATTTTCAATAAATGGGCTCTGTTCAAGCAAAACTGTAGTACTTGAAGTTATTGCCTCTTTTGAGCCTATTTGAAGTTTAATGATTTTCTCGTTTACCTTCTTTACTACAACAGTCTTCGAACTCTTATTTCCTGCTAAATCGTATGCATCCACAACAAAAACATTATCACCATCCGCCAAATGCGTTGAATAGATATATGTGTTGCTATTATGCGGGACTTCTATTCCATTCACAAAAACTTTTCCACTTTCACTTAAATTAATTTTTAGGGTAAAGTTTTCATCTGTTGTCTCAGTTTGTATAACAGAAGAATTTAATTTAGTGTTCAAATCAACAAAAGAAATTTCGGGTGGTGTTTCATCAATTTTTGCTGTAAGAAGAATTGTTGTTTGGTTCCCCGCAAGATCTCTTGCCCAGACAATAACAGGATCACCATCTTTTACATCGATGGGCACGGAGAATTTCAGGTCGTCATTGAGGTCAAGAACCTTATTATTTACTTTTAATGTGCATGGTTCTGAAACATAGCCAGAAACGACTTTTGCCGCTCCGAATATAACCTTACCTAAAGAAACGGAATCGATATTAATAGCAGGCGGAGTATTGTCAACTATTACCTTCTTTTCAATAATTTCTCCTTGGTTTCCTAAAGCATCAACTGCATACGCAAAAACTGTATGTTTGCCCTCTAAAACTTTGAAAGACTTTTCAAACTCTTTGAATTCACCGTCATCTATTTTGTAAAATACTTTAACACCATTTGACGTCGAAAGAGTTACCTCAGGAGGAGTTCTGTAAATACCGTTCATTCCGTCAGGCAAAGAAGGATTAAAAGTAAATTCAACAACTGGCAAAGGGATAATCTTTATTTTATTGCTTGAAACCCCTTTTGTTTCTTGAGATGTTGATACTGTTACTCCATATTCACCTTGATTTGCTGGATTCTTAATACCTGCCAAGCTAAGTATATTTACTTCAACCTGGGTTTTGGGAGATATATCCTGGGGAATATAAAGAAAAATAGTTTTATCATTAACTGCAACATTTTCTACTTCTAAATTATTTACCTTGAAAGCATCTTTAGGCATATTCTCGTTACTGAATACAAACCCGCTATCAAATGTAATATTTATCGTATCCTTGCCTTTTTGAAGCATCTTAACCGGCCCCGTTTTGAAACTGATGTTAAATTCGTTAATTGACAATATGCCTGTGTTTTTAGTTTTTAAAACAACTTCTGATATTGTTGACTCGTTTATTGTAACAGGTACACTCACCTTGTAATTATCAGTATCTGTCCAGCAATATATTTTATATACTCCATTATTAATAGGATTTACAATCCCTGCATTCTCATTAATTACAACCGAAACATTTTGCAAAGCAGATAAATCGAACTGATTTTCAACTATAATAACACTACCATTTACAGATGCATTTGCAGTCATTCCGTTCACAGTTACAAATCCTTGTAAATTGACATTGTTCAAAGAAAAATCTTGTCCAAAGTCAATATATATGTATTTCCCCTTTGGGAGATTTCCAACAGGTGAGGTTGAGAAGTTTATTTCAAAACCAGAGTTCGCGCCTGTAAAATCCCTTGAAAGATTTATCGAGAGATTCTGCACCTGAGGATCATATATTATAAAAGGGTCAGAATCAATCCAGGTCTCCTCTACCGATGTTGAAAGTGAAATTTTCTTTACACCTGAAGATGGATTTCTTATTCCGAATTTCTCGCTAAACTCAATCATTACTGGATAATAGGCAGGGATATCTATCGGAGCATAGACTCTAAGCATAAACGGATTATCTGCACTTCTATATACGCCAGATGCTTCATATCCATTAATTTTAACATTTGTCCTTGTAAGTATTTGGGGAAAAGCCGTACCTTCCGGAAACTTTATCCTTATTTCGCCTTCATTTGCACGAAGTGCGCCTTTTGCTCCTGTTAAAAACCTTACAACGTACAAGGCATTCATTCCTCTAACTGCAGGGTCTACATTGACAACAACGTCTTGTACCGAAGAAACAGTAATCCTATAACTATTTGATAAAGTTGCTCCTAATTCTGCACCGTTTGTTGTCAAATACACCACTCTTACTTTGTAACATGTTGCAGGCGTTATAGGATTTACAAGTCCTGCTTCTTTTTTAATAAGTATTTCAACATTATCTCCCTTATTGATTAATTTGCTTAGATAAAGCGAAAGTTCTACTGAATTATCTGAAGTTATTAGTTTGAATTGCGCCCCTTTCACGGGCTCACCATTGACAAGAACACTCCCGTAAGGGGCTGAGTCGAATTTGAAACGCGTGTCATCACGGAAATAGAGTTTTAACATACCAACATTATCGTAATCTGAATAACTTCCGTATATCCTATATTGGGCAATAACTCCCCCGTTTATTGGGTCTACTTCGACATTAAATGGCGGTGCTATGGAAACCGCTTTAATGCTACTAATAATTCCAAAAGCGTTCAAAACCAAAGATAAAACTATTAAAAGTACCCATACTTTTCTCATTAAAGTCACCCCCTATCGCTTTGGATAGATAATAAGAACGGTTTTTGTTTGCGAATTCCATATAACATCTGCACCAAAAACGTCTGAAATAAATCTTATTGGCACAAGAGTTCTTCCATTAACAATATATGGTGCAACATCTATTTGAATTTCTTTTCCGTTAACAAGTGCGCTTTTCTTTCCCACCCACATAGTAATCGAATTATTATTAAAACTTATCTCGATCTTCTTTGTTGATGCTTCATATGTAAATGTTGCACCAAATGACTCTCCAACAAATCTTAGTGGCACCACAGTCCTTCCAGAAGTAATCTGCGGCGCTGCCTCAAGAGTGTAATTCTGTCCGTTAACGACAGCAACAGGATTTCCGATTTGAAGAATCATTGAGACAGATTTTGAATATCTTACTGTAACTACTTTCTTTGTGGAATTCCCTGCTTCATCTGTTGCAACAACCTCAATATTATTTAGAGTATTTTCCTTTAAATTGAACAGTTCATAAACAAAGTATACATCATCCTTTACTGTTGCTTTTTCACCATTAACAGTGACTGTTGCACCTTTTTCTGTTGTTCCTTCTACCACTAATGGAAGTTTAATAACATTTTCAAACATTACAGGCTTCAAAATTGTAAGTGGTGGAGGTTCTGTGTCTAATGTCACTTTCACCTCAACTTCACTGGTATTTCCTGCAAGGTCTGTTGCAACGATAAAGATATTTTCAGTATTCGATTTCATTTCAAAATTACCATCGAAATTGCCCGAGCCATCAACAATAACAGGGACTCCATTTATTGTAACTGTCGAGCCTGCGTCAACAATTCCTTTAATTTTTACTGTTCTGTTTGGAACTACAGAATTATCCTTTGGTTCCACAACAACCAATGTAGGTGGTATTGTATCCACCTTTATTTGCATTGATTGAACTGACTCTCTATGTCCTTCTCTATCAACGGCATAATAGAAAAGGGTATGAATTCCCTCTGGTGCAATTATTGGACTTCCATTCCAGATAGAAGGTGTATTAGAGTCAAAGTAGTAATAGACAGTCGGATTTGGATCTGTTGCACTGAATACTGAGAATGTAATTGATGGACGTGTTTTGTAGAATCCATTTGTGCCGTTTGGTGTTCCAGGAGAAAGTATAACTCTTGTTTCAGGAACATTTTCGATTTTATACGAATTTGAAACCATTGGGGTTTGCTCTTTGGTTGTAAAGACAGAGAGAGTATAGTTACCTGCCTGAACTGGATTTTTAATATTTGCACCTTCTAATACCCTTACAGTTACGTCTGAAAATACCTTTACCTCTATAGGCAGAGTTATTGTGAGAGTTGTTCCAGATATTTCAATGAGAGTCGTTGGGATATTATTTATCGTTATCTGTGAGGTGGGGATAGTTGTTGGGATCGTTGTCCCAAGTGGAAACACAATGCTTATCCTATCAATGCCAGGGAGAAGATTTCCGCTTGCTCCTGTTCTGAAAGAGATAGTGTAAGCGCTTGCCTGCCCTGAAGATGTATTCGAAAGTTGCACCACAGGAGATGTGATTGTAGATGGTGTTATCGAAATGCTGCTGCTTACAAATACTGCATCCGAAGAAGTATTAACAAAAACTTCGTAATTTCCAACGGACTGGGGATTAACAACCCCAAATTGCTTAGCAATAACTATTTTGACATTTGCATTTGAATCAATGGTTACAGGCACATAAAGAGTAATTTTGTTTTCGCTAACAGTTACATTAGTACAGGGTGTACCATTAACAGTTATAGCACCTGGTATTGCAATCTGAGGGAAAAGAAAGCTATCTGCAAACTTTATATTTATTTTATCCTTATCTTTTGTTAAAGCGCCAAGTGGCGATGTCTTAAATTCAATAGAATATGAAGCATTCATTTTCTGAGATGAAGGATCGGCGCTTGCAATAAGTCCAACAATTGCAGAGCCGTATATGGTATATGTGTTTGAAGTTGCAAGTCCAGTGTCCTTACTTGTTGCAACTTGAAGTGCAAAATTCCCCGTAAATTCTGGATTAATTATTCCAAAATCCTCTCTAAAAATAATGCGACATACTGAAAAAGAGAGAATAATTTTTCCATCAGGCACATACAATCGAACCCTGTTACCTTGAATAACTATTGCTGAAGGATTAAATGAAGAAATTAAAACCTTTGACACATCAGGATTGGAAGGTAAAATTGTACCTTTGGGGAAAAATACATCAATGTAATCACCACCTAAAAGTACCCCGTCTTTCGATATATTAAATGTAATATCGTACATTGCATTTTTCCCTGCAAAGTTATTGCTGAGAATGATAATAAGGTTTGACACTTTTGAGCCTGTTGTTTCAGTTCCTATATAAAAAGAGTAGGTTGCATGATTTGGCTCTGTTGTTGTCCAAATTTCGATTGAATACATATCAGGTAAAACGGGAGTTTTTACTCCAGCAGTGTTTGAAATCGTAACCGCAACCCCTCCAGTCCCGGCACCTTGGTTTTGCAAAACAGGCTCACTTAAAGTTAAAATAACAATGTTGCTACTTATTGTTACAGAGGTTGGCTTGTAACCTGCAATTTCCACTAAATCGTTATTGATGCTTGATGGAAGAGAAAAACCTTGAGGAAATTTTATGTATATCTGTTCTCCCCTATTGAGATCTTTGTGAAGCACAATATAAAAGGCAAATTGAGCAAAAGAATCTGTTGTGGATGGAGTAACCAAAACATTTCTTATTTCAACATCTGCATAGACTGGTTGTAAATTAATTGATGTAACCACCAACAATAGAATAATAACTACAGTTGCTAATCTTTTCAAATAATCACCTCCCAAATTCTACAGTAATTATACCATAATCTCCACAAATTAAAAAAGCCCCCCGAATTTTCGGGGGGCAAAGGCTCAAGTTATTAGCCTTATGGCATCGTGATAGTTACGATATAGTTAACAGGATCCCACTCAACCTGTGCGCCGAATCCTTCAGCAATTACTCTGATAGGAACCATTGTTCTTCCGTTCTTAATGTATGGAGGAACAATTGAGAGGACATTTCCGTTAACTACTGCTGTGTTGTTGCCAATCTGGAGACCAATTTGGTTGTTGCCAAGAACAACTGTGATGCCCTGTGTTTCAGGTACCCAGGTTACTTGTGCACCAAATGCCTCTGCGATTGCTCTCAAAGGTAAGAAGGTTCTACCTTCTTTAATCTCTGGTGCTGCATCAAGCTGGACAACACGGCCGTTAACTGTCATAATATCAGAACCAATCTTGAGAACAATCTTTGTTCCAGTTGGTGCTGGGATCTTGTAAGTAACCTTAACACTCTTTGTTGTTACATTACCTGCAGCATCGAATGCCTTAACAACGATGGTATTTGCACCTTCAACAAGTGTAACTGTTGTTGCAAATGATCCATCGGGAAGGAGAGTTACTGGAACATCGTTAACTACTACCAATGTAACACCAACATTGTCGGTTGCAGTCCCTGTGACCTTAACAGTTGCAGTATTAACTGTTGAACCGTCTTCCGGTGCAGTAACTGTAAGTGTTGGTGCAGTTGTATCTTTCTCTGGTGCTTTGTAGACTGCTGTAAATGATGCAGAAGTGCTAACACCCCAGCCAAGTGCTCCGAAGTTAACACCTTCTACCCTACAGAACTCTGCGCCAACGTCCGCTGAAACGACATACTTACCAGAGAATGGAGGAACAAATGCCCAGTCTGCATGGCCAGTTTTGTCAGTAACTGCGCCACTTGCCGTCCATGTATAACCTGCAGAGCCTGTTCCAAATCCTGTTACACCACTTATCGTGATTGTTGCACCAGGGACACCATGTCCATGTGCATCTTTAACCTCGAATGTAAGGTGTGTTGGTGTTGCAGGAATTGTGAATGGTACTTCAGTTGGATCAACCTTTACAGTCGGTGTAACAAGTTTGAACGAAGTTACATAAATCCTAGCACCACATTCGCTTACAAAGTAGAGATCTACCATTGGAGCATCGTCAAGGCATGGATTATCCCAGCCGGTTATACCAATACCGCCCATTCCGCAGCAAACACCAGGAAGGTTGCTTGCACATGCAACTGCTGGTGCAAGGCCACAATCGTTATCTTTAACGCCAATGTCTAACTGCCATCCGCCAGTACCAAAGTCGTGAAGTCCACGAGGATCTTTTGGAGTTACAAAGACGCTCTCAGTGAAGCCTTCTGTAAGGATTCCGTCAGATGGGATCTTGGATCCATCAGCAAGACCAAGTTCTACTGTGAAATCAGGAAGCACTACTTTGAGTTCAATCGTAACTTCTTCTCTTACAGTGCAACCTGTATTATAATAGTAACCATAAATCTTAAATGTTCCGGCGTTGTTGAGGCAAATGTTGGAGAATCTCCATCCAGTATCAGTCTGACTTACGCCAATTCCTGATACGCTCTTTCCATTAAGATAGAACTTCCATGTTGGAGTGCCAGAGAACTTAGGATCTGTAATATCAACGACTGTAGAAACACCAGCAAGTATCTGATCTGGATCTTGTGCTCCTTCCCAGATTGTAGCAGTTGCTGAGAGTTTCTTAACTGTTGGTAAAACAGTAATTGGGTCAAAGAGTTCTGCAATCATTGGGTACTTAACGGTCATATTGCCGCAAGCATCAAATGTTCTCTGAAGTCCAAATACTTTTACAACTAATTGATAACCACAAGAAGTATCTGTTGGATAGTTAAAGGTAATACCATAGAGGTTGAACGGGCAGTCGCCAAACTTAAGTCCCGTCTCAACAAGGCTTCCTGATGCATCGTAAAGTCCTGTGGGTTTGAAAGTCTGTATTGGCTGGTCTGGAATGTTTGGTCCGGTTGCACCCTGCGGGTTGTACCAAATAACTGAACCTTTTGCGGTTGTTCCAGCCCATGTGTCAACTGTAAATGCATTAGGCACTAAGCTACCTTGTGAATTTACCATGTACATAAGCACTACGTAGTTCGGGCATGAGCACGTTAAATCTGCTGGTGCTCCTGTTGGGTCTACAGAAACAGAAAGTCTGTCAACTTTCTTCCCAACTTCTACAGTTGTGGAGTCAACAATGTTTGTTCCAGAAAGTGTTACTCCACCAACTGTACAAGAGTTAACTTCGCAAATATCGACTGTCTTCTCAAAAGTGTGACAGCAAGCATTGTATTTGCTAATTGGTTGATCCTTATTTGCTTTCTCCCAAATAATAGCACTCATTGAAACACTTATCTTACCTTTGCCAGTAACAAGATACCATCCATCACCAACATCTACTACTGGACCATTAACTTCATAACTGAAATCATGGACTGTGTAATTTGTAGAGTCTTTTGGATCGTAGTAACCTGCCTCTAAATAGAAACTATTCCCAATTGTGCAAGGAAGTTTGTCGTATACGCTCTGAACTGAATCGAGTTCCCATGGACCATTTCCATATGGAGGAATTGCCAATGGTGCATTAATATCAATAAATGGGTTAAATACCCCAAGATCTCTAGTATTAATAATGAGAGTCTTGGTTAATGTACCACCCCAAGAAGGACTATAGCTTGCATTAAATCTCACATCAACAACGTTACCAACATTGATTACGAACCTGTAGAAGCCTGGAGATATTTCAAAGTAGCTCCCCGATGCGTTTGTTAATGTAAATGTTGCGCCTGAAATATAATTTCCGCTTTGATCAGTTAAGACAAGAACAATTGGCTGGCTGTTAGTATTTTTGTAAATAAATGGCGTAATATAAGGTTGTAAGTTCAAGGAAATTGACGGAACATTACTTAAGGTCTTGTAGACAATTGCATCATTATCAAGACCTGTTGAGTAACCATCTCTTACAAAAACTCTAAAATAACCAACATCAGGTAAAGTATCTGAATCCGGGCCATCTGCTGGGAACGTAATTGTGAAGAAGCCAGACGTAGGATTTACATGATACCACCCTGCAAGAGTATTGTCTGGATAGGTAACATAGACGTCAACTGCGACATCTGGATATCCTGTTGCTCTATAAACAACACCAGAAATAGTTTGGCTTCCTGCGCAATTTTGAAGCGTCTCTTGGGTAAATGCAATATTGTATTTAATAAACACTTCAACATCGCCTGTATTGCCCGCAGTTGTATCAGCAGAAAGATAATAATGACCGTCAAATCTTACGTTCGATGTTGCCATTGTAAAGGAATAAGTACCTGAACCAGGCACAGTTACAGTAACTGAATCAATTACGTTATTATTTTCATCCAATAGGTAGATAGTATGTGCACCACTTGCGTCAGTTGTAAATGTGCCCTTAATGACATCGCCCATTGTGTAAACTGCTTTAATAGCGCCATTAAGCGTTCCGGGCGTTCCAAAGCCAGGAACTGGGTTGTAATAAGACAAGTTGTTAGTGGATGGATAACTGTAAGTCAAATTGATTGCTGTAATTGCTGCGTTTGCTGTTTGCACTCTAAAGGGTGCAATAAGAGAAAGAAGCATCATTACAGTAAGGAAAATGCTTAAGAATTTTCTCATAAATTCTTCGCCTCCTTTCAAAGCGATAAATTTTTTAGTTTTTGTTTCTTTTCGTGGATTTGTGCCCAACTCTCACCTCCACTTTTAAGTGAGTGTATTTATTATTTTTAAACTACTTTTGAATCCTGAAGGCTTTTGCCTGTGCTAAGTGCCTTCTCCTTAGCGCCAGTTTGCAAAGTGCCTTCAACACCCAAAAGCAGTAAAAACCGAAATTCTGAGATTCCTCGTGGCTTCGCCACTTCGGAATGACTACTCTTTTGTCATGCCGAAATGCCTTTCTGGGACATCTCCGCCTTAATATCTTTAAACTGTATAAGATTTGCACATTAAAAACTTCAACTTATTTTTACTTTCATCTTCACTCTCTTCAGTTTTCAAGGTATTTCTTGCAAGTTTTTCTTGCAAGGGAAGGACTATCTTAAAACTATCTACAACCTTCCACTTAATATATGCAAAAACCGTGCCAAAGTGGGGAGATGTTTAAATGTATATGCACAGATAACAAAGTATTTACAATATTTCATCGGAATTTTTGATGTTTTAAATACCTTAAAACCTGCCCCTAAGAACTGCCACCTTTTACCGTTTTTCTGTGTAAAATTTACACACTCAGTGTAAAAAATACACACTTAAACTATGAGCTACTTTGAGTCTGGATAAGCCTTAAAAATTCCTCAAAAACTTCACCACGGGTAAGGTAGCCTTTTTTTGAAAGAAGTGGAGAATTTCTTTTCCCGTGAAGTGAAAAAATTATTCTATATTTTTCAGGTAAAGGCACATCACTACTATTCTCAAATTCATTTTCATTAAACCCAAGCATTCCATAAAGAATATTGAAAAAATCCTCAGAGGTCAATTTGGCGTTGATATCAATGCTTTCTGGTATTGTAAATCCATACGCCTTAAGAATAACGATAGAATTAAAAAGGTAGTGCCCTTCTCTAACTCCTGGGTATATTTCCTTGTTTGTCAATTCGTAATATGTCCTTATAAAAAACAGGCGCACGTTATAGTAATTTTTAACAAAAAAGTTATAAACTTTATTCACGAATCTGTCAAAACTATTTTGCTCTGCCATAAATTGATATTCTTTTGGAATTTGAGTTGCCCTTATAAATCGAGAAACAAGTGCAACAAGTTCGCCTTGCTTCATAATAAGATTTTCGTGGAGTTTGCCATCTGCAAAACCGATAACATAGCCCATATTTTTAAGGGTTTCGCCGGGCGTTTCGGCCATCGCACCATTAGGCAAACTTACAAAAACCACCGCAAAAAACAGTGTAATTACAATTAACTTCCTTACAAGTAATTTTTTCATCAAGTATATTATATACTTTTCCTTCAATTTCTGTTAAAATTATCTTATGGAAAATATTTGTATAATCGTAAATCCAGTATCTGCAAATGGGAAAGGGCTTAAGGAGTTTAAATTAGTAGAGGGTTTTCTTAAAAGTCTTAAACCTACACCAAAAATCCTATTTACAGAATATCCAAAACACGCAATAGAACTTTCAAAAAGTGCCTTTCAAAGTGGGTTTAATCGTATTATAAGTTTTGGAGGAGATGGCACCCATAACGAAGTGCTGAATGGGATCCTTGTGGGGGCTCAAGAAAAATTTAAAAAGAGTGTTTTTGAATTTACAGAGGGCGAAATTAAGCAAATCCCAATACTTGCAGTTGTATCAATTGGCTCGGGAAATGATTTTAGAAAAACCCTCAAACTTCCAAAAGATGTGATATCTTCCCTAAAAATTGCACTAACAGGTGAAGGCAAATTAATTGATGTTGGCCTTTTTGAATATGTGGACTTTTCAGGAAATCCTAAAAGCCGTTTCTTCCTTAATATTCTAAGCGGTGGCTTCTCGGGTGAAGTTACCGACAAGGCAAACAAAGGCAAAAAATCCATTTTTAGAGGGCTTATATACACGCTTTCGCTTATTTCAACGCTTCTTTTTATAACAATTCCCGAAGGAATTCTCAAACATGGCGAAAATGAACTTAACGGTAAGTTTTTTGAATTTGACATTGCAAATGGCAAGTATTTCGGTGGAGGTATGTGTGTGTCACCGAAGGCAGATATTACAGATGGACTTCTTAATATATCCGTCTTCAAAAATTACACAGGGCTTGAAGTGCTTTTTAAAATCAAAAAACTTTTTGATGGCACAATACTTACAGAGAAAAAACTCTACCACGATTTTGCAAAGGAAATATTCGTAAAGACAGACCCACCATCTTTGATAGAGGCAGATGGTGAAGTGTTGGGATATACACCCGTTAAAGCAGTTGCAGTTAATAAGATAATAAAAGTTGTGTATTAAAAATTTCCTTGTGTGGAGAATTCTACATATAATTGAAATATGGAAAAGGAAAGAAAATTTGTGAAGCGCATTGCGCTTGTTGCACATGACAGGGAAAAGAAAGATCTTATTGAGTGGGTGGAGTTTAACTGGGGGACACTTGGCGCACACGAACTTATTTGCACCGGCACTACCGGAAAACTTGTTGAAGAGGCACTTATTAAAAAGGGAATAACTGCAAAAATTACAAAGCTAAAATCAGGACCACTTGGAGGAGATGCTCAACTTGCATCTCTTATCGCCGAAGGAAAAATTGATTATCTTATATTCTTCTGGGATCCAATGGAGCCACAGCCTCATGATGTTGATGTAAAGGCACTCCTTAGAATTGCAACCCTATACAACATTCCAACTGCAATGAATCGTTCCACCGCAGACTTTATAATTTCCTCTATTCTTTTTGGATCCGATTACACCCCAAAGATGAAGGATTACAAATCCTATATAGAGCGAAAAATAGAGGATTTAGAGAAGTAAAGGCAGAGATTTCTCACTTCGTTCGAAATAACTGTCGTTAGTCATTCCGAAGGAGCGTAAGCGACTGAGGAATCTCCTCTTTTAATTAGAGGGGGATTAACAAGGCTCCCCCCTCTAACTCCCCCTAAAAGGCGGAGATCCCTCACATTCGTTCGGGATGACTTTTTTGGGCGAGTACTTAGGGGGGTTGTTTCCCCCTCAGATTGAAATGAGGAGATGCCTCAGAAAGTCATTCCGGCATGACTACAAGATAATTGTGTTATTGGGGGAGCGCTGAGGGGGTTTCCCCTCAGATTTTGGGTCATCGTATATAATAGTGTAGGTAGTGAGAATGAGGAGCATATTCTTTAACAGTGCATCGTAAGTATTGTTAAAGGTATGTGGGGAAGTGATGATTTTTATTTCGTCATTGGTTTATTAAAACCGTTCGGAATGTTAAAACCACTTCCCCTTTTCCTCAAGAACCTGCACTTGGTACATTAGGCACATTAGCCTGTATTTACGATGATAGGTCAAGAGGAAAACTCAATAATCACATACCTAAAATAACTATTACCATTATAGGAGGTTGGATAGATGGAGTCAATACTTGCTATTGGTATTGATGTTTCAAAAGAGAAACTCGATGTGTCTTCCTTTGATGGCAAAAAGAGAAAGAGTCGTGTCTTCTCAAACAAAGATGAAGGTATTGAAGATCTAATAAAAGAAATTGAAAAGAGAATTAAAAAGGGGTTTGAATTAGAGAAGAAATTAGAAGAAACGAAAAAAGGTACAAAGAAAAGCAAAAAGAAAAATGATACTAATACCAATACTAATAGTATTACTAATAGTACTACCAATAGTATTGCTAATACTACCACTACTGATAATACTCCTACTATTACCGAAGTTCATATCCTCTTTGAATCAACTGGTTCATACCATGCAAGACTTGCACTTCAGTTGCTTAAGTGGAAAAGAGGAATTGGAGAACATAAAGCAAATGAAGATAGATTATACAATATACCCATCTTCATCTATGTCATTAATCCATTGGTAATAAGAAAGTATACTGAAGAATCCCTTGATAGAGCATCAACAGATAAAATTGCATCAGAGACAATCTGTCAGTATGTGTATGAGGCAGTTTCAAGTAATAGATCAAACATATCCTCAAGACAGTATGAGACTCTTAGGTCATTTTTGTTAGATTCCTCATATGAAGATAAACTTGAGATAAAGATACTCATTAAAACCCTTGAAGGACTCAAAAGAACAAGGACAAGAATACTCAATGAGATAGAGGCATTAGAGCAATATCCAGATTCATATGTTCATGATGCAATAGAGAGTCTAAAGAGAGTATTAATTGAATTAGAGAAAGAGATAAAAGAGATAGAAAAGAAGATAGACAATGTAATTAAAAACAAGGAGAAATACAGAGAACTATTCATAAGACTCACAGGTATACCAGGTATAGGTAAAAGAACTGCCTCTGCTATCATTGCATACTTTGGCACATTTGATTCATTTAACGATGCAAAGGAGGTTTCCTCTTATGTAGGACTTACACCATCAATAAAGGAATCTGGCAAGAGCGTAAAAAGAGCATCATACAACATATCAAAGATGGGAAATCCATATCTAAGACAATTACTCTACATGGCATCTCTATCTGCATCAAGATACAATACTCAGTGCAAATTGCTATACAATAGACTCCTCACTAAGGGAAAGGAGAAGAAACTCATACATATTGCAGTTGCAAATAAACTCATAAGACAGGCATTCTCAATTGTGAAGTTCAATAAGTCATATGATCCAATATATGGATTAGATGAGGATATGGGAAAAGAGATCCTTAAGGAACATGAAAGAATAAAAGAAAAGAAAGAATTAATGAAAATTCTAAAACAACAGAAAGATAAGAAGGAAAAGATCAATACCACCATCAATAACATACCTATACCATTAGATAACATATTAAACCACTATCCAAATATTGCAGAATACTGATAACTACTATATGGAAAACAATTTTCTAAAAACTTTCAAAATTCTCATGAAAAGGTATTGACTTAACACGGTACATTCCGAAGCCGAAGGCGAGGAATCTCCTCTTTTACCCGTAGGGAAACTTACGATTCTCTCCCTAAAAGGTATGAATTTCTCAGAAAGGCTTCTTGTGATTAAAAATAATTTGTCATTTCAAGAAACAAATAAAATGAGCAATAAGAATTTTTTCTTTTAAAGTATTTTTTCATACAAATCTTCCCAGTTGGGATTAAAGTCATTTATGAGTTTTACTTTCTTTTCTCTTCTAAAGTCTTTTAGTTGTTTTTCTCTTGATATTGCATTAACTGGATCTTCAAATATTTCATAATAGACAAGTTTATGAACATTATATTTCTTTGTAAAACCATCAACTAATTTATTCTTATGTTCGTATATTCTTCGCTTTAAATCATTGGTAATACCAACATAGAGGACATTATTATGTTTGTTTGAAAGAATATACACATAAAATTTCTTTTCGTCCATTTGAAACAATTATAATAAAAGGCATAGAAATTATCAAAAGAAAATCCCTCACATTCCTTCGGGATGACTGTCATTCGTCATTCCGAAGGCTTTAGCCTGAGGAATCTCCTCCTTTAATTAGAGGGGGATTAAAAAGACACTCCCTCTTAAAAGGCGGAGACTCCTCACATACGTTCGGAGTGACCAATTATTATTTTTTGGGTGGAGTTGGAGGAGGGTGTCCTAATTTAGAGGGGGACTTACGATTCTCCCCCCTCTAACTCCCCCTAAAAGGCGGAGATGCCTCAGAAAGTCATTTCGGCATGACTACAAGATAATTGTGTTATTGGGGGAGCGCTGAGGGAGGTTGTTTCCCCCTCAAATTGAGGAGATTTCTCCTCACTAGGTTCGCTGAAATGACGCATAATTTGTCATACCGAGCAAAGTAAGGTATCTCCTCAGTTTATATCTTTTCAATATTTAGGAGCAACGAATTATTCCCGCAAAAACCGGAAATTTTACAATATTGTTTATATTTTTCCAATATTTAAAAGCAACAGCACATTTAGGATTGTGACAATTACAAATGTCAAAATGAGTAGCACCTTCTCTATGCCGTGATTTTTATATTTACCCATCACAACAGGGCTTGCAGTTAGTGTTATCTGCCCTAAAATTGTAAAAGGTAATTGGATACTCAAAATTACCTGGCTTATAATTAATCCTCTAAATGTATCCTTCAAGAAAAATATAATAAGTGTTGCAAAAAGAAGCGACGAAATAATGCCAACCTTCGAGTGATTGTCTTTCACATCGAATGGCTCGTTTGATGCCCCTGCAACAATTATCCCCGACGATATTGAAGCCGTAATCGATGAAGAAACCCCAGAAAAAAGTAATGCAACTGCAAAAACAATGGAAGCAAAATTCCCTAAAAGAGGTTTGAGCGTTGCTTGTGCCGTTTCTAACTCGGACACCTTAAGCCCATACTTAAAGAAAACTTGCGATGCAACAATTATCATAGAAGAGTTTATGAGAAACCCAACAAACATGGAAAAAATTGTGTCAAGAAACTCAAAAGAAAGTTGCTTTTGGATAACGCTTTCATCTTTTAGGTTCCATTGCCTACTTTGGATAATTTCAGAATGTAAAAACAAGTTGTGTGGCATAACAACAGCACCCAAAACGCTCATTACAATAAGTTCAGACCCTTTTGGGATAGATGGCACAAACCACCCAACGAAAACGCTTTTTACATCAACCCCAACCATGAAAAGTTCAATAAGGAATGATAGTCCTATAAGGCTTACAAATCCAATTACTATTCGCTCAATTTTCTTATAGGAATTTGTAAGGATTAAAAATATAACAAGAGCACTTGTAAGCATTGCTCCTAATTTTATTGGGATTTTAAAAAGCATTTTTAGGCCAATTGAAGCCCCCAACACTTCTGCAAGAGCAGTTGAGATTGTTGCAAGGTATGCAGTTATGAGGAGAAACTTCGCAATAGGTTTCCTATAAAATTTATTTATGGACTCTGCAAGGCAAAGCCCCGTAACAATCCCAAGATGTGCCGCATTGTGCTGCAAAATGATAAGCATGAGTGTTGAAAGGGTAACCATCCAGAGGAGTTTGTGTCCAAACATTGAGCCTGCTGCAACATTTGATGCCCAGTTTCCAGGATCAATAAATCCCACCGTCACAAGAAACCCAGGCCCAATATACTTTAGAATTTCAAATGCCTCTAATCTCGGTTTATGGTTTTTGAAAAGTCTTTTTAAGTTTTCCATTTTTAAATTATACAAAAAACCAACAAAACAGTATAATGATTTAGGAGGTGCAAGATGGCAGACTTCTTTGACAAACTTAAAAAAGGTGCAAAAGAGGCAACAGAAAAAGCAGGAATCTTAGCAAAAATTACAGGGCTTAAAGCTCAGATTGGAAACATTAATTTGAAGAAAGATGGCCTTTTTAAAGAACTGGGAAAGGTTTTCTTTAACGAAGTAAAGGCAGGAACTTTTAAAGAGGAGCTGAAAGAATCTCTCAAAAAAGTAGTAGATGAAATTGACGCACTTGATTCTGAAATTGCAAAACTTAACGGAGAGATTGCAAAATTAAATGAGGACCTTAAAAAAGTTTCCGAAAAAGATGCGGAGATAAAAGAAGCGACACCAACCGAGCAAATTGAAGAGCCAAAACAAATAGAAACAAAACCTGAAGAACCACCCAAAGAGAATAAAAACAATTCGCAAGGTTGAATAAATTAAGGTAATTTATAAACCCACCTATTTACGGCAATTTACTTTATTAATTTCTCAATGAGTTTTTGAAACTTTACGGAGTTTGATGTATTTAGCCTTTCAGAAATTTCAACTCTACTTATGTAAAGAGGATTATCACCGTATCTATTGATTAACTTACCATAAAGTCCAAAGCCAATTTTAAATCCGTTTTTCTTAAGTATCTCTTCAATACTCTTATCGTAGGCTCCTTGTGGATAAGTAAAGGCAATGGGTGATATATGAAGTGTATTTTTTGCGTATTCTTTTGACTGCTTTATATCGCACTCGATTTCCTTATACTTCCTTTCCTTAAGAAGTTTTGTATAGATGTTGTGGAGTTTGTGAGAATGAAGCGAAATTTCAAAGCCATTATTGAGAAGTGTCTGTATTTCTTGATCGCTTACTTCCCATGTAGAACCAATGTAACCTGTAATAAGAGATGTAGCACCCTTAAATCCATTTTCCTTAAGCACCATTGATGCAAGGACCACACTTTTGAATCCGTCATCAAATGTAAAGATAACGCTTCTTTTGGGGATCCTTTTGTTAAACATTAAAAACTCGTATAAGTCTTCAAGAGTGATACTTTCAAATCCAAATCTTTTGAGAATTTCTATGTGCTTTTTAAAGTCATCAAGACTTACATCATATGAATTAATTTTCTTATCGGTATAGATGTTGTGATACATAAGCACAAGGACAAAGGTATCCTTCGATGAGAATAATGAGCTATATTCATTAAGAGTTTCCGTGTTTTTCTTAATTCCATAAATTCTTCCAAGGTTATATAATGCACTTTCAAAATATGTATTTGGCACATTTAATGAGGGCATCTTTTCATTTGAAAGTGCTTTGTCGTATAAGGACACCAAAAAGATAACGATAAGAAAAACCGCAATAATTTTTTTCATCTTCACATATTAGATACAAAATTTTACAACAAAGTTCCAGTTTTTAAAAGGTATTTCATTTATTTCTTAACCCTAATTTCTCAGTTTCTTCACTCTCCCGAAATAACCATTACAAACTTATAGCGAAGCGTAAGCAAGGTGTCCTAATTTAGAGGGGGATTAAAAAGACTCCCCCTCTAACTCCCCCTGAAAGGACAAAAGAGTTTTTAATTTTTGGGGGGAGCACTGAGGGGGGATTTTGGCCCCTCAGAATGAAAGGAGGAGACTCCTCGGAAAGGCTTCTCGGAGTGACTTAGTAATTTAGGAGATATTGAGGCGGCTTTTGCCCATTCAGATTTAGGAAATTTATTACTCGCTTGAAATGACATTTTTGTAGAGTGTTGGGAGGACACAACGCCGTCTTCTCAAAAATAAGTGAATAAGTTGACAGGAAAGCGAATTTGTCGTAAAATTAATAAAGATTTATATATATTTGAATAAGAGGTGCAAAATGGAAGGCATTTTTGATTTTTGCAATAAAAAGAAGAATTTCTTTGTTGCTTCGGTATTTGGAGCACGGCAATTCATTACATTTTATATACTTCACCTTGTTTCCGATGAGCCAATGTATGGTGAAGCAATCTCAAAAAAGGTTTCTGAACTTCTTTCAAACCTCTGGGAGCCAAGCCCTGGTTTTATGTATCCAATTTTAAAACGTCTCGAAAGTCACGGCCTTATAAAAGGCAAATGGGATTACACAGAGGCACATCCCCGTTACATTTATCAAATTACAGATAAAGGAAAGGAAGAATATCTAAAATATAGAGCCATCTTCGAAACAAAATTAGACGAGCTTATCCAGGTCCTTGAAAATGTAAAGAAAGAAGTATTCATGAAAGAGGCTTAATCAGATATATTAAACTTTACTTCGCCGTAAGAAATCCAATCACCAAGTTGACCTTGCATAATTTTATGAGAGACTGCATAAATACGTAAAGTATAGGTTCCATTTTGAATATCTTTTGGGAGAGTATATTTAATTGTAAGCGTTTGTGTGGATATATTGCCATTCACAAGTATCCAATCACCCTGTGGTGGAATTAACCAGATTACATACTTTTCCACATTGGTATTATTGCTTGGTACCCACGAAATATTAATCTGTGAACCTTTTTTATAAGTTTCGCCATTTTTGGGGCTTCCGACTATAATAATTGGTGCGTATTTTTCAAACTCGCTTCGAATGTTTGGGTCATTCGAGTTGTAATAATAGGAATAGAAGAGATGCTGAATCCCTTCTTGCAACATACCAAATTGGGTTTCGAGAGTTCCCGCCTTGTAATATGCATAAGAATTCTTGGGACTTACAGATATTGCAAGCCTATAATTTTCTATTGCGTTATTTACATCACCTAACTTTTCATAATACAAACCATAACCAATATATATGTCTGTTAGGGTATCGTTCTGTGCAAATCCTTTGTTTATAGCATCCTGCCCCAAGGAAAGCGCAAGGTCAAGTTCACTTTTTGCGTTTGCTAAATTAGTTTCCAAATTAATATATGCAATTGCAAGCGATGCATGTGCTCCTGGATCAAGGGGATTTACTTCAATGGTCTTCTTGAATTCATTAATTGACTCTTTATCACCAAGAAAGTAAAGTAATTTACCGTAATCGTAATGATAAAGGAAAAACATCGGACATCTTCTAATTGAAGCCTGATATTCAGACTTTGCAACACTTACATATGATTGATCGGGTTTACTTTGTGCCTTAATAATTTGTGAATACAAATTTGCAAGATTGTAGTGCGGATTAGCATTTAATGGATTGAACAGTATCGCTGTTTCATAATCAGATATTGTCTTCTCTAAGGCTACTCTTCCTTGGTTTGCAAGGGCAAGCCTGTTTACATTTGCTGAAAGAAATGGGAAGAGCATTGCAAGGATAACAATTATGGAAACTATAACGAAAGCAAAAATTCTATTTATATTTGATAAATCTTCTCTCTTTGTTGTTTTTTCTTTAACTAAACTCTTCTTAAATCCTATTTTATTCAAAATTTCTCCAAACTCTATATTTTGTTTCTCTCCTTGTGAAAATAAAAGACCAAAGGAAAACAATGTTATAAGTGGCATAAACATAAGCGACCAGTCAAAATCTATAAAAGCATGCAATAATATTCCAACGGCCCCTGCATAAAGACCAACATTTAGGGAAGAATAATTTCTCTTAATAACTTCATATCCTTTGTAAATTAAGATGATAACAAAAAATAGAAGAACTGCCGCACCAACAACGCCACTTTCAGGAATATACTGGAATAAAAGGCTATGTGGAAACTTTGAAAAGAAATAAATGGACCTGTATTTTGCATAAACAAACTGGTATGTGCCAAATCCCGTGCCAAAAATGGGGTAGTCTTTCAAAATTTTAAGGCTATCCCTTATCATATAGATTCGTCCACCAAGTGATTGGTCATAATTTCCTTTGCTTAAGAAATTGAAAAAGATCTTAAACTTACCAATCAAAGTTCCAATATAAGGAAATATCACATCCTTTTTCAAAAATGCAACTATTCCCAAAATAACTACAAACCCTGCGATTGAAAAAAATGAATATAGCCTCTCTTTACCTTTAAGAAGAAGGATAAATAAAAGTAGTGCAATCAAAAACGTAAGAATTGCGCCACGCGATTGTGTAAGAATAAATACAACCAAAAGAAAAACAAAAAGAAGTATATACAAAACTTTTATGAAAATCCTTTTCTCGTAAATAAAAAATCCAAGTGCAATAAACATTGGCAATACAAGGAAAGCACCAAAAGTATTTGAATATTGGAGAGTTGAAGCAATTATACCACTGTTTGCAAATCCGCGGTCTCTTACATAATTAAAAATTGGTGAATTAACATTAAATTTATATCCAATGTAAGCAAGAAAGCCTAAAAGCGCAAGGATAAAAGATAGCAAAAGAATCAAATTAAGAGAAACTTTATAGATTTTTTCACTTATAACGGTGTTAATAGCAATATAAAACATAAATACATATAGTAAAACTTTATAAAATTCAGTTAGCGTTGCATAAAAATAAATAGTAAAGAAAAGCAAGATAAACGAAACCAAAAGAAACAAGAATATTACAAGATTAACTTTTTGAATACCTTTGAAAGGTGCTCCTTTTACAAATTTAAGATATGAAAATAAAAGTATTGAAGGTAAACTTAAAAGAAATGTCAAATACGTTTCCCATTCAAAATATCCCCCTTGAAAAATCCCTGAAAAAAATATAGGGACAAAAGCAAGAATGAAAACCAGTAAATTAAGATTTGGTAGATTACCTTTTTGCTCTTTTTTATTTGCCTTATGTTGTTCTTTTTTCATCGTTATATTATAAGAGAAACCACGAAAAATTTATCATTTCATATTCTTTGTATACCATTCAATTGTTTTCTTTATCCCTTCTTCCAAGGTATATTTTGGCTCAAATCCTAAGGATTGTTTTGCCCTTGTATAGTCAAGTGCAATACGATATACTTCACCTGGTCGGGGTTTAGCATATTCCACTTCAACCTTTCTTCTCAATACTTTCTCAAATACTTGAACAATTTCATTAACCGAAGTTTCATTACCTGTGCCAATGTTATATGTGCCCTCAACACCATCAAGTGCAAGCAAGTTTGCACTTACAACATCTTCAACATAAATAAAGTCTCTTGTTTGGGTGCCGTCACCAAAAATAGTAACAGGTTTACCTTCTAAGATTCTCCCTGTAAAAATTGCAATAACGCCTGCTTCACCTAATGGATCTTGTCTTGGTCCATAGACATTTGCATACCGCAAAATTACACGCTCAATACCATGAAGCCTTTTAAAATAATTGAGGTAATTTTCCATACAGTATTTTGAAACCCCATACGGAGAAAGAGGTTTAATGGGTGTATCCTCATTTGCAGGTAAAACTTTCGGTTCCCCGTAAAGCGCACCGCCAGTTGAAGCAAAAATAATTCGCCTTACACCATACTTAACTGCCAAATCAAATAAATTTATAGAGCCTATGATATTAACTTCGGCATCAAATGAAGGGTCTTTAACTGATTTTCTTACATCAATCTGTGCTGCATGGTGATCAACAATTTCAGGTTTGAAGTCTACAAAAACTTTTTCAAGGGAACTAAAATCTCTCAAATCTACATTATAAAATTTAGCTTTTGGATTTATATTTTTCTCTTTTCCTGTTGAAAGATTATCTAAAACTCCAACTTCAAAGCCTTTCTCAACAAATGCATCCACTACATTTGAGCCAATAAACCCTGCACCACCGGTAACTAAAATTCTCATTTTTTTCCTCCAACAATTAATTTCAATGAAGTTCTTTTTTTATTATATCTTTCTAGGTCAAACAAGCAAATCACTCAAAGACAATTTGAACATAATTACAGACTCGTAAATTTTAATTATACTTACTTTCTCATGTCGGATATGCTCCAATTTGTATATTTTTGAGAAACTTTTATAATTAAATAGTTGGGTTACAATTTAAAAGGTTTTTACCATACATTTAAATTTTGCGGATTTGGAAATGGAAGAGATTAAAAAGATAACAAAAATTCTTTTAAAAAAGAGGTTTATAACCTTTGCAATTTTATTTGGTTCTTTTGCAACTCATAAAGCAAAAGAAACAAGTGATATTGATTTAGGCATATTTCTCAAGAAGAATCTCACCATCTTAGATTTGGGTGAATTAGTTTCAGAATTAGAAACCATAACAAAAAGGCAAATTGACATCGTAACTTTAAACAAACTATACGAAGAAAACCCAAGTTTTGCTTATTCAATAATTACAACAGGGAAAGTCTTGTTCACAAAGGATAAAAATGCGCTTTCAGAATATAAAACAAAAGTTTTTCTCTACTACTTTGATTTTAAACCAACGCTACGTTTAATAAATGAAGCATTTATAAAGAGGATAAGTGAGGGACGAATTGGCGATAGAAACTATACTGGATAGATTAAAAACTCTTGAGGATAACCTCCACTATTTACAAGCATTCAAAAAAAGATACAAAATAAATGATATCCTAAACGACAAAACCCTTGAATGGGCATTAAGGTATGGTATTTTTGAATCTTCTCAAATTGTTATAGGTGTTGCGTGCGCGTTAATTTCAGATTCAACCTTGGAAATCCTAAAAATTATAGGGAATGTATAGAAATCCTAAGAGATAAAAATTATATTAAAAACTCTACCGCAAATGAACTTATTAAAATAGTTGGGTTGAGAAATTTATTAGTGCATGAATATGCTGAAATTAATGTAGAACACTTATTTTCTCTACTATCAGAACTCAAAACATTTACTTCATTTATCTCGGAGATTAAAAAAATTTTTGTTCAATAATAGATAAATTAGTTATCAACTGTGAAGACTACTTACTTTCTTTTGTGCGGTGACAAAAACAATTTTATGGTGTTAAATATTATGTATATATCGGTTAGAATAATGTGCCTACTTTTAGCATACGCCAAATCCATCTTTAATTTGTCCTCGAAAGAGGTGTCATATTTCCCGTAAAGTTGTGCAAAACCAGTAATTCCTGGCTTCATTAAAAGCCTTAAATCAAAATATGGGACATCTTTCTTGATTTTCTCAATAAGTTCTGGGCGCTCAGGTCTTGGACCAACAACACTCATCTCTCCTTTAAGGACATTTATAAACTGGGGCACCTCATCAAGACCTGTTTTTCTTAAAAACCTTCCAACCCTTGTAATTCGAGGATCGTTTTCAGAGGAAAGCACTGCACCAGTGTGCTTTTCTGCATCCTTAATCATCGTTCGGAATTTTATTGTTTTGAAAATTTTGCCTCTTTCACCAACTCGCTCTTGTAAGTAGAAAATCGGTAAGCCTGAGTCTAAAACAATTGCAATGGAAACTATAAAAATAACAGGAGAAAAAATTACCAAAGTAACAATAGAAAAAACAATATCAATAAGGCGCTTAATGATTCTTTCTATAGGCGAGAAATTCACAACATAGACTTCAAACAAAGTTAAGTCATTTATAAAGTGGAGGTTTGGATTTAAAAGTAGTAAACCATACAACCCTGGCACGATATAAAAAGGCTTATCTAAATATGCTAAAAATTTTACTATTTCATCTTTTTCAAAAAGTGTGAAACTATCATCAACAACAAAAAGATCGTATGAATCTAAAACCTTCTCAATTTTTTCTTTAAAGTCCAGAGTGTCAACAGTTAATAAACTTAAATTTACTTTTCCTCTTCTAAGTCGACCCAAATATTCCAAAACTTTATTTTCCTGATCAACGCTTTTAGTAATTACAGCAATATCTTGTGGAGGAATAACCTTATCGTAAATCAACGAAATTAAATAATGCGAAAGTAAAAGAAAGATAAGTTGCAAGAAAAATGAACCTATAATAATTGTCCTTGGAACAGCAAATGCTCTTAGAAAGAACGATAAAGCAAGAGTAAGTAAAAATATTAAAATGGTCGAAAAGAAAATACCTAAAAATGTCTCGTAAGAATCCAATGACTCAATGTCATAAAGTTTATATATGAAATAAAATATAGCATACAAAAGCAAAATATACGGCAAAACTAATTTAATACTTGCTATATTATCATGAGAAAGAGGTTTCCCTGCAATTAATCTCAAATAAATTGAAAGAAAATAAGAGAAACAAACGACTAACATATCTGATAAAAACTGGACTCCCTTAAGTAAAACATAATTTAATCTTATTGAGTCTTTATTATTTTTCATTTTCAAAATTTTGCCCTTGGGTTTCAAGAATTTCTTTATAAATATATTTCATTTGCGCTAAAATTATATTTAGGCTAAATTCTCTTTCAATTTTCTCTCTTCCTCTTTTGCCCATTTCTTTTGCAACTTCAGGATTTTCCATAAGGTAAATAATTTTATCTGCAAGACCTTCTATATCACCAAATGGCACCAAAAATCCGTTCACGCCATCTTCGATTAAATCTCTCACACCTCTTATATTATATGAAACGACAGGTTTTTCCATTGCCATCGCTTCCATAACAGAAACAGGCAAACCCTCACGGGACGATGTAAAAACGAACGCAAGAGAACTCCCTAAATATGGTTTAATGTCTTCTAAATACCCTACAAATCTAATGTAATCTTCCAAAGACAACCCATACGAAAGATTTCTTAAGGAATCATAACACTTTCCGTCACCTATTAAAACTAACTCAAAATTTTTATTCTTTTGGCTTACCACATAAAAGGCTTTTAATAAATGGTCGAAATGTTTCTCTTTCTCCATTCTTCCCACAGAAGTAAATACAAAACTTTTACCCACATTGAAATTTTTATCTAAATTTTCGGATTCTGCCTTAAACTTCTCAGTATCAACTCCAACTCCTTTTAAATATATTATCTTTCCGTTTGGCACAATTTTCTTTTCTTTTGCAATTTTATAATCATCTGTGTTTATTGTTATCAAAACATCAGTAAACCTACCTGCAAATTTTTCAAGATGGAAATATATCAAATTCATTAAAGGATTGCCATATTCATGAAAGTGAAAACCATGCGCTGTATAAACAATGTGAGGAATTCCTGCTATCCTCCCCACAATTCGCCCTATAAAACTTGCAACAGGTGTGTGAGTGTGAAGCATTATATAGTTTTCCTTTTTTACGAGTTTATACAATTCAATTGCAGATCTTATATTACTTATACTTAAAGGATTCCTGCTAAAGGGAATATTATGGACTCTAAAACCTTCAACCTCTATCTTATCTGTAAAGCCGACATTTGAACACGCAACTTCGACCTCATATCCCATATCTCTCAACAATTTCATAAAAGGAATATGAAAATAATAAATGTGCGAATCAACAGTTGCGAGAAATAAGATTTTCTTAATTGTTTTCTTCATTTAGAATTTCCCTGTATAAGCGCAACATTTCTTTTGTGTAAGCCTCAATCGAATATTCTCTTTTAACCTTTCCAAAGGCATTTTTTGATAGTTGTTCTCCATAAGCCGAGCTATTAAGAAGATAGACAATTTTTTCTCCAAGTTCGGTGGACGACTCTTGGTCAACGAGTAAGCCATTAACACCATCCTCAATCACCTCAGGAATTCCACCAACTTTGGTTGCAATTATAGGAATCCCATTTGCCATCGCCTCAAGTAGCACCATTGGCAGTCCTTCCCAGAGTGAAGGAAGGACAAAAATTTTGCTCATTCTCATTAGCGCTTCAACATCTCTTCTTATACCAAGAAATTTTATACTACTTTCAAGATTAAGTTCTTTAACAAGTTTTTCATAATCGCTTTTCAAAGATCCATCGCCAATTAACGCAACAGCAAGGTTCAAGGAGTATTTTGATTTTATTTCATAAATTGCTTTTATAAGAACATCAACTCCTTTTGCCTTTTCAAGCCTACCAACGAATAAAACATCGTATATTTTATGCTTCTGTTCCCCAATTTCATCTTTTACAGGAATTGCATTTTTAATCACGGTAGTCTTGTCTGCAAGTTCAGGAATGTAATCAATCAGTTTCTTTTTAACTAAATCACTTACACAGATAATCTTTTTATATCGTGAGTAAACAAACATATCAATTGGCTTATATAATTTTATATCTCTTCTTCTATTGTAAATGCTATGCTCGGAAAAGATAAATTTAGCCTTTTTACTAACAAACAATGACGCCAAAGCCCCAAACAAATCCGCCGGAAACAAGTGCACATGAACAATATCATAATTATTCTCTCCTATTAATTTTACAAGTTTCAAGACACCTCTAAAGTCATATTTAAAAGGTAGTGCAAGGTCGAATACATTAACACCGTTCTTAACAAGATCATCTTTAAATACGTTCCTTGAATACAAAGTGCACACATCAATTTGTATATCGGGATGTTTTTTTACTTCAATCAAAAAGTTTTTAAGAAGAGATTCTGCACCACCTGCGTATAGTGAGTCAATGAGATTAAGTACCTTCATTTCTTCTCCATAAAACATTTGTATTAAATCGTTCTAAAAAATTTTTAACAGTTGGCGAAGCAAGTATAATTAGTAGTCCAACAAACTTCGCCCTGTGTCTCAAAGCGCTTCCATAGTTGGAAGTAATAAGACCAAAAACTGTAAACTCTGCAAAGAGCAAAATAAGAATAAACAAAGTTTCTTTTTTTCTAACTAATTTCTTAATGTTTAGCAAAATAAGAACTACAATAATAATATAAAAAATAGCATCAAAAAAACCAAGCAAGTCAATAGGTTCTTTTATCATCCACAGAAAAAGGGAAAAAAGAAAATAAAACAATCTGACAGGTATTTGCAATACTAAATCAGGGAAACTTTTCACAACAAAATTTGGTAAGTAAACTGCACGCCCATAAGAATATCCAATCTGCATTTTGTTAATATAATTTATCAAACTTTGTAGAAAAGATTTTATTAATATTATAAGTTTACCCAGAAAATTAGAAATAGTAGTAGGAGGAGTAGGAAACTGAAGAGGCGATAATTTTTCAAAACCAAATCTGGTCTCAAATTCAAACCATATGAAAAATAAAGACACAAATATTCCCGCAGATTTTTGGAAGATATATGTTTTTTTCTTCCGAATAAGCCATTCCAATAGAAGAAAGAGATTAATTAGAAAAACGACAAAAAGAGAAACTAATGCCCCGGTATGGAATCCTACTGACAAGACAAACATGCCCTCAGATACGACCAAACTAATTAAACTTCCATTTTTAAGCCATTTTATAAAATAATGAACACCACCTGTAAAGAAAAAAACAATCGGGGCTTCTCTTAGAATAGCCAGGGAGAAATAAACAAAAGAAGGAAATATTGAGGAAATATAAGAGGTAATTAACGCTTCTTCTTCACTAAAGATGTCTTCAGTAATAAGATAAACATAAAAAATCGTAAAAGTTCCAAACATTACATTTATAAATTGCACAATAAAAGGATTATACCCAAAAGTGTAATAAACAATTGCAATGAACCAACTATACATGAACGCTCCGGATGTAAAATGTGCAAGCACCCATTCTACTCCATTTTGAGACCACTGAAGTCCAATAGAATCATACATTGTGGCATCACCCGTATTTAGTAAAGGTAGATGAAAAGCATATGTGTTAAATAAAAGAAATAAAATTCTTATAACGTAAGCAAGAAATAAAGCATTTTTCATTTCCATCGGTACAAGCCATTGAATCATCAAGAAACCAGCAAAAGTTAATAGAATATTTTGCACTACAGGAATTCTTATAGCAAGTACAAAAATAAAGACAAAAAACAAAATTAAAACTCGGTAAACTCGTTTAATTAAGAGGCTATTTTCTTTCATATTAATTTCAAATACTCCTCAAATATTTTTTCTGATTTATATTTCTCTAATACGTCTTTATCAATTTCAAAACTTTTCGGATTAGTCAAAACTTCCATAATTGCAGTACTTAGAGCATTTACATCGTGAACTGGCACTAACTTCCCATATTTTCCATTCTCAAGAACTTCTCTTGGCCCACTTTTGCAGTCAGTTGAGATAACAGGGACACCAAGCGCAAGCGCTTCTATTAGAACCATAGAGAGCCCTTCGTACAAAGACGAAAGAACAAAAACATCTGCTCTGCTCATATATTTATACGGATTGTCAACAAAACCTGGCATCCAGACATAATCTGAAACACCAAGTTCTTTTGTAAGAGTCTCCAGATTCTTTCTTTCTTCTCCTTCACCTAAGATGACAAGTCTTGCATCAATTTGTTTTCGAACGAGTGCAAACGCCTTCAGCAATGTGCCAAAGTCTTTCGGCTCAGTTAACCTACCAACAGAGATTATAATAGGTAAATAATTATTATCATTAAACCACTTATAATCAACATTTTCTTTTGCCCTGTCAAAAATTTCTAAATCTAATACGGGATTAAATATCACCTTTATCCTGCCAGGTTTTAGTCTAACATAACTAACTAAATCTTCTTTTACACCTTTCGATACTGCAATTACAAAATCTGCATATGGATAAAATACATGCATTAGCAGAGGCAAAACTTTGCTTTTTATCGATTTTGAATTCCTTCTTTCTTGAGAAGGGATACTATCTTCCCTAACAATTATTTTCGTTTTACTATTCAAAATCAATTTTGCCATTATTGCAACAACATTTGCATGATTTAAAGAAGAAATTAAAGCATCGGGCTTATTACTAGCAAGATACTTCACCAATTTAGGTAAAGCCAAAATAACATGCGAAGTGTTTAAATCAATTATTCTTACATTATTAGGAATTTGTGAAATATATGGTCCTTGTGCACTAACTAATACTAAGTCGATATAAAAATTGCGTTTTGAAAATTCCTTGACTAAGTTTACTATTGATTTTTCTGCACCACCACCGTTAAGGTTCGGCAAAAAAAATGCAATTCTTTTTTCAATATTACTCACCTAATTATTCCTCCTAATAATTTTGCTTTAATACGATATCTCAAGGAGTATCTAAGTCTAAAAAGAAATTCAAAAATACAAACGGATGTTTAAATCCGAACAATAATGCATTTTTAAAATCCTTTTTCTTTAGGTAATATGTAAACATATTATAAATATAGTTTCTATTAGATTTTCTAATAAGTCTGTTAAAAGCATTTTTTTCTTCTTTTGTTAACGGATATTTTTGAGAAAGATAATCAACAATTAAAGGCATATTGTCAATTGGTTTTTTCGAAGTCAATGAACCAGGAGTAATTCTATACAGGTAGTAAGATTCTTTTGTCACTTTCAATTTTAGCCCAGACAAAAAAAGTTCGAAGTAAAAGCACAGATCTTCAACAGGAACAAATTGTTGTTGTTGAAATATTTCTCTCTCTTTTACTATTGATAGAGGAAAAATTGGATGCATCATCATGCTCCCAGCATCAATATAATCAAATATATCAAATTCTATTATTTCTGAATTAAAAAAATTTTATTGTGAAATAAACGTAATTGACTCTCCCACCTTTTTAAGCCCATCGGAGAATCAAAGCAAATTATGTGATCATCTCCAACAAAAAAATTCTCATTTTTTGCTATTATTGGAATTAATTTTTCCAATCTTTCCTTTAGCCACACATCGTCTGCATCAATAACCGCTCCCCACTTTCCTTTTGCAATCCTAAGGGCGGTATTTCGTGCTTCTGCAACTCCAAGATTTTTCTCGTGCTTAATATATACAATCCTCTTATCCTTAAAGGACCTAATTACTTCATCACTCCTATCAGTTGAGCCATCATTAACAACTATAAGTTCAAAGTATGGATATGTTTGAGCTAATACAGACTCAATCGCATCTTTCACATACTTTTCTGCATTGTAAACCGGCATTATTATTGAAACAAGCCCTAAGTTTTCCATTATTTTCATCCGTTAATACAAAATAACTTACAAGAAAATTATACCCAAAAATTCTAATAATAGAGAATCTTCGAATTGCCTAATCAAAAACCCTCACAAAATTAAGTCATTTCCTAATATAGAAAATCCTTATAGAAATTTAAAAAATAAAACGAGGATATTCATTGTATTAAAGAAGACTCGGAAGAGTTTCTCTTCGTGAATAAAAAGGTATTGAGAGATAATGGAAGTGAATTCATCAATGCACATCTATTGAATTATTGTGAAAAAGAGCATATCACAATTACAAGGGCAAGACTTTATAGAAAGAATGACAATTGCTTTGTTGAAAGATAAACTATTCTGTGGTAAGAAGGGCTGTAGGATACATAAGGTATGATACGGATGAGGAACTGAAGATAATGAATGAACTCTACAATACATTGAGGCTCTATACGAACTTTTTCTTACCTTCAATGAAACTAAAAGAGAAAACAAGAATTGGAAGTAAGGTATCAAAGAAATACGACAAACCCAAGACACCCTATCAAAGGATTCTTGAATGTGAGTTAGTATCTGAAGAAATAAAGAAGAATCTCAGGAGAATGTATGAAACACTAAATCCTCTTTTACTTAAAAGAGACTTAGATATACTGATTTTCCTTTGACTCAGAATAATTTCAAGTAGAATTGCTTGAAAAAGTTAGCAATTAAAAACGTGCTAAAAAAATTAGGTAAGGGATCATATATCTCAAACATAAATTTTCAAACTTTTTGGGAAACTTGCAGAAATCCTAAATAAAAAGGCAGGCATTGAAGCCTGCCTTGATAGGTAGTTATTACAAGTTAGGTTGGATTATGGTATGTAGTAGATTGTTATGGTCTTTGATTGAGAGTCGTAGTCTACAACCATGCCAAGGGATTCAGAGACAAATCTCAAGGGGATGTAGGTTCTACCGTTTATGATTTGAGGAGCAACATCAAGGGTTCTCTTGTTTCCATCAACATAGGCATAGGTTTTGCCAATATAGAGGATTACTGAGTGGCCGTTTAGTTCTATGGTTACTTTCTGTTCTTTTGCATCCCACAGGACTTTGCCACCAAGAGATTCAATGAGAGTTCTTATGGGGATAAGGGTTCTACCGTTTTGGATGATGGGTTTACTTCCTTGGGTATCGATGTTTTTGGTGATGGTGTAGTCAATGGTAATGGTTGGGGAGTTTATGGTAAGGGTTACGATATGGGATCTCTTTGTTTGTTGAGGTTGAGTATAGGTTATTGTAAGGGTTTTGGTAACCTTGTTGCCCATATTATCTTCTGCGGTTAATGTTATGGTGTTTGTGCCTTGAGAAAGTGTAAGAGTTGTTTCAAAGTTTCCTTCAAGGGTTACAGGAACAGGAATATCATTTATGATAAGGGACCTTACACCTGAAACAGTATCTATCAATGTGCCTTTAAGAGTTAGAGAATTGGTTGATGTTGTTTGTGGAATATCTGGAAGGATAACTGTTGGTGGTTTTGTATCAACGAGCACTTTGAAGGATTTGGAGGTATAGTTTCCTACTGTATCATAGACTATTACTTCAACAGTATTTAGTCCATCAGGAAGGGCTATTGTTGGATCAAGGTTGTTTTTATCAATTACTACAATGCCATTTACTTTTACAACCATTCGTGCTATACCTGATTCATCAGTTGCAGAGACTGTGAATGTTAGTGAATTATCTTTGAGTTTAAGTGTTGTATTAGGTGAATCAAGGTTAATACCATTTATGGTTGGAAGAGTTACTGTAGGTGGAGTGGTGTCAGGGAGCTTAAGAACATTAACTTTAAATTGTTTTGAATCTTCCCTTCCAAATGAATCTGCAACCTTTATTGTAAAGATAAATACTTTATCTTGATCATCAATGGATGGTGTGAAATTAAATGTATTTCCTGAAATTCCATACTTGCCGTTTGGTTTTGGCGATACAGTCGGAACAGAATAGCTGTAAGGCGCAACTCCTCCCGATACACTAAGCGTTGCGGAAACAGTTTGACCTACACTTATAGTTGCTTCAGTTGGATTTATTGTAAGAACAGGGTTACTTCCAAAGCCCATATTCCAAGCATTGTCAATTGCGATAACATAAATTTCACTTGTATTTTCACCTGCAGGAATAGTAAAGGAGTTCTGTGTAGGTGAGACAATAGCAAAACCACTTGTCCACTCAATATCAAATCCCCAAATGCCTGAAGAAGGCTCTGAGTCTAATGCACTCCATGTAACAGTAACAGATCCATCTGGATTTGTTGTTGTAGTCCAACTTGTTGATGGTGCAACTCTATCAAGTGAAACGGGGAAGTCAACTATATGTGGTGCATCATAATTTGCCTTATTAAACATCTTTTGTGGTGTAGCTTTTATTACAAGGTGGTATTTTCCGTCAGGCACAGAATTTCCATTTGCATCTGTTCCATCCCACCAGAAAGGTTGCCCAGTCCATGGATTGGCAAAGTACCATAACCACCCATCAAGCGCATAATAAGGGTCTTTATACATCCAATCAACAGAATCAATTGTCTTTACAAGATTGTTAGAATTATCTCTTATCTCAATTGTCACATTTTGAGCATTTCTAAGCAAACCAAAGTTTGCTTCAAGATAATAAGAATTAGTATTAACTGCTATTGCATTTCTGTCAGGATTTCCATAAAAATCAATACCTGTAAAATACCAATGGCTACCATCTGTAAATTCAGGCCATGTATCAAAATAACTCTCGCCATACCACCACCAAATAAGGTTATATGGATCATCTGCGGGTGGGTCAATTATTGGATTAAAGTCCCAAGCGTTTTCATCTGTAAACTGATTCCACTTACCAAGCACACCCATATAAGGCATATGGAGCTCAGGAAGAGTTGGATCTGTTGGCACAAATTTTATGAATCCCTCAACATAATTCACATAGTAGTCAAGTATATAACCGTAAAAGTAAAGGGTTTGCTGCGTGCAATTTGTTGCATCAATTGTTATCGTAACAAATGCAACACCATTTGCAGGAACCGTAACTGTTGAAGGACTTGCGGAAATTGTTGCACCAGGTAATACTCTTGCTCTCATTACATAATCAACTGTCTGGACATAACCTGGATTAACTGTATATGTAGCAGGTGTAGATGTTGTATTTCTCAATCTTAAGGTAAAGGAAATTGGTTGATTTTTGTAATTTGTTTGTTCTCCTAATGCAACATAGGGAAGTTCCGTTGGCATTGGTATTTCACCTTTAGGGCTAAAATGCGTTACAAGAACCGGAGTTTTCACAGCAGACTTTACATCTACCCTTCCTGCGCCAACAAGGTGAGGTGAATAGTAAACGCCCGTTGAAGGATCTGTTATCAATTTTGCTGTGTTCATTAAAGCAGTTTTAATATCTGAAACTTGCCAATTAGGATGAACCTGCTTTACAAGTGCTGCTGCAGAAGCAACATGAGGTGCAGCCATTGATGTGCCTGAATAATTTGCATAACTCCCCTGAGCAACAGGAACTGTTGACCAAATGCCACCACCAGGTGCAGTTATTTCAGGCTTGAAAGACAAATCAGGAGCAGGTCCCCATGAGGAGAAACTAACCATAGTATCTACAAGTTGTGGAACATCTGCATAGGTATTTGACCTAAATCCTACCCTACCGCCACCCGTCTCACCGTTTACTGCGTAAGGAAGTAAAGCTTCACCATCAGCCTTACTAATGAATACTGCAGGAATTGATGGTTGACCATCTGTTGCCATTGTAAGATAACCAGTTGTATTATTGAAAATAATTACTCCAATTGCACCGGCATTATAAGCATTTTGAATTTTAGTTAAGAAGGTATAATTTCCCCTCCTAATTAATGCGATTTTTCCAGAAACTTCTGGTGGAAACTCAGAGGAACCACCATATCCACAGTAAACATACTCGTATCCCTGTCCATTATTATCCCCAAGTGTTGTAATTGGATCGGGTGAACCAGATCCTACGGTATATGCATAGTTTACTTCAGGAGTAGGAGCAATTCTTGTGAGTGCAGGATATCTTGAATAACTATTATAACTTGCTGCAACTGACATTGCAGATGGAGTAATAGAAGGAGAACCAACCGAAGCCCAATCAGGAATATATTGATACCTATATGATGTACCAAACGTATTTGCATAAGCCCAATATGAGTTTCCCGCAGAAAGGGATACAAACACACCAGTTCCTATACAACGTTCTATTGCCATATGTTCAATATCAAAAGGATCTACAAATCCGTAAGGGCTCCCGAACGACATGTTAACTGCTGTAACCTTTGGATGTTTTCCTTCAGGGCCGTTATCAAGGTTATCTGGATCTCCCATATAATCAAAGGCTCTTGCTATATCAATACCAGTAGCATAACCTTCACCACCTTTAACAATCTTTGCAACCACAAGTTTTGCCTTAGGTGCAACACCTTTTACAACACCATCTGCTGCCATAATACCTGCAACATGTGTGCCATGGCCCTGCAAATCCATTGGATCAGAATCATTGTCACCGAAATCGTATCCTGCAACTACTTTTGAGGTTGGAAAACCATGGTTTGTACCATCGCCGCCAAAATCTGGATGAGTATAATCAATTCCCGTATCAACAACTCCTAAATATAAGCCACTTCCATCAGCACCATAATTAGACCACACATCAGTTGCCCCAATTAATGGAACACTATAATTTAGTTCAACTTTATAAACATTGGAGAAGTGAACTCTGTCTTTCCCAAGCGCTTTGTAGAGTTTTAGAAGGTCTTTTACTTTGACATCAAACCCAATAGCGTTTGCAACCACATAAAGTTCTCTTTTATTTGATACATTGGCACCAGATTGCGAAATTGCCGATTCAATTGAAGCATGTTCTGATTTTAAATCAGATAGTGATGCCTTTCCTGTAATTAAAGGATCTTTGCTACCGGGGACATAGACTGTTACTTTATCGTCTCCGCTCTTTACATTGTAAGCCTTTATAACATCCTTTGGAAGTTCAACACCATCAATAACATCGAAATTTGCCTCAACTTTTGGATGCTGTTTTGCTTGTAGTTTTTTATCAAGGTACTCAATTACATGAGACTTGGCAACAGAAATTATACTGCTTCCATCATTTGCTTTTGTAAATGAATAGCCAGGCAAAAGTGCAAGCACAAACACTAAAACAAGCAACAACGAAACTAATTTTTTCATAGCACCTCCTTTAATAATTGTTCTTTTTTTACTACTATAAATATTATACTCCATTGAAAAAATTATAACTGTAAAAAAATCAAAGTCAATATCTCAAACATAAATTTTCAAACTTTTTGGGAAACTTGCAGAAATCCTAAATAAAAAGGCAGGCATTGAAGCCTGCCTTGATAGGTAGTTATTACAAGTTAGGTTGGATTATGGTATGTAGTAGATTGTTATGGTCTTTGATTGAGAGTCGTAGTCTACAACCATGCCAAGGGATTCAGAGACAAATCTCAAGGGGATGTAGGTTCTACCGTTTATGATTTGAGGAGCAACATCAAGGGTTCTCTTGTTTCCATCAACATAGGCATAGGTTTTGCCAATATAGAGGATTACTGAGTGGCCGTTTAGTTCTATGGTTACTTTCTGTTCTTTTGCATCCCACAGGACTTTGCCACCAAGAGATTCAATGAGAGTTCTTATGGGGATAAGGGTTCTACCGTTTTGGATGATGGGTTTACTTCCTTGGGTATCGATGTTTTTGGTGATGGTGTAGTCAATGGTAATGGTTGGGGAGTTTATGGTAAGGGTTACGATATGGGATCTCTTTGTTTGTTGAGGTTGAGTATAGGTTATTGTAAGGGTTTTGGTAACCTTGTTGCCCATATTATCTTCTGCGGTTAATGTTATGGTGTTTGTGCCTTGAGAAAGTGTAAGAGTTGTTTCAAAGTTTCCTTCAAGGGTTACAGGAACAGGAATATCATTTATGATAAGGGACCTTACACCTGAAACAGTATCTATCAATGTGCCTTTAAGAGTTAGAGAATTGGTTGATGTTGTTTGTGGAATATCTGGAAGGATAACTGTTGGTGGTTTTGTATCAACGAGCACTTTGAAGGATTTGGAGGTATAGTTTCCTACTGTATCATAGACTATTACTTCAACAGTATTTAGTCCATCAGGAAGGGCTATTGTTGGATCAAGGTTGTTTTTATCAATTACTACAATGCCATTTACTTTTACAACCATTCGTGCTATACCTGATTCATCAGTTGCAGAGACTGTGAATGTTAGTGAATTATCTTTGAGTTTAAGTGTTGTATTAGGTGAATCAAGGTTAATACCATTTATGGTTGGAAGAGTTACTGTAGGTGGAGTGGTGTCAGGGAGCTTCATAAACTCAACAGAAATCGTATGGTTAGAGGTAATATTAGTAAATGTATATGTCATCTTAAAAGAATTTGTTATGTTAATTGGAGATCCATCGACTAAAACTTTGTAGATAAAGTATCCAGGATTTGCTTTAATGGTGAAAGATTGACTGCCACCGTAAGGAATGGAAATAGATCCCAAAGGAGTTATGGAGCCGAAGGAAGAGTTGTTAACAGAAGAAACCACAAAATACAAAGTTCCTGGATTGCTACTAAGTGGAGTTCCGCCGGAGACTGCCCAGTCGTAGGCAAATGCTTTGTAGAAGTATTCAAAACCTGCATTTGATTGGATGATGATACCAAGTTCACGGTTTGCACGAGAAGAGTTTTCTGAGCCGTTAATTGAGGAAATATTTACATAACCTTTACCACCGATACGAGCAAGGAACATCTTGTTATGTATTGGATAAGAGCCATTACCAGAGGTTGGATTTCCGAGAAGCACATGTATGTTAGGATTATTAAGACTATCCAAGTAATTCTTGGTTGGTGTATTTGTTGAAGCACTATTTACGCTATCAAGCAGGATATATACCTGCGCACCACGGTTTGCAGCATTAATGAGTGCTTGAAGTCTTGGGTTGATGTAACTACTGGATGGCCCCCAGTATAAATATTCATATTGATTTTCATCAATAACAATATCTCCTGCTCCTGCCCTATTAATCAAACCTATAATTCCTTCTGTTGCTTTAATTGAGGTATCAGGCGATTGAATAAGTTCAAGTTCCTCATACTCCGTTACGGTAAGAGGTTGCGGTTGCACAGGATAGTAACCAGATGGATTATCCATTGCAGGCGGAGTGTATCCAGAAGGAGGCGCATCTGTTAGAGGATTATATGGTGATACATCATAATAGCCAATATTAAAATCATGATTAAAGATTTTCAAAACTCCCTGAACAATGACTGGATCATTTGTAAGTATTGTTGCACCTCTATTTCCTGCTGTGCCATCAGAAAGGTCATCACAAGGCATTGAACTTCTTGTGAGGTTATCTGCAGAGATAAATACTTTGCTATCATCAATAATTATTGTCTTAATATGGACGTTATTGTATCTATCGTGTGGATATGGTGAGTTGGATGGGTTTCTCAGGAAGTATGCAGTTCCGCCTTTATTTACGACTTGTGTTACAAACCATCTTACTTGATCGTATGTCCCACCAGTTGCACCGTATACTTGACCGTCCATAAGCACCTTAACCTGCACTCCTGCATCCATTCTGTTAAGAATTTCCTGCATAAGTTCAAGACTTGTTATAGTATAAAGTTCAATCTTAATAGATGATTGAGCAGACCTTATAGCATCTCTTAAAGCATAGAAAGCATTGTCTGGAGAAAGGGCAAATGTTGTTGTTACAACGCCTGAATGTTTCACAGTTGTAGGGAAAAGATCCCATGTATCCCAGCCTGGGTACATTATCTTGCAACCACCGATTGGCTCGTTTGGATCCCAAGACCAGTCTGATGCGGTATTTGTATCAGGAATTGGCTTTCCTGTTGTCTCATCGAGTTTTCTATAGGCAATATCGCCTTCAGGTGAGATGTATGAAGCAAAGATATAAGGAGTAATCTTTGATCCAATCCAGCCAGTGTTAGCATAGTCAGAATTTCCCCATACTACTATGTCCACAATACTGTTTGAACTATCAAACATTGCACACTCATCACCGTTGTTATCGAAAATAGGGAACGTGCCATTAACATCGGTTAGATTTGGAACCGTAGAGTCTGTATCTTTGCCGTATTCAAAATTCGGCTTAAATCCAAATTCATTGTAAAATTCAGTTGCTTCTCTTGCAACCCAAATTCTTGTATCCGGTGCGATATAAGTGTCCTGTGGGAATTGTATTGTGCCTTCGAAATCTGTAATCGTATAGTTAGAAATATCCACAGTTGCAGAACCTGTATTCATAAGGCAAACTGCTTCACCTTTCTCATTTATGCCTTGTTCAAGCGAATTATACATAACTGCAAAAATCTTTAATGAAGTATCTTGTGATGTTGTAAACGGTGTTGTAGGAGACGGAGATTGGAACGTTACTGTTGCAAACTGGAATGTATAATCAGTGCCCATTGTATAACCATTGGTATCTTTAATGTTTTTAGAAACGGTTACTGTAATTCCAATATCATATGGAAGACTCCCACTTGGAGTAAAAGTGATCGTGAAAGTATTATTATCATATGAAACACTACCGCCAATTTGATTTCCGGAAGAATCTTTCACGATGATGCTTGAGTTATCAATGCTTGTAGGATCAAGTGCTCTATCAAATGTTACACTAATCGTAGAATTCATTGAAACTCCAGTTGCGTTATTTACAGGGTTTGTTGAGACAATTTGAGGCTTGTTAAGCAGGATATCGCTTTGATATCTTGGTTGAATCTGGTAATTAGAACTATACTGCCCAAGGAAACCTGTAACGGTTATACTATCTCCAACAAGTATATTTGAGGTATTAATACCGGTTGAAGAATATACGTAAACTTGCCTGTCGTTTGTTCCATCAGTTAAAACAATAGTTATATTTGTTGTGCCGCTCTTTGACTTTACCGTGCCAGTTACCTTAACAAGGAACCCTTCGTATGATTCACCAACTTGATCAAGTGCAAGAGTAATTGGATCAGGGCAAGTGCCTGGACCAATTCGGTTAATATAGCTTACAGGAGAAAGTTCAAGCAGGTTATTGTAATTGTAAAGTGTTCCTTTTACTTCAACTACATCGCCAAGAGATATACCTGTTGGCTGAGTTGAAGGATAAATATATATACCACCAGTTGAATCTTGGATTGCAAAACCTCTGTTAAATGTTCCTGGAACAACAGTTACATTACCTCTTATGTATACGGTTGTACCTAAGGGCTTTGCTCTTGCTTCAGCAATCGTTATTGGAAGTTCAACAGTTGTAAATGACCATGAGTAATCAGCACCCATAAGATTGCCGCTTGTATCCTTTATAGAGCCTGAAAGTGTTGCAGTATATGTTGTGTTTGAAGAAAGATTAGACGAAGGTGTAAATGTTGCAGTTTTGGAAGAAGAATCATAAGAAACTGTCCCAGAAACAGAATTGTTTGAAGAGTCTTTTAATGTAAATGATGAGGTTGTAAGTGTTGAGGTATCAATGTCTTTATCAAAAGTTGCAGAAATAGTTGTATCAACTGCTACACCTGTTGCACCGTCAACAGGGTTAGTTGAGAGAACCTTAGGGCCTGCACTTTGGGTAGTAAATGAGATGGAGTAATCCGAAGGCATTGGATTTCCTAAGGAATCCTTCACACCATTACTTCCACCTAAAATTGTAAATGTATAAGTTGTTGTTATATTTAGATAAGAAGAAGGAGAAAATGTAACTGTATTAGTAGATGATTCAAAACTTACACTTCCAGAAACTGGATTACCTGAGGAGTCTTTAAGAATAATCGTATTTACATTTATGGTAGAAGAATCCATTGCTTTCGTAAAGACTGCTTTCACGGTGGTATTTAATGGAACATTTGTTGCTCCATCTGAAGGTGTCGTAGAAAATACAGATGGAGGATAACTTGTTTGAGTTCCATTTATAGTGACATTCGAGGTGGTTTGTCCTGCTTTTACAAAGACATCTGTTGTTGCGTTTCCAATTTTAGTATTTGTTGAAGGATCCCACACCTCAACAGTGTATCCTGTACCAACAGGTGCTGCAACTTTGAAATAGCCAGGAGTTGAAGAATAGCCTTCATTAACACCATTATCCTCAGTCATATAAATGCCAATGATAGTGCCGGAAGAGTTCTTCACTACCACTGGGCAGTTTGAGGCAGGTGTAGTTCCGTCAATTTGGTAAGCAATTCCTTCAATCCAACCGCCATCTGTATCTACCCAGGATGGAGGAGTAAACCCTGAAATACGCATATTCATCATATGAACAGAATTGTAAGTTCCCGTTATCTGAGTAGTTGTATTACTTGTAAGATAGGCTCTAAATCTTATGTTAGGTAAAGTGCCGTAATCCTTATCAATCCTTGATTTTACAAATACCCAGCCAGACCAATTGCCAGAACTATCTGTTGTTATAACAGGATGTCCTGATGTTGAACTTGGAGAACTTGAAGTTGTCGGAACCCACTGAGATGTTGAAGCATTCCAAATGTAGCTACCAGAAGGATTAGTGCCATAGTAATAGTAGGCATTTAAATAGTAGTTTGCATTAGGGTTTGCTCCGGTAATCGTTAAGTAATAAGCAACAGGTGTTCCAGAATTCTGCGTCCCATCGTAAGGTGCATAATAAAATGGAAAAGAACAAGATAAGGACGCAGCTCCCTTTACTACATTTCCAAGCGGTGCAATGAGAGAGACAACCATTGCAATCGCAACCATTACAGCAAAGGCTTTATTTCTCATATTACCTCCTTCTTTTATTTGTGGCATATATTTTACCACAGGAAAATTGTAAAACGAAGTGCGAAAAAAGAAAATACATAAAAAATTATATTTTAGTCGTCTCAGAGAAGTATTGCGGTAAGACAATTATTAGAAAGGGCACATGCCCTTTCTAACTTACCCCTAAGGATAAAAAGATTTTTAATGTTTATGGGGGAGCACTGAGGGGGGTATTTTGCCCCCTCAGATTGAACTGAGGAGACCCCTCAGAAAGGCTTCTCGGGGTGACAATTAAAATCATTTCGGCATGACTATAAATGACGATTAATATTAGACACCCTGTTATCGACACTTTTAAAAACAACTATTGCACAGTCGAGTTGAATGTCGAGGAGGGAAACTTTCTCCCTCCTCCGATTAAAATGATAAGGTAATATTACTTTCCTTTTATAAATTCAACAAGGTAAGTAGAAGTTAAGGGTTCGCTGGTTGCAAATTCAACAAGGTCGTCCCAGCGAAGAGATGCACCTTTCCTAAAAACTTTCTCCACAAAAAATTCGCCAACCTGTGGCTCAATAAACCCATTGGAAATATTTTTATTAATATAGGCGCTAAATTGGGATGCAAGGATTTCACCCAAAAGGTAGTTGTGATAATACACAGGCGAAGAACCAAAATGAATTTTTGAAGCCCAATCGGGATACATGCGCCTCTCGGGAAGATCGATGTATTGTAATTCATGCACAATATCGTACCAGAGGTTGTTGAGGTCGCCTTCGGGATTTCTGTATAGTTCTTTCTCAAAGAACACAAATGTGATAACCCAGCGAGTTGTAATTGCAAGTTGGTATCGGAGAAGTTTCATAAGGCGTGGTGAAATTTCTGAAAGGTTTAGAGAAGCAAGGTTTAGGATCTTTTCGTAAAATTCAGGATGACGAGCAAGCCGTCCAAAGAACATTGCAACTGCTTCAGTTGTAAAGATGTGAGCAGGATCCCTTAAAATAAAGGGAAGAGTTTTATCGATATACTTTTCATAAACTGCATGCCCATACTCGTGAAGAGTTGTCTCAAGCCATTTTATATCGTTTCGAATATTCTCAAGCACCCTCACATCGTCCATCTTATCAATGGAAATGGTGAATGCGTGAGGGTTTTTGCCTTTTCTTTCGTAGAGGTCTGACCTTTCAACAATATCCCTTATATCGAGACCAATCCGTGAATAAACATCCTCGACAAGTTTAACAACATCCTTATCTTTCACAAACTTGTCATAATCATAATCGTCAATTGAGGGCACTTCCTGGAAGAAGAGGTCTTCGTATAGCCAAGGCTTTACTTCACTTTTGGGCACACCAAATTTCTTTGAGATGACTGTGTCAATATCGTCTTTTATCTCTGTGAATATCTCATCTGTGTCATTTTTAATTTTTGCAAAAAGTGTGTGGATCTCGTCAGTTGAAAGTTCTTGAAGTTCCATCATCATATCATAGTAATTCGTAAAGCCAAGGGATTTTGCATTTTCGTTTCGAATTTTTATAAGGTCGATGAGTTTTGGTGCAATTACTTCACCAATTGATTTTGAGGCAAGGTAAGCCTTTTTTCTCTCTTCAATATCGGTGCTTGTTTTTAAAATCTCCACAATATCGTTTGTGGAAACTTCTTTGCCATCAATTTGCGGTCTATAATTTGTGTAAATACTTTCAATTTCAACTTCCCTTTTTACAACCTCTTCAATTGCTTCCTTTGGAAGTTGATTTGGAAACATCTCGTGAAAGAGAATCGTAAGTTGTCTTTTGTCAAGTGGATCGAGGTTTTCACCGAATTGCTCTAAGGATTCTTTTATCATTTCAAAGAGGTCTCTATTTGATAGGTATAATTTCAATTCAACTTCTGTTCGCTCAAGTTCACGGGCGTATTCTTCTTTTCCTGTGGTTGCAAGATTCCAATAGGCAAGGGCATATGCCTTATAAAGGCGCTCAAGGTCACTATTTACCTTACTTAAAAGTTCTTTTATTTCCATGTATTTCACCACCTTTCTTATGGATTCCTAATTTAGTGTAGCATAAAAGTCGTGTAAAAAGAAAAATTTTCATTATAATTTATTCTATGGAAGGCGAAAACAAAGTAAAGTTAATATTGATACTTGTTATTGGCGTCATAAGTGTTGGAGTTTCATCAATTCTTATAAGGCTAACGGATGCAGAGCCTATTGTTATTGCAACTTACAGGCTTACGCTTAGTGCCCTTTTGGTTGCACCACTTTATATTTTTTATCAAAAAAAGATTCCTTTTAAGGAATCCATTGCATTTGTGCCACTTGCAGTGTTTCTATCAACACACTTTATCCTTTGGATATACTCCCTTAAATTCACAACGGTTGCAAGTTCAACTGTTCTTGTAACAACAAATCCCATTTTTGTGCCGATTTTTGGTTATCTTTTCTACAAAAAGGTTGTTAAAAAAGAACTCCTTTTGGGTATTGCAATTGCAATATCAGGAAGTATTCTCATTGGACTTTCATCAAAGGGAAGCATGGCAAAAGCACCACTTTTAGGAGACATACTTGCACTACTTGGAGCAATTGCCGTATCGCTTTATCTCACATTTACAAACAGAATAAGACAAAAATTTGAATTAATTCCTTTTATATTTTTTACATATTCTTACACTGCAATTATCCTTATTATCGTTTCAGTTATAACAAGACAAAACAATTTCCACTACCCAATGCACACATTTTTCATGTTTTTCCTTGTTGCGTTTATCCCGCAGATTTTGGGACACACGGCATATAACTATTCTCTTAAATATTTAGACCCATCGTTTATTGCTGTCACAATCCTTGGCGAACCAGTTATTGCAACAATAGGTGCATACTTTATTCTTAACGAAATACCGTCGCTTTTGGAGATTATTGGAGCAGTGCTCATATTAACTGGTATTTACATTTCTGCTCGTGTTGAGGTATAATAATTTACCATGGCACACGTAAAGATTAAGATGTATGCAACAATTAGAGAAAAGTTTAAAGAGGGCGAAGTTGAAATAGATGCAGAAACCGTAATTGATGCAATAAAAAAGATGGTTGAAAAGTATCCCATTTTAAGAGATGAAGTGCTTAATGAAAATGGTTCCCTTAAAAACGACTATATATATTTACTTAACGGAAGAAATGTTGAATTCCTTGAAAAGGGCAACACCCCTCTAAAAGACGGCGATAAGATTTCAATTTTCCCCCCTGTTGCAGGTGGATAGAAACATTTTTGGAAAGATTCCCCGAAAAGGTATCCTAAAAAATTTATCCGTTATTTTCTAAATCTTCACCCTCCGCAAGGGCAGTCCACTTTTTTGCAAGTTCATCCCTACGTGGTTTGTAAACTACCTCATAAAAATATCTTTGGGAAAGAAGAACGCCTTTATCATAACTTGAAACAATCATTAATGCCTCTTCCCATGCCTTGTCAAATTTTCCATTGAAGCGTCTTTCAATTTCTTTTGCAAAGTCTTCCTCTGTTTGAATTTCGTTTCCAATGATATAATAAGTTTTGCCATCCAATGTAACTGCGTAGGCAATTTCATCGCCGATGTTTTCCACCTTGAAACTCTCTTGAATCTTTTTGATTTTATCTTCTGGAAGTTCGGTTTTTCCTATGACAACTTTTTCTGGAGGCTTTGCACCTTTCATCGCCTTGAACCCTTTTTTGGCTGCAGCATAAAATATCGCACGATTCAACCCAAAACTCTTTGCTTCATGTATCGGCTTTCCTAGAACGTATGCTCTTGCCGCTTGAAGTGTTGCCATTACTTGAAACCTTCCAACTGCCATTCTTCACCTCCTAAATATTACATCTCTAACTTATTTTGGCTTTATTTTTCGCCACCACTGCGTTGCAATTGGTGCATCAAAGCCAACCTCGTATTTTGAATTAAGTTCCTTTATGACAATTCCCTCAAAGCCTTTTGATATTGCTTCTTTCAAGTGATTTTCAAGGTTTTCAACTTTAAAATACGGCAAAACAAAAATTGGAGGCAAAAATTCGATTGAGTTAAGCATTTCTTTGCGCTTTGATAAAGGAAGATTCCCTACAAACGTTCCTGCGTAAAAGATTACATCAAAGACATAAATAATTGGTGCAGCCTTGCCATTATTTGCAAACACTGATGGGACACCTCTTCTCCCAATAGTTGAATATAGTTCTGCATCAAGCATCGATTTATCAGGAAGATTCCTAAAAGATTCAAAGGGGATTACCTTGTTTAGTTTCTCTGTCCAATCGGGGTTTTTCTCAAGCCTGCGGCCAAAATAGTAAATTTTCCCATCGTTTTTAATAATTTGCAAGCGAAAGCCATCAACCTTGTATTCCCAAATCCAATTTCCAACAAGCACCTCTCCAAAGTATGGAATTGGTTGCATTGGGTAAACTGGACTACCTTCAAAGATAAGAGTTTGTTCGGTCGTAGATGCCATTTTTTGCTCTGAGTGTAATGATTGTTGGGAAGAGGGTGGTTTCTTGCTCAACTTTAAGGGTTCGTAAGATACCATTTCTTCTAAAATAACATAAGGTTTCTTTGAAAGGCTTTTTATAAAATCAAAGAGATTTTTATCGTTTCTTAAAGGAGTATTTACATAGAGAAATCTCGACACCCTGTGCGGGCGGTCTTTTGTTTCTGTCCCTTTTATGTTTTTGGTCCCTATAACACGCCCAATACGTGGAAGATCATACATATTGTCAAGACGAACTTCATTTTTATGTAAAAGCGCTTTATACTCTGATCGCACATATTCTTCAAACCTTTGAAGTAGTTCAGTTATATATGTGCGGCTATCACTTGTTATAGGTATTGCCTCAATTTTAAAATAGAGCGCTGCGCCATTTCCTGTTGCTGCAATATGTGGCATTAAAAATCCCTTCTTTTCAAAATCCTCTGCAATCTTTGTTGCAACATCAACTGCTCTTTTTAGTTCATCATCATTTGAAGGATACTCCTTTTCCCTTATTGGGTCAAAATCAAGAGCAATGATTTGCACTTTTATGATATCTTCAGCCCTTGCAGATCCTTTAAAATTTGGCCTTCTTTCACGCAGGACTGTGTAAACATTGCTTTTGTCATTGTATTCCCTTGCAACGCTAACAAATTTTTCAACACCTTTTACGATTTTTACAATAGGATATACACCAACGTTTATAAGACGAATTTCGCTTTCATTTTCGTGAGAAAGTATTTCGTAAAAAAGCCTTACATCGCTTTCAATAAAATCAGTGTCTTCCATAATTTCACTCTCTAAAAATATTATCGCACAGGATTTAGAAATAAGAAAATTCAAACAGAGGAAGAAGCATTGTAAATTTTGTCTCCTCCCGTAAACTGAGCAATTCTTCGCTTACACTTCGGTGCGACAAAAAACCGTCACTTAGACAAATGTTGCGAGGAGAAATCTCCAAAACTTGAGGGAGAAACAAACTTCCTCAGCACTCCCCATATAACATGGTCATCCCGAACGAATGTGAGGGACCCCCGCCTTTTCAGGGGGAGTTAGAGGGGGAGTCTTGTTAATCCCCCTCTAAATTAAGTATTCCTCGCCTTCGGCTTTGGAACGACTTTTAATTGTAGCGCCGAAATTACTTTGTTATAAGTCTTTTAGGTTTAGAAAAAAGTTAGAAGCAAGTTAGTCAAGGTCTCAACTATAAATTTGAAAAAACTCCCTTTTTGTAAATTTTGAGAATTTGGTAATTAAAATCTGGCAGGAGAGAGCCTCCTGCCAGATACTTATTGAGTAAGTCCTTACGGCGCTGGATAAGTAATCGTTATCGTCTTGGTTGCCCCATCCCAATCAACCTTTGCACCAAGATTCTCGGTAACAAACCTTAGCGGAAGCATAGTTCTTCCATTAATTATCTCTGGCATTACTTTATGGTTTGTATCATCAATCCACTTAGTAACACCGTTTACTTTCGCCTGAGGTTTACCAATCCACAGTTCTATGGTTTTATCGCCCAAAACAATAGTCACTTTTTTCGTAGTTCCATCCCAGGATATTGATCCGCCTATTGCCTCGATGATTGCCCTAATTGGGACAAGCGTACGTGAGTTCTTAATAACTGGAGGGGAATCAAGTGCTCCTGGTGTGTCGTTAACCGTAAATGTGGTTGACCCAATTTGTAGGACAATGACTGTTGATGTCTTTAGGTAAACAGTTCTTGTTATTTTGTTTGAAATGCCGTACTTATTAGTAGAAACAATCGTAATTGTATTTGCACCTTCCCTTAAAATTATGCTATAGGCAAATCTGCCATCGCTTCCAACGGTTATCTTTGAATTATTAATCGTAACTGCACAGCCTGGATCTGTCTTTCCTGTAATGTAAAAACTTGAATCCTTAACTGTAATTCCATCTGCAAAATCAACAGTAAGAGTTGGTGGCACAGGGTTATAAACAGTTATCGTAGAAGGATTTGCTTCAGTTTTTATAACGCCTAGTTTACTGTTATAGAAGGTAACATCGGTTGGCACAATGTTTGAATCACCTTCTGAAACTCCTGTGAATGTAATTCTTATTAGGCTTCCTGTGGCAGTAACGCCACTAACTTTACCTTCAAGAGAATAGCCAACAATAATTGTCCCTGCCTTGTCATGATTTTCAAGGAATACTGCATTGCTCCCGAGATTAAAGACAGGTTCAACTTTCGAGACTTTCAGTTTTGCACTATCATATGAAATTGTAATAGCTAATCCATAAAGGTCATCTGCCTTTTCAACCGATAGATCGATAGTCCCTGTACTGCCAAGCGGAACTTTATCTCCTACGAAACTAACCTTAACAGGCGGAACTTCGGGAGTGAAGATTGAAATCGTAACAGATTTTGACAGATTTGGTAAACCTGTAGAAGTAAATGTCAAGGTAACTGTGCCACCTTCCTCTGAGCCTGCAGTCATAGGAACACCTACTGAAATAGGTATTAAAATCATATCATTAGATTTTACTGAAACAGTATTTGTGTTAACTGTGAAAGTCCAAGTTGATGGAAGATTGTTTTCAACTTTTACTGAGTAAGAATCATCTGTTTTGCCTATGTTTTCTATCGCTACATTAAAGTTTAAAGTATCTCCCGCCTTGACTTTTACATCGGAAACAGAACTTCTAACAGCAAAATCGAATTGAGATACCTGAGGTGCAGTTTCTGAAAGAATTCTTACCACATTGTGGAAACAATCTGCAACAAGAATCTTACCATCTTTAGTTAAACTAAGCATTGCCGGTTCATAAAATTCCCTTTCGGTAGACCACAAAAGATCAAAAGTATCTCCTTTAAAAGCTTGAAGCCTACCGTTCTCAGTATCTGCTACGATAATATTCCCAGAATTATCAACCACAACTCCATAAGGAACCCAGAATTTACCAGTTGATCTTCCACCACCACCAAAAGAGCCCTTAAGTTTTTGAGAGGAATCATAAACATATACTTTGTTATCATCAGTTGTAGTAATGTAGAAGTTTCCGTTTTTATCAACATAAAGTCCAACAGGTGCGTGTGCAGGTGAAAATTGACTTAACAAAGTACCATCTGACTTAAAACCGACAACTGTCTGTGTTCCATTACTTGCAACCCATATGTTTTGAGATGAGTCCACTGCAACACCAAAAACGTTGGAAACCTTGCCTACCCCAATTTTTGTTACGAAATTGAAGTTTTCATCAAATTTAGCAACATAGTCACCAAGACCCACGTAAATGCTACCGTTGTGATCAGATGCAATACCACCAATTGCTTTGAATGGTTCCTTGTCGCTTATTCCTTTTATTGCCTTAATAAATTTTCCATCAGGAGTAAAAATGTCAACTTCGCCCACATCATTAAAATTAGTCCAACTTGTAACCCAAATGTTACCCTTTGAATCTTCACAGGCAGCCCAAGGGTTAATAAGTCGTCCTTTGGTTGATTCATTAAAGTCAACTTTCCTTACAAAATTACCCTTAGAATCGAATTGAGTAAGTCTTATTCCAACAGGATATCCAAAAGGATTTCCGGGATTATAGAAATAGCCGGAGTCAATTACAAAAACATTGCCGTTATCGTCAACAGCAAAACCACCTGGAGTAAGAAAGGTTCCATTAGGTTGAGGAATCTTTGTTGCATTGTCTCCAAATTTCATAAGGAACTTACCTGTTGAGTCAAATTTCTGAACACAGGCATGTTTCTTAGAGCCGAGTCCCCTATCAAGGACATAAATATTGCCTTGCTTGTCAACAGAGATGTCAAACGGATATACAAATTGTTCATCGTTTGTGCCAGCACTTCCAAATTTGAGTAAGGTTTTACCAGTACTATCAAGCTTATAGACAACAGATGAACGCATGTCAACCACATAAAGATTGTTTAAAGAATCAACACACATACCGCCAGGTGCAACAACATCGGTTTGAAGAACTGCTTTGAAATTCCCATTAGTGTCAAATACTTGAATTCTTCCATTCAATTGATCCGATACATAAACATTTCCAGAAGAATCCACCGCAATACCAGAAGGGCCATTAAATTGTCCGTTTCCGGACCCTTCAGTTCCTACATTAAAGATCCACTTTCCGTTTTTATCAAATTTTGCAAAGTAATTATTGAAGAAATCTGCGATATAGAAATTTCCGTCTTTATCCACAGCAACATCTACAGGATATTGGAGTTTTCCTTCACCATATCCCAGTTTTCCAAATGTCAAAATGTTATAAAGATTTTTATCAAGAACATGAACTCTTCCGTAGCTTGTATCAAGTACAACAAGATTCCCATCTGGAGTAGAAGTCATTCCTTGCATCGGGAAAGAAAGATCGCTTTTATAATCGCTTTCATAAGTATTTGCCGTATGTAAAGCAAATGCACCAATGTAATCGTCGGGAAGTATCCCAATAACTCCAACTTGATACAGAGGTTTCGTATCAGCCCTTACAGGAACTACAGACGATACGCTTGCAAGCATTAATGCAATGCAAATTAAAAGTGAGATTATCCTCTTCATTGTTTCTCACCCCTTCCTATGGGTATGTCTCCCCAAAGTGGGAGAGCAATATAACTAAATCTTTTCCATCAATTATGCCATCCATATTGAAATCGGCAAGTGGCAAATAATTCAAGTCTTTTGGCTCTGTCCCAAATGCTTGCTTAAAGAGCGCAAGATCAGAATCGTTAACCTTCTTATCCCTATTAAGGTCCCATGGTTTTTCGGCCTTATTAATTTTAATTTGTGTTGGCAAGAATACAGAGAAGATGCTATTTCCGTTTGCATTAGTTATATTAGATTCCTTAAAACCTACCTGCGTTGTACCTGGAATTTTTCCTCTAAGCGCAAATGAGACCAAACTGACATTTCCTTTAAGTTCGTGACCCTGTTTGAACTTGATATTAACAAAAATTTCACCTGTAAGGTTGTCAACTTTGAGCGAATAAGAATCAATATCATCAGTCTTCAAAGAACTTCCAAGTGCAACATTTTCTGCCTTTGTAATGTTGGCATTAAAAGATATTACAGTGCTGAGTGAAGATACAGCATCCCTTAGAGAAGCATTCAAAATAGCGTTGGATGTTTCTTCCTGGGCAATAGTTTGTTTATCAAGCAAAATCAAACAGGAGTTTTGGGGTGAATTTTGAACTTCGAAATCTCCTTCGACAGTTGCGGTGTCTTCAATGATAGGATTCTGCTGGTCATTATTGGATTCTACAACTGCAATCTGCCACTTGTATTTTCCATCCTTTAGGAAGTAATTACCGTATATGTCTCTTCCATCCCATGAAAAACTATAGTGGCCAAGGAAAAGCAAGGACCTATCGTATATTACTCCGAGCGTATTTCCATTAAGATCTTTTACCCTTATCTCAACTTGATCTATGATGTTTGAACTTTCCGGTCTTTCGTTAGGTTCCGCTGGAGGAATTATAGAGCCAGAGCCAAACGCAAAGGTAAAGTCAATTTTATTACTTCCAACCTTAAGAACATTTGAGGACGTGTTAACATCATAGAGTTTTTCAGGTATCTCAACATCTCCATTCCAGATTATAAACGGAACATGTAGTTTTGTTTGTCCGTTATCAAACCAAACAAGTCCTTCGTGAGGTCCTTTTGAAAGTTTTGAATTATCAACCGAAAAAGTGAGCGTTACTGTAGAAGATTGACCTTGTGCAATTGTAACCTTTGATGGATTTATGTTTACCGTTAAACCCGAACTATTTCCAAGAGTAAATTCTGAAGAAACCGAGAACGTTTGATTAGTACCACTTACATTTTTGATTGTTAAAGTAACTGGTGTTAGCTTATCTGTTTTCACTAAAATATCATACGGCTTAATAGTTGCAGGAGTACTTATTGCACTTGCAATATTCAATCGTCCTGAACCTTGCAAAAGCCATGTTATAGTTTCGTTATTTTGATAGTTTTTGAGTACAACTGCCGTATTCATTAATGCAGCCTTTATATCTTCAGAGGTAAAATCAGGATGTACTTGTTTAAAGAGGGCAATCGCACCTGCAACATGTGGTGCCGCCATTGAAGTGCCATTCCAACTTGCATATGCACCGCCAGGAATCGTGGAATATATTGCAACACCAGGTGCTGCAATCTCTGGCTTGAAGTAGAAGTCAGATGAAGGTCCCATCGAACTAAACGAGGCGATTGTACCAAGATTAGAAACATCATTAAACTTTATTTTCAATCCTTTGTTAATTAGGTCCTTAATAAAAAGACCATCACTTTGAGTAACGAATATCGCAGGAATATACTCTTTCTTTTCATCTCCTGCTTGCACATTAAAAGTAGGGGACACAATTCCAGGCATGTTATTATAAATAATGATGCCCACTGCCCCTGCTGCCTTCGCATTTAAATCTTTATCTCTAAAATATATTGCATTTGGGCCTAAAGGACCACGAGAAACAAGAGCAATCTTACCTTTAACATCTACACCTTCAAAGTCAGATGGCCTTCCATAGCCACATACAACAACTTCAAACTGCTGGTCTTTTGGAAATGCTGGTGAAAGGTCTGCATAATTCCCAAGAATAATACTCTGCCCCTCGGGAACGGTTGGAGAAACTATATTTATTGCAGGATGAATGCCATCATCAGATGCAGCAACAGAGAGTACCTTTCTTGCTCCTGATGGTGAACCTAATGGATACGGCTTTGTTTGGCATCTTGCGCCTTGGTTTCCAGCTGAAATTGAAGAAAGAACTCCAGCATCAGCCGCTGTGTCAAAGGCTTTGTTTTCGGGGTCTTCAGGATCGGAAGTTCCAAGGCTAGCTGAGCCAAAAGAAAGGTTTGCAACGTTTGCCCCATCCTTTACTGCCCTTTCGATACCTGCAATGATATTTTCCGTTGAAGCGTTTCTGCTCCCACCTGCAACTATCTTGTATGCAAGGATTTTTGCCTTTGGAGCAACACCTTTTATCTTTCCATCTGCTGCTGCAATGCCCGCAACATGAGTGCCATGACCATTCGAATCCATTGGATCTGGGTCTTTATCCCCAAAATCGTAACCACCAATGACCTTGTAATTTGGTCCAAAACCACCTCCTAAATCAGGGTGGGTATAGTCAACACCTGTATCAATTATTGCAATAACTATCCCGGTCCCGTCAACAGGATTTCCCTTCGCATCTTTTATTTGCTGCCAAACATTAGTTGCGCCAATTACAGAATTGCTTACATCATCAGAAACTGTGTAAGTTTTGCTTGGATAAATTTTCCTTACAAGGTCAAGTTTTGAAATTCTCTCAAGGTCGGCTCCTCTTATAGAAAGCGCAAAACCATTGTAGGTATACTGATATCTATACCCAAGTTTAGCATCCGGAGAGACGTTCTTGATTTGTCTAAAAAGTTCAATCTGCTTCTCCGTGAGCATTTTTTCATAGTCGCTAGTTGACAAACCTCTTCCAAGAGAAAGAAGTGTTGGTTCGTTCTTTTTTCTTAACGAGTAAGTGATTACAGGATCGTCTTTCAACTCTACAATAACATTTACATAATCATTTGTTGTAAGTTGTTCGGCAGTAAACTTGTTCGACAGTTTCGGTGCTTCTGTAGCAAATGTACGAGAAGGAGAAATTTTAAGAATAGATCCTACAAAAAGCACCACAAGTAAACATGCTAACAGTTTTTTACTTACTTTCATGTTTCCTCCTTTCCTTTTTCAAAAATTATACGAAAAACACAAAAAATACCAAGAGATTTCAGAAATAACAATTTCAAAATTTCTTTCTCAATTGATTATCATTTCGCACCATTATAAGAAATTTACTCATTAAGTAGAGAATGTGGTCGAACCTTCATAAGTAACAAAAAACTAAACGAATGATATACCTCACTTACACTTCTGCGCGACCAAAGAACTGTCTTTCTCCAAATGACTTTATTATAAGTCTTTTAGGTTTAGAAAAAAGTTAGAAGCAAGTTAGTCAAGGTCTCAACTATAAATTTGAAAAAAACTCCCTTTTTGTAAATTTTGAGAATTTATTTTCTGAAAATTAAGTTTAAAATAAGCGTTAGAATAAGGCTTATGACAATTGAGGTTGTGATCGGGAAATAAAATTCAAAATTGTCACGCTTAATGTAGATATCTCCTGGAAGTCGAAACTTCCAGTTTTCAAAAAGCATCACAATAAAACCAAACACGATAAGTAAGGCACCTAACAATACAAGCACTTTCCACATCTTCATACTATATTATAGCAGAGAAAAAATAGGTTAATTATACAACCAAAAAATCCTTTTTGTAGTTTTTTGAAGTTAGAAAGATATATTTCTATATATTCACCTTAAAGGAGGAGATGTCTCGCTACGCTCGACATGACTTATAATGGAGGAGGGACACCCTCCTCCAACTCCACCCTAAAAATAAAAAATCTTTTTATCCTTAGGAGTAAGTTAGAAAAGGGATGTGCCCCTTTCTAATTGAAGTCACCCCGAGAAGTCTTTCCGAGGGGTCTCCGACGTTCAGGGGGAGTTAGAGGGGAGACGTATAATCCCCTCTAAATTATCGCGATATTAACATTGTCAAGGCAATTGAGCGCAGTTTAGACTCAGCTCGGTCTGCACGAGAGGGGATCATTATCGGTTTTGCTGCACCAACTACCGTTACTGCAAGAGGTTTACCACCAATATACTCAACAGACTTTCCAAGGATATTCCCTGAAACAATATCTGGAGTAATGAGAATATCTGCATCGCCTGCGACATCTGAAACAATGCCTTTCTTTTCTTTTGCATACATAGAGAGTGCATTGTCAAGTGCAAGAGGTCCGTCAACAATGCAACCTTTTATTTGCCCTCTTTCCCACATCTTTCGAAGCATTGCGGCATTCACCGTTTCAGGCATATCAGGATTTACAACCTCAACTGCACAGAGGAGCGCAACCTTTGGCATAGGGTTCCCAAGTTTATTTGCAACAAATACGGCATTATCAATCTCTTTAACAATAGTATCAATATCGGGACGAATTAAAACGCCCCCATCAGAGATGAGGACTATTTTTTCTCTCCCCTCATAATTCGACTCAAATGCAGCAACGCTCGTTATGATTCTCTCAGTTCTAAGCCCCCACTCTTTATTGAGGACTGCTTTTAAAAGAGTAGCTGTTTTTACAGAGCCTTTTAGGAGTATACCCTCATTCTTCACGGTTTCAACTGCAAGTTTGCACTTCTCCTCATCATCTTTTGAATCAATTACATCCTTTATAAACCCTTTATCTTCATACTCCTTAAAAATTTTCTCAAACTTTTCTTTACTCCCTACAAATACACCAACACCTATTCCAATCTTATGGGCATCATAAACTGCCTCAACTGCATCCTTATCCTCGCCTACAACAACGATTGGCGTTTTTCCAAAACCCTTAAGGTGATCAATAATCTCCTGAAAATTCTTAAACATAGCGCCTCCTTTAACTTAATCTTTAATAGGCACTCTTCTCATAAATATAAGAGAAGTAAAAGATATAATAAATGCAAAAACCGAAACAGGGAAAATTACAAATTTCGTTTTGAATACATCTGCTAAACTACCTGCAAGAACCGGCGCAATGATATTTGCAGTTTGAGAAAATAAATAGTAAAAGCCAGTATATGTGCCTTGTGTTTCTGACGTTCCAAAATCAATAACTGTAGGGATTGCATTAACAATGAAAAGATCCCACAATATTCCGCCAAGCGCAAAAAGATACTTATGAATAGAGTAGTTCTTCACAAAAACCACAATACCGAACACAAAAACAAGCCCTAAAAGGCCAACAAGCATGGGAAGTTTTCTTCGATATTTTTTCCCAAGGAAGCCTGCAGGAACAGAAAATGCAATGAAAGCAATAAAGAAAATTGAAAGATTGAGTTTTGCCATCTGCTCGCCAATTGTTGCTTGCAAGCCAGACTCCATACTCATATACGCTGTGTAGAATGTTTCAACTGTATTAACTCCAATCCAACCAAATGCAACTGCAAAAAGCAAAAATAGAAGAGATGTATTTTCTTTTTTAAATAAAAAGCCAAATGATTTAAGAACACTAAAAGGCTCTTCGCTATCAGTCTCACTTCTATATTTTGCATCGCGCTTTTCATTTATCGAAAAGAATACGGCAAAGGCACCAATCACTATAAAGATACTTGCAACAAAAAATCCTAAAAGCCTGTTAATCGATGAAATCATTCCCACAACAAGAATTCCAAAAATACCACCAATACCTGTCATAAGATTCATTATTGAGTTTGCAGGGGCTCGATCTTCTTTCGGTGTTATGTCGGCCATAAGCGCAATTGTTGGGGACCTTTGCACCGACATAGCCGACACTGCGAAGAATATCGCAAGAAACACATATATAAATGGCAATTCAAAATGGGCAAAAAGTGAAATGAGGAAAAAGAAGAATGCTCCACCTAAGAGGCCGCCAAGGATGTATGGCATTCTCTTTCCAATTTTGGTGTTTGTCCTATCAGATAGCATTCCAACAAGTGGAAGCAAAAACAAGCCAAGGATGTTATCAATGTTCATAACCCAACCTGTCAGGGTGTTAGATAAGTGATAAACGGTTTGCACAATTATGGGGATATCAGTATTATAAATTCCCCAGAAAAGTTGATCTGAAAACGAACTCATTCCCAAGAGGAATACTTTCTTGTAGTTTGCTTTAGGCTTTACTGCGTTAGATCTATCCTCCATCTTTCCTCCTTTAAAAGCGTTTTTATGAATTCTATACTTCTATTAAAAATAACTTCTTTATCGAAGTCTTCAGTTGCAACATGATACGAATTTTTAAGATGAATAAGAATAATTTCATCTGAATTTACACCCTTAAGAGTTATTATAACGCTTTCGTATGGAATAACATGGTCTTCAAGTGATTTGAAGATAAGAAGAGGCGATGTAACGTTTGCAAGTTCGCTTCTTATAACCTTCATGAGTTTCATAAATTCGTAGAGTGCATTCAAAGAAATATAATCATAAGCAAGACCTGTTTTTGATTTGTCCTTTATATCAGAGCCGGGATCGTAAATAAATTTAACAAAGTGCCTCAAGATCGGGACAAAAAACAGTTTCAAACTCTTTTTTAAAGTTAGTGCATGATTTACAAGGATGACTCCTTTTATATCCTTAAAATTTGCTTGCAGGTGAAGAGCAAGTGCTCCTCCCATCGAAAGCCCAAGAACAAAAATTGTTCCCGTTTTTTCTTTTAGTCTCTTAAAGGCCGTTTCAACATCATCAAGCCAATCTTCAAACTTCACCTTATCAAGATCTCGATAATCGGTGTTGTGACCAGACAATGATGGCATCTCAATGATGAACCCTGAGTTTTCAAATTGAGTTTTAAGATAAGAGAGGGTCTTCAAATTTCCAGTAAAGCCGTGAATAAGCAAAATCCCAACTTTTTCTTTATCGCCCATTTTTCGTCGTCCTTAAAGGATTATAAAGAAAAAGGAACAAAAAAACAAAAACTTTAAAAATTAAAATAAAAACTATTTCCTATAAAACGATTTTATAAATTCCCAATTCGAAAGCACAATATCTACAAGGTCGGGATCGAATTGGGTACTTTTATTTCTTAAGAGTTCTTCCTTTACGAAACTTTCTTCCTTTGCCTCCTTGTAAGGCCGTTTGCTAAACATCGCATCAATTGAATCTGCAAGGCAAACAATTCGTGCCTCAATTGGAATTTCTGTCCCTTTTAACCGCTCTGGATAACCAGTTCCGTCCCATCTTTCATGATGGTAGTAAGCAACAACTTCTGCCGTTTTAAGAACTTTCGTATTTGAACCTGAAAGGATGTTTTTGCCTATTTCAACATGCTTTTTCATTTCGTTGTATTCTTCTTCTGTTAATTTCCCAGGTTTAAGAAGAATTGAGTCTCTAATACCAATTTTACCAATATCGTGAAGGGGAGCAGATCTCTTAACAAGAAAAACAAACTCCATATCTTTACCGTATTCTTTAGCAATGAATCCAGAAATTTCACTTACCCTTTGAGTGTGCTCATAAGTTTCCTGATCACGGAATTCTGAGACTATTGCAAGTTTTTGAAGAAGTTCAAATGTCAAATTGAAGTTTTCTTCGGTTAATTCCTCAATCTTCTTTTCGTTAAGTTCTTTTAGTTCTTCAAAATTTTTAAGCATCGACTTTTTCTGTTCGAAAAATTTTTCTGCAATTATTGCGGTCTCTATTCGGGATTTCATGATATTAAAATCTACGGGTTTAAGTATAAAATCATCTGCACCAGCATTTGCAGCCTCACTCATTGCCTTTTCATCTCCAAATGCAGTAAGCATTATAATTATCGAGCCCCTGCCCATTGCTTTGATTTCTCTTGTTGCTTCAATTCCATTCATTACAGGCATTGAAATATCCATAAGGATTAGAACTGGCTCTTCCTTTTTTACAAATTCAACTGCCTCTTTTCCATTGGGAACGGATGCATAGTTAAAGCCCATAAGTTTGAGCATATCTTCCATCATTTTTCTTGTAAAAGGATCGTCTTCTACAAGTAAGATGTCTATCATAAATTAACCTCCTAATATTTTAAATTCTTTGTCGAATTGACTTCTTATTTTTAAAATTTCGTCAATAAGGTTACTTTCTTTTACATCGGTTGATTTTGTAAGATACACAAGGTCAAAAAGTATCGAAAGATTCACGAACTGAAATTCTTTTATATTTCTTGCAAAAACTCCCTTTGAAGGATGCTCATTCTTTATCGCTTTGATAAGTTTTTCTTTTGTAGCCTCAAATTCGCCTCCATAAAGGAAAAGGATATCTGAATCCTTCAGTGCATTAAGAACTTCTTTAAATTCTTCGACATTTATACCAATCTTCTCAACCACAGGTATGTCGCTCAAAAAAATTCTATTTAATGTCTTTCCTGTGTATAGTAAAAACTTCGTATTCGTGAGTTCCGGGAATTCCCTTAGTTTTTCTATATAAAGATCACCAGTGATTGTTGAGAGCCCATAGTCAACAGTTACCACTTTAGGAACCATTTCGAGTGCCTTGATAATTCCTTCTCTTGCATTTGACGCAACTTCAACTTTGTAATCTCTTAAAAGATGCTTTAAAAAATTTCTATTACCTTCGTCTGGTTCTATCACAAGAAAATCTATTTGATTTCTCTTCTTTATATTTGTAGTATCAATATGGGGAAAAATAGGAATAGTTACTTCAAACACAGTCCCCTTTCCAACTTCACTTTTAACACTAATTGTCCCATCAAGTGCCTTTACATACTTTTCAACAAGACTAAGTCCAAGACCATGTCCTTCTTGTGATTCTCCTTTTACAAAGGGTTTAAAGATTTCGGTAATTTTTTCCTCAGGAATCCCTATGCCTGAATCAGAAACGATCAACTTAAGAAAGTCCAAATCATTAACTTTTAAACTTACTTTAACGAAACCTTTTTCAGTATTTTTTACTGCATTACTTGCAAGATTGGTCACAATCATTTTCAAAAATTTAGGATCTGAAGGTATGATAAGGTCAGTATCAACTTCAATTATAAATTCAAGGCCTTTCTGCTTTGATAATTCTTCAACTGATGCAAGCGTTTCGTTTAAAAATTGTAATGCATTCAATTTCTCTGCTTTCGGTAAAACATTGTGAGACTCTAATCTCGAAAGATCAAGTAAGTTATTTACAGTTTCAACTGCACGGAGATTTGCTTTATAAATCTCTTTAATAATTTCTTCAACCTGCGTAGACAATTTTCCGTATGCGCCTCGCATTAGAATTTGTAAGTAGCCGCTCATTACATTGAGGGGCGTTTTCAATTCGTGAGAGAAACCCCTAATAAATTCGATACGATATTGGTCAGCCTCTTCAAGTTTTGCATTCAACTCTGTGAGTTTCTTCTTTTCAGAGATATTTTCAAGAACAAGCGAAATAAATAGAGAAAGCTGCTTATATATATTTAAATAAGGCGAAGATTTGTCAAAGAAAAACGTCGTGTTGTTATTAACTATTACACTGTCAAATTTGTCCGTGTCATACTTTTCTAATGAATCTGGATATTTTGGATCATTTTTATAGCAAAGATTCCCTGACCTAAATATTGCAATTCCTATTGTATCATCTTTTTTTCTATAAAATTCCTTAATCTTTTCGTAAATATTCTCTTCATCTTCAAGAGCAATAATAGCATTTCTTAACTCTGCCACCTTATCCCACCTATGCATTACCTCATTAAATAAGTTTTTGATACTTCTACTTTCCGATTTATATTTGGTTTCGAGTTCTATTACTTCTTTTAAAGGTAACACTATGTAATATTTAGATGCAAAGAAAAGCATAGAAATTGCCCCTGTAATTTTAAATATATGACCGGTTAAAACTAACTTACTTAAGATGGATTTATAATAAACAAAATTTGCTTCCGAAAGAGCCATAAAAATACCCGCAAAGAATAATTCAGGCACTTTTCTCTCCTTTAATGCAAAGATTAAGAAAAACACTGCAAAAAGCACTTCCAACAAATATTTTAAAAAAGTTGTTCCAGATCCTTCCACATAGAAAACCCCTTGCGGAATGAATCTTCCTGCAAAAATCAAAACCGGGATTGCAATCAAAAATATTATAATCGTATTTAAATACATCTTTTTATTAACCTGCACTTCTTTTTGCATCGTTGCAATAAGGTATCCAAAAGATTGCACTGCCCGGGCGAGCATCCAGTAATTTAGTGAAAGTATTATATCGTTTCGTATTCCTCCACCGGGAAAATACACCGCATGGAAAAAATCAAGCACTGCAACTACAAGCGATGAAACACCAATAATAAGCAAAAATAAGGTTTTCTTGAATGTTGGTGTTAAAACGAAAATTAAAAAAATTGAGGCATTGATAAAAATGCTCAACAGCTCAATTAGAAAGTGTGTTTCAGTAATCGGATAAAATGCAAATAGCACGAATGCTATGATTGAAAAAGATATAAAAATAGTTGCCTGTTTTAAATACTCATACTCCCAAAATTTTTTTATAATATTCATCTCTCCCTCCTATTAATTATAAGACGATTCATTTTCTATATGAAATTAGATACGCATATACTTCAAACAGAACATATAAGTCAAAAATTACCTATACACCCTCTTGACAAAAATTTTTAATTGTATATAATACAAATTAGAAAAATTTTAAATTAGGAGGTGGGTAAGATGGAAGAAGTTAAAAGATTACCTTTACTGGGAGAAAAATTACCAGAATTTACTGTGAAAACGACACACGGTGTAAAGAAATTACCTGATGATTACAAAGGAAAGTGGTTTATTCTTTTTAGCCATCCGGCAGATTTTACTCCTGTTTGCACAACCGAATTTGTAGCATTTGCAAAGAGGTATGAACAATTTAAGAAACTTAACACAGAACTTATTGGTCTTTCAATTGACCAGGTATTCTCTCACATTAAGTGGGTTGAGTGGATTGAAAACACATTAAAGGTGCAAATTCCATTCCCAATCATTGCAGACGACAGAGGAACTGTTGCAGAAGCACTTGGAATGCTTCATCCTAACAAAGGTACAAACACCGTTAGAGCAGTTTTTGTAGTAGATGACAAGGGCATATTAAGGACAATGCTCTACTATCCACAGGAACTTGGAAGAAACATGGACGAAATTCTAAGAATCGTTGAGGCTCTCCAGGTTGTAGACAAAGAAGGCGTAGCAATACCTGCTAACTGGCCAAACAATGAACTTATTAAAGACGAAGTAATTATTCCACCTGCATCTGATGTAGAAACTGCCTCAAAGAGAATGAAGGAATACACTTGTTACGATTGGTGGTTCTGCCATAAGAAAATTAAATAGAAGGTTCTGAACACCCAAATACACATAGGCGGGGCAATTACAACCCCGCCTATATTAATCTCCTCCTTTTTCTTTTATTTAAAATATTCTTTTCCTAATTCGTATCCTCTTTCAAATGCCTTTATATTGAGGTTCACATACTGAGGTTTAAAACTCTCTTTTATAGCATCTATAACGTATTCCTTTTCGATGGGAAAATTTGGAACAGATGCGCCAACCCCCAAGATAACCATATTTGAAACAATACTATCGTGAATCTCTTTTGCAATAGCCTCTGCGTTTACAGGGATAACTACCTTAAGGTATTTTTTTAATTCGTCTATATACTCTTTGCTTGAAAGGTATTTTGAAATGCCGAGTGATGCTGTAAATGGCACAATTTCTTCGGTATTAACAACTGCAACTGTGTTTTCATTTAACTTTGGAAGGGCTCTAACGGCTTCCAATGGTTCAAAAGATAACAACAAATCCACACTTCCGTTTTTTATAATTGGGCCATTCACATCGCCAATGCGCACCTCAACAGGCACAACTCCACCTCTTTGAGACATCCCATGAATTTCGGAAGTTACAACATTTAAGCCCTGCTTTATGCATGCCTGACCTATTACAATGGATGTTTTTACAACTCCTTGACCGCCAACGCCTGTAATGTAAATATTATATTGCATATCTCACCTCGAGAATATGATAATAACATTTAGAAAATTTTCAAAAAATTTTAATACCTTATAAAAATTTTCTAAATGTGAAAAACTATTTGTTTTTTAATTCTTTCAGTATCTCTTTTATTTCTTTTAGCTCCTGATAACTTCTAAAGGCATTAAGACTAATGTTATGAAGCCACACAAATGGCAATACGGCAAGGGCGACTACAAGAATTACATAAACAATCACTAAACCACCTGCAAAAACTCCAAATCCCTCCATACAAATCTCCTTTTAAAATATTTACATTAACATACATTAACATTATAATGAGTTGGAGGAAAATATGGAAACAATTTCAACAATTTACAAAAATCTTTGTCCAAACTGCGGAAATGACATTACAGACGATAGATTAAAATTAGGGCTTACATGTGAGGCATGCTTGGATAGGATTGTCCCAAAAGAACAAATCTGTAACTATCTTAAAATAGAGCAGTTTAAATCCTTTTGCAACCTGAGAGAGCATCTATCTAAATTCAAAAATACATTTAAAAACACAACCGGCTTTAACTTATCTTCCCTTCAAGAAATGTGGGCAATAAGATTTTTTCTCGACAACTCCTTTGCTCTTATTGCGGAAACTGGTATTGGAAAAACTACATTCGGGCTTACACTTTCAAAGTACATCTCGGAAAACAACATCGGCTTTGTGTATCTTATCTTCCCAACAAACATTCTTGTAAAACAAGCAAAAGAAAAATTGTTAAAATTTGGGATTGCCGAAAATGAGATTATCGCATATGATTCAAATCTTCCAAAAAATACGCTTGAACTTCTAAAATATCGGATTCAAGAAGGCGATTTCAAGATACTTATAACAACTACAAATTTCCTTTACAAAAACTTTGATATGGTGCCAAAGGGTCTTTACTCGCTTGTATTTATTGACGATGTTGATTCAATTTTAAAAAATTCAAAAAATATAGATAAGGTGCTTAAACTTCTGAACTTTAACGATGAAGACATTGAGAAGGCGCTTAAACTTATTGACCTAAAAAGGCTCTCTCTTAAAAATAAGGTTGACCAGGAGACACTTCAAAGTGTCATTGAAGATGTTAATAAAATTAAAGCAAAGCGAAAAGGTGTCTTGATTGTTTCATCTGCGACAACAAACCCAAAGTCAAAAAAGGTACTCCTTTTTAGGGAACTTCTCAACTTCGAAGTAGGACGGGTTGTCTCAACGTTGCGAAAAGTTGTTGATACTTATAAAATTGTTGAAGGCGACCTTTTTTCCGAGGCGCTTTCAGAAATTAAAAAACTTGGCAAAGGTGGACTTATATTCCTTAATACAGATTACACAAAGGAAGACCTTGAAAATTTCGTGCACTTCCTCAATAAAAACGGCGTAAAGGCTCTCTCATATGAACATCTCACAAAGGTTTTAGAAGATTTTAAGCAGGGTAGTCTTGATGTACTTGTTGGATTTTCTACATACAGAAATCCACTTGCAAGAGGGATTGACCTTCCTTCCGTTATAAGGTATGCACTCTTTGTGGGTGTGCCTAAGATAAAATTTTCGCTTAGTGCAACCGAAGGGAATAGAGGATTATACTATGCAATTTTGATGCTTGCACCACATATTACAAGGAAGAAAATACTTAAAGACTCAGAAGTTGCAAAAATCTATAGATACTTAAATATCCTCAAAAGATACTCAAATGTTATTGAAGAAAGTGGTGATAATCCATATCAAAAAGCATATGCTGAAGCAGTAAATTATTTTAAGGAACTTTTTAAAAGAGAGGATATTGTAAAAATCATCGAAGAGACACCTGATATTGCACTGCAAAGAAAGGGAAATGAACTTTCATTTGTGGTTGTAGATACCACAGGCTACATTCAGGCATCTGGTCGAACTTCCCGCCTCATTGCAACGGGTCTTACAAAAGGACTTTCTCTTATTTTAACTAATGATCTAAAGGCACTATTGGTTTTAGGGAAAAAACTCAAGTGGTTCATTGAAGACGCTCTCTTGTTACCATATGAAACAGTTAACATTGAAAGTATCCTCAAAGAAATTGACGATGACCGAGCACTTGTACGTAAAATTGAAAGTGGATTTCTTACTGATGTAGAACCAAAATTTGACACAAAACTTGTGATTGTTGAATCCCCAAATAAGGCACGAACAATTGCATCCTTCTATGGTAAACCCATAAGAAGACGTATTGGAAATCTTGACGCATTTGAGATCATCATGAAAGATACAATCCTCACAATTGCTGCATCAAAGGGACATATTTTAGATCTAAACAAAACGGAGGGGTATTTTGGCGTTTTGAAGAGAGATGGAATATTTATTCCGCTTTTTGAGCCAATTGACGAAGACAAAGAAAATATTCTTAAATCCTTAAGAAGATTATCTTTAGAAGTTAATGAGGTTTTACTTGCTTCCGATCCAGACACAGAAGGAGAAAAGATAAGTTATGATTTATGGCTTAACCTTTCTCCTTATGCAAACCACATAAAGCGCATTGAGTTTCACGAGGTTACAAAGCATGCTTTTGAAGATGCGATAAAGAATCCGAGAAACTTAAATATTAACCTTGTTAAGGCACAGTTTTTAAGAAGAATTGCAGACAGATTTGTAGGCTTTACAGTTTCGCAATACATCCAAAAGGAAAAGGGACTTAAAACTCTTTCAGCAGGAAGAGTGCAAACACCTGTTCTTGAGTGGATTGTAAATCGTGGCATTGAGGCATCAAAAAAGAACCCATATTTAAGAGTATTTTTTAGTTCAAAAACGGTTGAGTTTAAACTCGAAAGCACTCTAAACAAAGAAGAAATCGATAAAGTTAAGACAATCTATGTGAAAATCCTCGATCGACACAAAGAAAATTTATTTGTTAAGCCGTTTGAAACATACACACTTTTAAAGGAGGCATCAAACAAATTAAAACTCCCATCCTTTACAATAATGCAACTTGCACAAGACCTCTTTGAGATGGGATTAATCACCTATCACAGGACTGATAGTATTAAGGTGAGTGAGACAGGTGTGCGTATTGCAAAAGAGTATATCGAAGAAAATTTCGGGAGTGAATTTGTAAAAATCAGAATGCATTCACAAACCCAAGGCGCACATGAGTGCATTCGACCAACAAAAGCAATGGATGTTGAAGAATTAAAATCATATCTTACAATAAACCCAATTTTAGGTATTACGCCAATGCATCTTAAACTCTATGACCTTATATTTAGGCAATTTATTGCATCTCAAATGAAGGACACTGTTGTTGAAGGCGGTAAAGTTTTGTACTCTTTAAATATAGGAAGTCTCACCCTTCAAAAAGAGGAAGAGGTAAATATTGGAATTGTAGAAGAGGGTTTCAATAAAATTCACCCTGTTGAAATTTATCCAGTCTCAGAAGGGATTATTCCAATTGAAAACAAACTTCTTATAAGAAAAAGTGATGTGCCTTTTTATACGCATGCAACAATAATTGAAGAAATGGAGAAGAAAGGCATCGGAAGGCCATCAACTTATGCAATCACAATTGAAAAACTCATTGCAAGAAAATATGTTATTGATAAAAAGGGTTTTTTAATCCCTACAAAACTTGGTGCTGAGATTGTAAATCTCATAAAGAAAAATATGAAAATTTCACCATTTGTAAGTGAAGGATACACAAAAGAACTTGAACAAAAGATGGATAAAATAGAACAAGGTAGCGGGGATTACAACAAAGAGATAGAAAAGATTTTCAACGATCTTCAACTTGAAAAATTGAAAGAATTTTTGAGTCTATCGATTGAAGATTAAAAATTACCTTTTAAGGCTCCTTGTGATATAATTAAGTGATGGAAGAGAAATTTGATAAAATTGCAAACGAGTATGACCTTTGGTTTGAAACCCCCGTTGGGCGTGTAGTAAAAGAATTAGAAATTGATGCCTTAATAAGTGCACTTCCCGATTTAAACGGGAAGAAAATGCTTGAAGTAGGTATTGGCACGGGCCTTTTTGCAATGGAATTTAGAAAACGCGGCGCAGAAGTCTACGGAATTGACCCTGCAAGTAATATGCTTAAAATTGCGCAATTGAGAGGTTTTGAAGTAAAGTTTGGATATGGGGAAGCAATTCCATTTGAAGATAACTTGTTTGATATCGTTTTATCAATGACTTCAATGGAAAATTCAAAGGACCCTGAAAAATTTGTAAGCGAAATGGTGCGCGTTGCAAAACCTTCCGGTCGAATTGTTGTTGCGGTGTTGAATGCAATTTCTTTTTATGGCATCTCAAGAAGAATAAGAGGACTGTTTGACCCAAACGACTTATTTAGAGGAATGCATTTTTACAATTACTGGGAATTAAGGAACCTCCTTAGAAGACATATTTGTAATGTTGAAGTTAACTCTTCTGTTTTCTTTAACCCAACACCTCCAAAGTTTATTTTAGATAGGGCCTATGCCCTTGAGAAATTTGGAAGAAAGTATTTAAAACCATTCGGGGCTCTACTTATAGGAGGAGGAACAAAATGCTTATAACAGCACAATTTTCAATATACCCATTAAAGGTTGAAAATTACGGAGACTATGTTTATGATACAGTGCGTATTGTGAAAAGTTTTGGGCTTGATGTAACAGTTGGGCCTACAAGTTCGGTTACATATGGAGATTCGGAATTAATTTTTAAAGCATTTAACGAAGTGATGAGGCAGTTTGAAGGAAAAGTTCATTTTGTTTTTGTTATTACGCTATCGAATGCGTGCCCCAAACCATAGAAAGGGATTATAAATATGCTATATTTCTTTTATCCATCAAGAGAAACTCTTGAAGTAAGTTTAACAGGAACCTCGTGCGCCCTTAACTGTAATCACTGTAATGCTCAATATCTTTCAAGAATGAAAACAAAAGAAGAGATCCTTCAAATCCTTGAAAAAAATCCCGGAAGATTTAAAAGTATCCTTATTTCAGGTGGCTCAACGCCTGAAGGCAAAGTGCCCATTCTTCAACACATGGACTTCATTCAAAAGGTTTATTCAATGGGAATTAAACTAAACTTTCACACAGGACTTTTAACCGAAGAAGAGATACGAGCAATAAAACCATATGTAGAAAGAATTTCTTTTGATTTTGTTTATGATGATAGGGTGATTCAAGATGTGTATCACTTAAAAGACAAGACCAAAGAAGACTTTGAAAAAACTTATCTTCTTATGAGAAGAATTATTGGAGGACGTATTGAAAATGAGGAAGGTCTACCCCAATCCCGTGTTGTCCCACATATAACATTGGGGCTTAAATGCGGTGAAGTTGATCAAGGCGAAGAGGACACAATTGATGAACTTGCATTTATAAAACCAACACTTATTGTAATTGATGTCTTTATCCCAACAAAGGGCACACCTTACGAAAATTGCCCACTTCCTAATTTAGATAAAGTATTAAAGATGATTGACAAGGCATACAGAAGAACATCTCGCACAACAACCCTCTTTTTGGGATGTATGAGGCCGTTTGGTGAGTATAGAGAGCGCCTTGATGTTGAAGCATACAAATTGGGCGTTAAAGGATTTGTGCTTCCATCAAAAGCTCTTCGCGATCTTGTAAAAGAAAAAGGTGAGGAAGTGAGGATATTCAATGAGTGTTGTGCCCTTATATAAAGAGGATATTCTTCAAAAGGATATTAGAGTTTCCATTGGAAGCCTTGCACTCCTTGGGTTAAAAGATGTAAAAGTTTTTGCAAAGCCAACAACAATTTACCTTATGGTTGAAGAGCGTTGCATGTTTAATTGCCTTTACTGTGCGCAGGCAAGGGAATCAAATGCAAATCTCGAAAACCTATCAAGGGTAACTTGGCCAAAAGAAACATTTAAAAATGTGCTTGATGCATTAATAAAACACAAAGATGATTACAGGCGTATTTGCTTTCAAGTTGTAAATGGAAGAAACTATTACGAAGACCTTGTTCAATTTTTAAAAGTTCTCAAAGTTTCGCAAATAAATGTGCCAATATCAATTTCGATAAGAGAAACAAACATAAACCGCATAAGAGAAATGTTTTCCCTTGGGGTTGAGCGTATTGGTCTTCCTATTGATGTTGTATCAAAGGAACACTTCTCAAAAATTCGTGGAGGAAATTTTGAAAGCACATTCTCTTTTATTATAGATACGGCAAGGGAATTCAAAGGGAAAATTACAACACACATCATCGTCGGACTTAACGAGACCGATTTTGAATTGTATGATGCGATGGAAAAGTTTTTTCACAATAATGTGCTTGTGTCATTATTTGCTTTCACGCCAATTAAAGGGACACCTTTCGAAAGTCATCCGAAAGTCCCAATAGGGCGATATCGGAAATTTCAATTCGTAAGAGCACTATTCTTTAAACACATTCCCTTCGAGCCAATTTTTGAAAGTGGCGAACTTTCAGGAGTTAAAATCGATGCACCAAAAGAGAAAATTCTTGAACTTATAAGCGATCCTTCAAACTATATTACTCAGGGATGTCCAAACTGTAATAGACCTTTTTACAATGAAACTCCAGCGGGGCCATTATATAATTTCCCCACAAAACCCAGCGATACAAGTTTTGTTTTTAAGGACTTTGTAAAAGTTGTTTTTGATGGAAAAGTCGAATTCAACTGATAGTAATCCCTTTAGGGATTTAATACTTCTTCTTGAAGTTTCCGTCTACCTTCATGACATTGGAAAACTTTCAAGATACTTTATCTCATCTAAGGCAAAAGGCATAAAAGGGCTTGATTATCACGGACAAATTCTCTATATCGATTTTGCACTCAATAGGGTGCCCGATAACCTTTTACGGTTTTTAAATAGCGAAGTGTATAAAATTCTTCAAATTGATCCACAAAGTGCGCCATTTGAAATAGATTTTTCTTTAATTCATATGATCTGTGCCCATCATGGGTGTAATAGATGTTTAAGGAACCCTCCGTGCAAGCTCAAAGATAAAATTGAAGACTACAAAATTATGGAACTTCTTAAAACCCTTGACCATATGGATGCTTCAAACCCACTTGATTCAGGAAAACAGGGTTATAAAGAGGTATTCATTGATAGATTTTTTGAAAATCCAAAGAAGGTTGAAATCGAAAAACTCGATTCATTAAGGATTGAGTTTTATGAGAAACTTGACTCTGCACTTTTAGAAGAAGGATTTGGAAGTAAGAATTTCAATATTAAAAATTTCCGAAGAAAAGTTTTAGAGTATTCCAAAGAGCCATTTTTAAAAGCACTTTCTGAAACAAGGCTTTTTGCAAATGACATAACGCTATTTGATCATTCACTTGCAACTGCAACCCTTTTTAAGATGTACCTCAGCGCATACTTTAATTTTCATATATCTCTTCCAAAGACTTTTTCGGAAGTAAATTATGTATTTATCAAATCTTATTCGGCCAACCCATCCTTAATTGAAGAGGATCTCGCATTTTCAAACGTGATTATTAAAAATAGCAATTACATCATATTTCCATTTCCAAATCTTTTAAGCAAAAAAATTAAGAATATCCTTAAAGAACTCATCGGAGATTTTGATGTGATAAAAGACCCATACGACCTTTTTCCACAATACAAAGAGTATCTGTTGTCCTTGAAGGTAAAAAATATTGAAGAAATAAAAGAAGGCTACACCTACAAAAAGGCAATTGAGGATGTTAAAAGGGTAATTTACTTTGCACTTCTAAAAGAAAAAGAGAATCTTGCTCAGAAACACAAGAGTTTTACAAGGCATATAAGAAATGTATCAAATGGTATAACAAAAGACAGGATAAACTTTGTAAAATTCCTAAAAAAACTTGTAGAATTAAAACGCCTTAAAAAACACCTTGATGCAGAGCCTTCAATTGAAAATATACGAAGTTTTCTTAAAGTATGCTCCTCAAATGAAATAGAGCCTCAAATTGAAGAATACTTCGACCTCATAACTTCCCCTATTCGTCCACCATCACCAATAGAGATGTCAAAGATGTTTTTGAAATACTATAGAAAAACACACTCATACAAAAAGGTGCTTAATCGCTTTGTTATCATAAGACCATTGACCCTTGGAAGATTAATCGCATTTAACCGCCTTATCCAGGACAAGCAAACAGCAACACATTAAAAATGATCACCTTAAAATTGTCCTTCCAAGAAGGATAAAAATAGTCATATTTGTCCTTTTAAAAAGGATAAATCTGTGATAAAATATCCTTGTAGGAGGGATAAATGAATACAGAAACCCTAAAAGAAGTGATTTATACAAACGAGCAATACATAAAAAAGTGGAAAGGAAAAATTATTGAAAGAGAAAATATCGTATTCCCAAAATCCATTGAAAAGGCAATAATTTTGTATGGCGTAAGAAGAAGCGGAAAGACTTTTATTCTTTTCAACCAATTCTTGAAACATGTTGATAAAGCAATCTATATAGATTTTGAAGACGATAGGCTCAATAACTTTAGAATGGAGGATTTCGAAAAGTTAAAGAGTGCAGCAATCGAATTAAAACCACACTTAGGAAGTGAAAAAATCCACTATTATCTTGATGAAATTCAAAATGTTAAGGGTTTTGAAAAATTTGTAAGAAGAGTTGTAGAAAGAGAAAATGCATCGGTAATTGTAAGCGGGTCATTGTCAAAGATAAGACCTGAACAGATATCTACAACTCTTAGAGGTAGATCTTGGAGTATTGAAATATTACCGTTTTCTTTTAGAGAGTATTTAAAAACACAATCCATCGATTTCGAAAATATTATCCTTATACCGGAGCAAAGAGCGATTCTAAAAAGAAGTTTTCGTGAATTCATTGCATGGGGAGGATTTCCAGAGGTTATACTTGCAAAAAACGAGTTTGAAAAGAAAAAAATCCTAAAAGAGTATTTTAATGCAATGTTCTTTAAAGACCTTGTTGAAAAATATGAAATGACAAACATAACACTTTTGGAATTACTTCTTGATAAATTGTTTTCCTCATATTCAACAAGGCTATCTTTAACTTCTATATACAAGCAATACAAAGATAAGATGCCTTTGTCGAAAGATTCTTTATATGACTATTATAAGAAGATCCTCGAAAGCATGCTAATTTTCGAGGTAAGAAAATTTTCTGAATCATCGTATAAGCGGGCAAGAAACCCTGCAAAAATATACCTTGTTGATGTTGGACTTGCAAAGGATACTACTTCGCAAAATATTGGAAAAAGAATGGAAAATGTTGTATTTATTGAATTAAAAAGAAGGGGATATGACCTTTATTACTTTGATGAAAAAAGGGAATGCGACTTTATAGCTGTAAAAGATAAAGAATTAACACCAATTCAGGTGACATATGAAATAAACGATACAAATAGGGAAAGAGAAATCGAGGGGATAGTTGAAGCATGCAAATTTTTAGGAGTTAAAAAGGGTTTAATCATAACCTACGATGAGGAAGAAACATTTGAGATTCATGACATTGAAGTAGAAATTATTCCAATTTATAAGTGGTTAATTAGCCTGCGATAAAACCTTTTTGAGGTATTGCCCTGTGTAGGATCTGGGGTTATTTGCAATTTCTTCAGGAGTGCCAGTTGCAACAACATATCCTCCACGCTCGCCACCCTCAGGACCAAGGTCGATAATATAATCTGCAGATTTTATAACATCAAGATTGTGCTCAATTATAATAACCGTATTCCCTTGATTAACAAGCCTTTGAAGGACATCAATGAGTTTATGAACATCTGCAAAATGCAAGCCAGTTGTAGGTTCATCAAGAAAGTAAACGGTTCTTCCGGTGCCTCTTTTTTGAAGTTCTGCTGCAAGTTTTACACGTTGCGCTTCACCCCCTGATAGTGTTGTTGCTGACTGTCCTAATTTTATATACCCTAACCCTACATCGTCAAGGAACTGTAATTTTCGTTTTATTTCAGGGATATTTTCAAAGAAGGATAGTGCTTCTTTTACGCTCATTTCAAGCACATCTGCTATACTTTTCCCCTTGTATTTTATTTCAAGGGTTTCTCTGTTATATCGCTTTCCGTGACACACTTCGCATGGCACATATACATCAGGTAAGAATTGCATTTCAACTTTTATGTAGCCGTTCCCTTCACATGCTTCACATCTTCCACCTGGCACGTTAAAACTAAACCTCCCAGCCTTATAACCCCTTGCCTTTGACTCAGGCAAACTTGCAAAAAGTTCTCTTATTGGAGTAAATACACCTGTGTAAGTTGCAGGATTCGAGCGAGGCGTTCTTCCAATAGGAGATTGATCAACCATTACAACTTTATCGATATATTCAATACCTTCAATTTTATCGTATTTTCCCGGCTCTTCCTTTGACTTGTAGAGTTTTTTCATAAGAGCCTTGTAAAGGATATCGTAAATGAGTGTTGATTTTCCAGAGCCAGATACACCTGTAACGCAAATAAATGTATGAAGTGGAAATTGGACATCGATATTTTTGAGGTTATGTTCCCGTGCACCTTTTACAACAAGAAATTCACCGTTTCCTTTTCTTCGCTCACTTGGGACAGGAATCTTTAATTCACCTTTAAGGTACTGCCCCGTTAGGGAGCGCTTTTCATTTATTATATCTTGAAGAGAACCTGTTTTTACAACATAGCCACCCTCTTCACCTGCGTAAGGGCCAATATCAATAATATAATCTGCCTCCCTTATCGTCTCTTCGTCGTGTTCAACGACAATCACTGTATTGCCAAGATCCCTTAATTCTTTTAAGGTATTGAGGAGTTTATCAGTATCCCTTGGGTGAAGCCCAATCGATGGCTCATCAAGGACATATAATACGCCAACAAGTTTTGAACCAACCTGTGTTGCAAGGCGAATCCTTTGTGCCTCACCTCCTGCAAGTGTTTCAGATGGTCTATCCAACGTTAAATACGAAAGCCCCACATCAAGTAAAAATTTGAGTCTGTTCTTAATTTCCTTTATAATTTGGTGTGATATCATCCGCTCTTTTTCGGTTAGTTTCTTCTCTAAATTTATAAAAAACCTATACGCGTGCCCAACGGACATACTCGTTAAATCGGCAATATTTATTCCATCTACCGTAATTGCAAGGGCTTCACTCCTAAGCCTTTTTCCATGGCAAACAGGACACTCAACTCGCCTCATAAACTTTTCGTACTCCTCTTTCATATTTTCAGATTCGGTCTCGTTATAGCGCCTCTTAAGAAGATTTACTATCCCTTCAAAATATGTTGAGAAACTGTAAACTTCACCATTTTTAGATGTGACCTTTACGGGAGTTTTACCTTCAGTTCCATAGAAAATGATGTCAAGTTCTTCTTTTGAAAGTTCTTTTAAGGGTTTGTAGGTATCAATTCCGTATCTTCTTGCAACTTGCAAAAGGATCTGAAAGGTGTATGTATCAAAACCCCTAAAACCTGGAATTTGAATTGCGCCTTCTTCAAGACTTAAATTCCAATCACGCACAATGAGGTCTGGATCTGGTTCAATTTTAAAGCCGAGCCCAGAGCATTCAGGACATGCTCCATATGGTGAATTAAACGAAAATAAACGTGGTTCAATTTCCTCGATTGAAAACCCGCACACAGGACATGCAAATTTCGAAGAGTAGATATACTCCATTCCATCTTCGTCCCTAACCTTTACAACGTATACGCCTTCTTCAAGTGCAAGTTCAATTGAATCTTCTATGCGACTCTTCTCGTCAGTAACCACAACAACCCTATCCACAACAAGGTCAATATCGTGTTTTTTATTCTTATCAAGGGGGATTTCTTCTTGAAGGGAATACATATTCCCGTCGACACGCACCCTCACATATCCCTTTTTGAGGTATTTTTCAAAGAGAGCCTTGTATTCGCCTTTCCTTCCCCTTACAAGAGGTGCAAGGATTTCGATTTTTTTGTGCGCAAGGTTTTTAAATATCTGTTCAACAATTTCATCAGGTGTTTGTTTTTTTATCTCTGTGCCGTCATTTGGACAATGAGGAACACCAATGCGCGCATAGAGAAGCCTTAAATAATCGTAAATTTCAGTCATTGTGCCAACAGTTGATCGGGGATTTTTGCTTGCACTCTTTTGATCAATTGCAATCGCAGGAGAAAGCCCATCAATCACATCAACATCGGGTTTTTCCATAAGGCCTATAAATTGCCTTGCGTATGCAGAAAGCGACTCAACATAGCGCCTCTGTCCTTCTGCATAGATTGTGTCAAAAGCAAGAGATGATTTACCTGAGCCTGAAACACCTGTTATTACAACAAGTTTATTTCGGGGGATTGTGAGGGTGATATTTTTAAGATTATGGACCCTTGCCCCTTTTATAAAGATATCATCTCTCATATTCTGAAATCCACACAAAGAAATACACAAAAATTATTACGGATATGTAATTCAAAATTATAGGTACGAGAACCTCAGAGGAGGCAATTGCCCCAAAAACAGAGACAACTGCAACAATAATTGAGTAAATACTCCCAATTGTAAGAGAGGCTCTAAAATATTTTTTGAAGTCCAAAAGGCTTCTTTTTACGGCTTCTAAAAACGGATATTCAGTCAGCTCAAATGGTAGCCTTGCAAAAAGCACCATAGGGATTACTTGGCTTATGAAGATTAAAACAATTACCATATGAATGTCCTGAAGAATATTCAGCACAGGAATCATAACGAAATAGTTTATAATAAACTTCAAAATAACAATTGAAAGAATGCCGTAAAATGGGTTTATGGTAGAAAAGTTTTGCATAAACGGAATGCTTGCAAGGAATACTGTTTCAACGCCAATATATGTAACTGGGAGGAATATATTAAAAACCTGTGAAAGAAAACTGGGCATAGTGGACGCAAAAAGTCTTAGGATAAAAACAACTGAATTTAATAGCAGCGAAACAAGGAATAGTTCTTTTACTTTATCTTTTTCAATAAGAGTAATTAAAAGAAGGATTAACGAACTCAATATGTACTGGCCCAAAATTGTAAGCGTTGAACCTACATACCACACTTCGGTTCTAAAACTCAAATATCGGTTAAGAATTACAGTAAGTGTAGGAATAATCGCTATAAGCAGTGCCTCAAAAAAAATTCTTTTGGATACCTTAATAATTTTGTCCATTTTTTAACTCCCGCAAATAATAATTATAAGGTAAATTATAGTTTTTACAAGTACTTTTTAAAAATTTTCGACACCTTTTACATATTATTAGGCGAGGAAAGATTTTAAGCGCTAAAAATTTTCCTAAGAAAATTAATGTGGATAAAAATTTTAATTTTAAAATTTTGTGTATTTGTATATAATTATAAAAATTTATAGGTTGGGGTGAAAAATGTTAGAAAACATTTTTAGAAAAAAGGGAAAGAATTTATTTATTACGAGTTTTTTTGGCTCTAAGGAGTTTTTGTATTTTTATATTCTTCACCTTCTAAGTGAAAGAGATATGTATGGTGAGGAAATTTCCAAAGCAATACTCATTGTCTCACGGGGCACTTGGTATCCAAATCCTGGATTCATATACCCCGTGCTTAAGAAGTTAAGTGTAAGCGGCTATATAAAGGGTGATTGGGTTATAGGAGAATCAAAACACCCACGCCTTGTTTATAAGATTACTGAAAAAGGTAAAACTTACTACAGAACTTTAAGAAAGGATTGGAAAGAAGGTATCAAAGAGTTTATTGAAATTTTGAGGTTAATTGATGAGGAGGGTTTATTATGAAAATTGGCGTTATTTCGGACATTCACGGTGATTTTTTATCGCTTAGGACGGTTTTTACGGAATTGGAAAAATTAGATATTAGCCTTGTGCTTGTTTTAGGCGACGTGCTCTATCATGGACCGAGAAACCCAATACCAGAGGGGTATAACCCAATGGGAGTTGCAGAACTTATAAATAACGCTCCCTTCAACTTCATCTTTGTGAAAGGCAATTGCGATGCAGATGTAGATCAACTTATGATAAAATACCCAATGCTTCAAGAATTTGCACTTGTGCACATTGAAGAAGCTACACTCCTTTTAACACACGGAGATAGGATTGAAGACTTTGAAAATTTTATGGAAAAATATAAAGGCGTAAAGGCACTTTTAACAGGACACACCCATATACCTGTTGTCGAAGAAAATAAATTCGGACTTCATATTAATCCAGGTTCAATAAGTTTACCAAAGGGCTCATCAAAGAAATCATTCGCAATTCTTGATATTGAAAAAGATAAATTTCTTGTAGAATTTAAGGAGATAGTATGATAACAATAACGATTGCAAATCAGAAAGGCGGTGTTGGTAAGACAACAACTGCGGTAAATCTTGCTTCCTTCATCGCAAGGAAGAATTTTAAAACCCTTCTTGTTGATCTTGACCCTCAGGCAAACTCGACTTTTGTTTTTCTTGACAATCCTGCAAAATTAAGCACCTATTCAATTTTTGTAGAGGAGGAGGTTGATCCAACGGGCATTATCCATGAAACCGCAGTCCCAAATCTATTTTTGATGCCTTCGTCAATTCACCTTGCAAAAGTTGAAAGGGCCCTTGCAGGAGTTTTCGATGCACCTCTTAAATTAAGAAGGATTATGGGAAAAATTGCAAACATGTTCAGTTTTGTAATCATTGATACACCCCCATCCTTAGGTCTTCTTACAGTAAATGCGCTTACCACATCTGATTTCGTAGTAATACCTATTACACCATCACCTTGGGCACTTGAAGGCGTGCAAGACTTTTTGGACACTTTCGAAGGTGTAAAAGAAACATTTAATGAGAGACTAAAAATTTTAGGTGTTCTTATAACAATGTTTGACACAAGGACTACACTTTCCAAAGATGCCTCATTAAAAATAAAGGAACTCTTTGGAGACCTTGTTTTTGAAGAGCCAATTGCAAGAAGCGTACGCCTTGAGGAAAGTCCTGCATTTAGAGAGGACATCTTTACTTTTGCACCAGATTCAAAAGGAGCGCATGCTTATGCCATCTTCGGCGAAAGTGTTTTAAAAAGATTAGGAAAGTAGGTGAAAAATGGAATCAAAAAAAGGCTTACCAAAAGATTTTAACCTCCGATTTGATAAGGGCTATGTTGAAGAACTTGCAAATGAAAAAATCAAGGCAAAAGTGATTGAACTAAACGTAGAAGATATAATTACAGATCCAAACCAGCCGAGAAAAACTTTTAATGAGGAGAGTTTAAAAGAACTTGCAGAAAGCATTGAAAAGCATGGTGTTTTAGAACCAATTCTTGTGCGTAAGGTTGGCACAAAATATATGATTGTTGCAGGTGAAAGAAGATTCAGGGCAACTCTTCTACTCAAAAAAGATACAATTCCTGCAATTGTGATAGATCCAAAAAGTGAAAGCATTGTAAGGGAAATCCAGATCGTCGAAAATTTGCAAAGAGAGGACATTTCGCCAATTGAACGCGCAAAGGCAATTTATGAATACCTGAAGCCCTACGCAAAGGATAAAAATGTTAAAACACTTCTTATAAATTACAGAATGGGAAGGAGTGTCCCCGAAGATTTTGCGCTCACCGTGAGCGCACTGTGTAAAGCAATAGGAAAAACACCAATTACGCTTATTCGTTGGATTAGTCTTCTTGATTTGCCCGAGGAGATACAGAAGAAAATTGACGATCCGAATTCACCTTTGACATCAAAACATGTTGAAAGCTTACTTAAGGTAAAGGACCTCGATGTGATTAAAAAGGTCGTAAGAGTAATTGAGGAAAATGAACTTTCCTCTGATGATGTTGCAAATGTTGTAAGCACATTAAAACACTTTAAACCTGCAAGCCTCAAAGGTGCAATAAAGAGTATAGAAAATGCAATTAATTTAATCGATTTTGTAGATGATAAAAACAGGGAAACGTTAAAAGAAGAACTTAAAATCCTAAAAGACCTTGTAATGGAATTGGAAGAGAAGTTAAGGGACTGAAGGCAGGTTTGTAGTTATTTCAGACGAGGTATTTGGATATCGCACAATGTATTTTCCGTTGGGTAGTTCCGCATAAAGAACATAACTTCCGCCATCTTTTGAACCATAATATAATTTGTAATCTTTACCAAATGGATTTTGCATATTTTGGAGTATCTGTGGGCGAAGAATATACTCTATACCACCATCTTCGCCCAAAAACGTCTTATTGCCATGCTTGTTTTTAATAGAGTTAATTCCCAAAAGTTCCCGTGATAGAAGTGATGTTGGAGTTTCTCTATCGACTGAATACCCAAATTCTTCTGCTGGATTTACAGGATTTGGGTATACTCCCCAATCTTGTTTGTAATGTTCAAGGTCTCTTGCAAGAGAATCAAAATTACTGAGAAGTTGTGCTGCACGTCCTCTGTTAATAACCTCGCCAAACACTGGGATAGCAATACCAACAAGAATTATTATAATTGCAACAACAATCATTAATTCAACAAGTGTAAAACCTCTATTTTTTCTCAAATCGGTCGTTTTCATAGACATCTGCCTTTCTTGAATATCCCTTTTTCTCCCAATAGCCTGGGATATCTTCATCGATTACTTCAAACTCAACGACCCATTTTGCATCTTTGTAGGCATATTTTCCGTTTACAACAAGCCTTAAAGGATATCCGTTTGCGATATCAAGAGGTTTCCCATCAATCTCGTATGCAAGAAATGAATTGTCGCTTAAAAGAAAATCAAGCGGTAAATCCGTTGAATAGCCATCAAGATTTTTTACCATAACGAATTTTCCTTCTGGTAAAACTGAAACTTCTTCAAACAGAGTTCTTGGATATATGCCCGAGAAAACAGCCCCAAGATAACTCCACCCATCAACACAGTGAATATCAAATTGGACACTTTCCTTTAACAACTTGAGGATTTCCTTTAAGGGAATTATCTTTTCTTCTTTTACAAGGCCTGTAATTTTTACAGAATACTTATCGATATCAATTTCTTTTGGCTTTCCAAAAACAGAAATTGGGTAAAGCCTTGCGGACGGTTTTTGTCCTGGTGGCATTTTGAATTCTCCCATTTCATCACCTCATTTTATTATAATGATTTTACAAAGTTTTAAAAGGATATCTCTTACAAATGGTATGTTATAAAACTTCAACTACTCACAGAAAAAATTATCCAATTGTGATTGAAAAGCAAAATAGATATCACTAACCGACTTTTCCCTCAAAAATATAAAAAATTCACTTGTTTTTTGTAAGAGGAATTCAAAGGCAGAGATTTCTCACTGCGTTCGTTGAAATGACCTTGTTTCGTCATTCCGAAGCCAAAGGCGAGGAATCTCCTCTTTTAAATCGAAAGAGTTCAAATATCCCCCTTTAAACAATTTAGAGGGGGACTTGCGATTCTCCCCCTCTAACTCCCCCTGAAAGGACAAAAAGATTTTTTTGGGGGGGAGTACTGAGGGGGGTATTTTGCCCCCTCAGATTGAACTGAGGGGATGCCTCAGAAAGTCATTTCGGCATGACTACATAAAATAATTGAGTTATTTGGGGAGTGCTGAGAGAGGATTTCGCCCCCTCAAAGTTAACTGAGGAGATTTCTCACTTCGTTCGAAATGACCGTCGTTTGTCATTCCGAAGGCTTTAGCCTGAGGAATCTCCTTCTTTAATAGAGGGGATTAAAAAGGCTCCCCCTCTAACTCCCCCTTAAAGGCGGAAATCCCTTACATTCGTTCGGGATGACTTTTTTTTGGGGGATACTGAAGAGGGGTTATTTCTCCATCAACTTTTGGTGGTTATCGAGGGAAAGAGTCAACTTAAATATTTCTTACTTCTACTTTTTCTGCGAAGTTTTGCATTAATTTTTTTATTTCGTTAAGTTCTGCATTGGTGAATGTCTCAAATGGATAAGTTGGGTCAAGCACCTTGTCAAAATGCGGTTGTTGGATATAATATGCCTTTGCCCTATTTATAATTTCGCCTATCTTCACAAAATCGTCTAAGGTTTTGAAATAATTTTTAAAAACTGTTGTCCTAAATTCATAGTCTTTACCTGAGTTTTTTATAATTTGAACACTTTCTCTTATGATATTACCGAGAACATTTACGCCAATTGCTTCGCTATACCTTTCAAGCGGTGCCTTTATATCCATCGCAATATAATCAACAAAGGGCAAAATTTCTTTGAGCCTATCAGGAAAAGATCCGTTTGTGTCTAACTTTACCAAAAAACCCATATCCTTAATTCTTTTTACAATCTTAACTAAATCTTTATAAATTAAAGGCTCTCCACCTGTAAATTCGACTGCATCAAGAAGCCCAACTCTACTTTTAAGAAAGTCTTCAATACTCTCAAAAAGTATTTCCTCAGGAAAAAGAGTTGGCAAAACAAGTTCTCTATTGTGGCAAAAGGGACAGCGGAAATTACATCCAAGTGTAAAAATAATAGCACAAGTTTTATTAGGATAATCTACAAGAGAAAACTTCTGAAATGCTCCAATTCTTATATCCACACTTCTTGATTCACTCATCAAAGTATTATACAACTTTTATTAGATTCTTAGTATTGCTGTTAGTATTTTTTCAATTGAAAAGTCCAAGGCATCCATTATTTTATCTTTCAGTTCAATAAACTTCTTTGCAAGTTGTGGATCAAATTGCAAACCTGCATTCCTTTCAATTTCATTCATTGCTTCCTCAATTGATTTCGCCTTCCTGTAAGGTCTATCTGTAGTCATCGCATCAAATGAATCAACGATTGTAAGAATTCTTGATAAATATGGGATTTGTTCTTCCTTAAGTCCATCTGGATAACCAATGCCGTCCCACCGTTCATGGTGATGGCGCAAAACTCTTGCAACTTCTTTTAAACCTTCAATAGCAGAAACAATTTCAAAGCCTTTTTCAGGATGTATTTTCACTTCAGAAAATTCTTCCTGAGTTAAATTTCCATTTTTAAGAAGGATTATGTCACTTACTCCAATTTTTCCAACATCGTGTAATACCGCAGCAAATACAAGCGTTTTAAGGGCTTTGTTGTCAAGTCCAAGGTGTATTCCAAAAAAGTATGCATATTTTGTTACATTTTCAGAGTGTAATCTTGTATAAGGATCTTTTGAATCAATAGCACGAGCAAACGCAATCATAATGTCCGCAAAAAGTTTAGACCTATCTTTATAGATGAAGAAACTTTTTATTGAAGGAAGTATTGCCAATTCCAGTTGATTTAATGTATCTACATCAGTTTCGCTACCTTTGGATACTCCGATTTCAATAAAATCTTTCTCTATTTCATAGTTTATCTTTTCGAGTGTTTCAAAATTCTTCTCTTCGTCAAATATAAATTCGCTTGTATCATTTCTAATTAATCTTACATTGTCATCAAATAAAAGTGCGTGAATATATCGTTCCTCAATTCTCACACTCAGTTTTAAATACTCAATGTAATCAAAAACAACCTTTATTAATCTGAATGCTTCCTTCATATAGTTGGATGATTCATTCTCAAAATCAAGATGCTCTGAAATTCCCCTTATAATCCTGTCTATCTTTAACTCATTTTCAAGTCCCTCAAATAGTTTCTTCGTTCTCAAAAAAAGTGACCCCAAGTTTGACACTGCCTTCATAACTTCAATGCTATCAGAGGTAAACGGATTTTCCTCCTTTGTGGAATCTATGAATACCCCGCCGTAATATTCCTCATCTACAAAAAACGATGCTGTGATTGTAAATCGCACTTTATCAATGCCAATCTTAAGTGCAAGGTCTTTCTCGCTTTCCTCCAAACCAACAATTCCAATCGATTTAATAATTTTAGCTTTACCTTTTTCTACAAGTTGTTGTTCTCTTTCAAGATCAATCCTTAGTTTATTTAAAAGTGTAATATCATATCCAGAGGATGCAACATACTTAAGTTTGTTTCCAAATCTTAGAAGAACTGAACCCATTTCGCCCTCTTCTATAAGCGATAGCGTAAGATCGAGCAACTTTGAGAAAAATTCTTCGTTTGTTTCTTTAAAAGATGCTTTTGAGATGAAGTCAATAATGGTTTCAAGTTTTGATGCAAGCAAGGCGTTTAAATCGACTTCTCTTTTTAGGGCATTAAGTGCACCTTGAATTGAAAGATAGAAAGATATAATTTTGCTAACAGTATTTGCAAGATCTATATCCTCTTTTCCGAAGTGGACATCATCTTTGAAAATATCCAACGATAAGTGGCCTGCGTATTCATCTGAAACAATAATGGGTATTATAAGCGTTTCTTTTATTTCTTCAAGACCAAGTTGTCTTGCATAGTTTCTAAAATTTTCTGGAAATCCAGAGATACCAATTTTCTCGATAATTATTGGCTTAGTCCATAGTTTGCTTTCATAAGTCTTATCAAGGATGAGATTTTTTAAAATCTCCTTGTCATAGCCAATGGATGCAACAGGCATAATTGAATTGCCAATTGCAAGCCACAAAACACCCTTTTCTATCTTTGGTATAAGAGTAAATATCGTTTCAAGGAATTTTTGCACAACTTCTTCAGCTTGCATTGTTATAGAGGTATTGTAAATAAAATTATTCAATATATTTAGTTTCTCTTGCGTTTCCTTATATACCTTTAAGGCTTCCACTTCTTTTTTAAGCGCTATCTCAAGTTCGGTTGTTGTTTCTTTTTCGGTTTCAAAAAGCCCAAAAAGAAGTATGCCGCAAAAAATAAGGAATAATATTAAAAATAACCCATAAGTTAAAACAGTGTTTCTAAAAGCATTGTTTATGCTATCGGCAACATCGCTTAAACTACCAAAGGTATGAATAACAAAGTGGTGTGAATGATATGTAAAGGGGTAAGTTCTTGAAATAGTATTATCTGAGGTCATGTGCTTTACAATGTCATCTATATTGCTTAGAAATAGGCTATCTGAAATATTTGTTGCAAAGATAATATTATCTTCAGATACGATGAATTTTAATGGAGAAATAGCGTTTGTCAGGGTATGTGAAAGCATATTGAGGTCAATAAGTCCTGCAATTGTGCCATAAAATTCGTTTTCTTTGAAAATTGGAATATGAAGTGCTATTGCATTAAAACCCTGCACTGCTTTGAATGGCATCGAAAGAGTCACTTTTTTTGTCTCAAGCGCCTCTTTTACGTGTGGTTGATTTGCTATGTTTATCCCAATTGAATATGTATAAGGGTAAGTATAGACGATTACACCTTTATCCCGACTTTATCAGTTGACCTTGAACCAACCCGCATAAATCCTAAGAATTAATTTTTAAAAACCTTCATTTTGCTACTACAAACTTCTGTTTGATCTTTTTGTTCTGATTAGATTCTTAACTCTTCAAAGGGAGTAATGTTTTTTGGAGGTTTAATATGAAGTATTTTAAGAATCTTGTTACCAAGCTCATCCCACTTTGTTTTAAGATAGAATGAATGTCCTTCTGCACTAAATTCTGTAAGATTCATTAAGTTGAGTGCTTCTTTGATTCTTTCAGGTGATGCTTTGATATTATTCTCTTTAAGTGTTAGTTCAAGCGTTCTTTCAAGAAGGAAAGAGAGGAAACAAACAACAAAGTGGCCTTTGATTCTTTTTTCGGTCCAGTGGAAGATTGGCCTAACCTCCAACGTACTCTTCATTATCCTGAATGATTCTTCTATCTTCCATAGAGCATGGTGTGCATCAAGAATGTCATTTACATTCATATCAGTCTTGCTTACCTCTATTGCATAGTATCCATCAAACATCTCATCCCTTGACATTGCATTTTTATCCAATTCCCAGTTCAGCTTGTTTGTCTCCTTGAGGTATTTTCTTCCTCCACGCTTCAAGCTTCCACTGATAGCAGAAGGGTTATCAAGAAATTTTACTCCTTTATCAATCAACCTCTGCCTATCCTCTCTATCCTTTTGAGCTCTCAAGGGAGAATAAGTTACAAGGAGCTTCTCTTTGAGGTCATACAGTTTGTTATCTGTATCTCTTACAGTATTTACATAATCAAGCAGCTTGTATCTGAAGGTTTCTTCATCTTGGCTTGAATCGGCTGAATTGAGGTTAAGGGTATCTTTCCCTTTTATTGTGACGTACCCCTCTTCATTCAGGATACTTTCCTGCACATCCTTCTTCATGCTCTTTATGCGTGATGAAACAATGTAATCATACCCTTTATCTTTGATTTTCTTTAAGTTGAGCTTTGAATTTAGCCCTCTGTCTGCAACGATGATTACCCTGCGTATGCCAAACCTTCCACTGAGTTTATCAAGGGACGACTCAAGTGTCTTACCTTCAAAGGTATTGCCAGGAAAGAGTTCATATCCTATTGGCCGACCAACCATATCAATGAGCAGTCCTAAGACAACCTGCACTTCATTAACCCTATTTTCTTTGCTGAATCCAAAGTCTCTTAATGTATCCTTCTTTACGCTTTCAAACCTGAATGTTGTTGCATCATAGAAGACAACATCAACATTCATATTGAATAGGCTCTTCTGTTTGTTAAAAAGGTAATCTTCAATTGTTTCTTTATGCTCTGATAGTATGTCAAGGGAACGATAGAGGTGGTTTAATCCTACAGAAGGAAGATTAGCATAGTGCAGTTGATTGTTGTATGTTCCAAGCTTACTCTTTGGATTCATAAGGTGTTCTGCTGCCATTAAGAAGATAGAAGTGTTTAAGTCAAACTGGATATTTGTTTTCTCTCTCATATCATTAAGCAGTTTATTTAATCCATAGTTATCCCAGAGTTTCTTGTAGACAGCATAGCCAGTATTAACGACATTTCCACCTTTTACCGTATTCAGGTCAATCATATCCTTAAACTTTGATAGTTCTGCAAGGCGAAGGCCTAATCTTCCAAACATTGGGTTGTTCTCAATCATATCTAATCTACCAAGGTTAAGGATCACCTTGTGCTTTATGATACTTTTTTCTTTGTCTCTGTATGCCGAGACTATGGAGACATACTTATGCTTTCCAGACTTAGTAACTTTTACAAACATATCCTATTGTATCATAAATATTAAAAAATGCAAGCAAAAACAAGAAATAAATGATAAAATATTGCTACTACAATTTTAAAAAACAAAAAATTACAGCTACATAAATACTACATTCTTTAGATAAAAATACTCAAAAATGAAGAGTAAGTGATAAAGTCAGGAGTCACTTTTTTTGTCTCAAGCGCCTCTTTTACGTGTGGTTGATTTGCTATGTTTATCCCAATTGAATATGTATAAGGGTAAGTATAGACGATTACACCTTTATTATTCATAAGAGTAACCGAAGCAAACGTATCTTTGTGGGTTTCGTAGAAGGTTTTTATCTGTGATTTTGCCTTTGAAATATTGTCTACTTCAAGTGTTTGAGCAAGATATGTAAGGTAATTTTCAAAAGAGTCAACCAAATAAATATTTAGTTTGTCTGTAATTGTAAATGCGGCGTTCTGAATCTTATCTTGAAGATTACTTATTATATTATCCTTTTGGGTCTTGTATGAGTTATATCCAAAAACCGTAGAAATTGACATAATCAGTGTTGCAATGAGAGAAACCACAATGAGTCTTCTAAAAATTGAAACCTTTTCATTAAAAACTTGTTTTTCGAGAGGACGGCTTGGCATTTTTGCTCCAATATCTCTCATTACAAACGTTGCATGCAAGAATGAAAGGAACATTAGGGTAAGAGAAATATAAATTGCAGGCTTAAGAGAAATAAGGGAAAGATAGAAAAGAAGTTTCAAAAGAATTGAAATAGAAGAAAAGATTACTACAAAAACATAGATCCTCTTTTCACGCTTTGAGCCGTATGTTGAATATGCAAAACCCCTTGCAAGATGAATTACCGCAATCCCTATTAAACCCCACGAAACATAATCAAATATACGTATTTTATTCTGTATGAAAAATGACGAAATAATAAGAAAACCTATACCAATAATTTCAATTTTATTCGGTATCGCAACATATTTTCCTGTTGTAAGAAAAATTACTATATAGACACTTAAAACAATACCCAATGCAAATATAAAATTAACTGGTAAAAACGCAGGCTCCTTCGGCCCCAATTCTAAAATGTAAAAAACTTTAATAAGAGACAAAACTGATGTAACAGGAAGCAAAAATGAAACAATAAAAAGGACTCTTTCATAAGTTCGCTTTTGCACAAACCACCTAAATGATAACCAGAATCCGATACCAATAGGGACCGTAAAAACAGAGTACTCAAGAACAATTAATAGCCAGTCCATTTTTACACCCACTAGTTACATTATAGAACTTTTCACGAAATATTCAAATTTATTTAAAACATTTTAGCAAATTTTTTTACCGAGTGCTATTTTTTGCTAACACATCATCGATTATTTTTGAAAATTTTCACCCTGAAATGCCTTTTTGAAGCAAATACTTCAAATCTGAGGGGGCAACAAACCCCCTCAGTATTCCCCCAAAAAAGTCATCCCGAGCGAATGTGAGGGATCTCCGCCTTTCAGGGGGAGTTAGAGGGGGAGAATTGTTAATCCCCCTCTAATGTGTTATTCGTATCTCAGTGCCTCAACAGGGTTAAGTTTGGATGCCTTAACCGCAGGATAAACTCCAAAAAACACACCAACTGCAACGGAAACCGAAAAGCCAACAATTATCGAAGTTGGAGTTATTGCCGTTCTCGATAAACTATTTAAAAGTCGTGCCCCAAGCACACCTAAAATTATTCCAATTGTCCCACCAACAACGGTTATAACAATCGATTCAAACAGAAACTGCAATAAAATATCTCGTGAATTTGCACCAACTGCCTTTCTTATCCCAATTTCACGGGTTCGCTCAGCAACTGTTGCAAGCATGATATTCATAATGCCAATGCCACCAACAATGAGGGCAATAAGCCCAATAAGTGTTAAGGCTGTTGTCAAAATTGAAGTTGCAGTGTTTGCAAGATTTGCAAATTGCGCCATATCTGAAATCGTAAAATTTTCAACGCCATGCCGATTTGTAAGAAGTGTTTTTACCAAAGCAATAAGCACATCCTTTGACATCCCCTGAGGTGGCTTCATATAAATTGCACCCAAAGAATTTGTATTAGTTATCGAAAAAAGTTTAGTAATTGGAATATAGATGTTCCTATCGACACTTCCAAACATTGTACTTCCTTGGGGGACTAAGACACCAATGATATAGAATTTTGTATTGAGAAGATTTATACTTTTTCCGACAGGTGATTCTGTTCCAAATAGATCAGTTGCAATTTTTGACCCAAGGATTGCATAGTTCATAAAACTATTTATATCAGTAGAAGTAAATCCTCTACCTGATGCAAGGTCATATCCAAGTGCAGAAAGAAAATCCTCATTAACTCCGCTTACTGTAACTGAAATTTCATTTGTGCCAACCTTAACAGTTGCCCTTGCTGTTGTAAGCGAGGGTGTTGCAATAACTCCTTGAATCTGGCTTTTAAGAAATTGTAGATCGTCATAGGTTATAGGTTTTGTTACTGCGCTTCCAATAGAGGAAAATGCTCTCCTTACATCGTTTACCTTGCCAGGAGTAATAATTATTGCATCAGAGCCAATTTTGTTTATGCTTGAAAGAATCTCCTGTTGTGCACCATAACCAAACGAAGTTATAAGAATAAGAGATGCAACACCAACAACAATGCCAAGTGTCGAAAGAATCGATCTTAATCTATTTAGCCTTAGCGAATCAAATGCCATTCTCACAATCCTTAAGATCTTCATATTCCTTCCTCCTCAACTTCGTAAACAACTCTATTAACTTCCTCGCCCTCGATAAGTCCATCCTTTATTTTTATAATCCTCTCTGTGAACCTTGTGATATTAAGGTCATGGGTAACTATTACCTCCGTCATGCCTTCCTTGTGAAGTTCTTTTAGTATCTTCAAAATTTCAAGGCCAGTTTTTGAATCAAGGTTTCCTGTTGGTTCATCTGCAAAAAGAATTTTAGGATTGTTTATTAATGCCCTTGCAATTGCAACCCTTTGCATCTCTCCACCAGAAAGTTGAGTGGGCCTATTCCTAACTCTATTTTTTAATCCGAATTTTTCAAGAAGTTCATATGCCCTTTTTGTTGCACTTTTAATATCTCCATTGGGGTTGTATTGCACTGGCAAAAGGACATTCTCAAGCACTGTAAGATGCGAAAGAAGGTTAAATGTTTGAAACACAAACCCTATTTTTTCGTTCCTAACACGAGATAACTCATAGTCGCTGAGTTTGGATACATTAACTCCTTCAAGAAGATACTCACCACTCGTTGGTGTATCAAGACAACCTAAAATATGCATCAATGTTGATTTTCCAGAGCCAGATGGCCCAATTACTGAGATAAGTTCTCCCTCTTGAACGTTTAAACTAACACCTCTTAGTGCTTCAATTTCAACTTCTCCCAATTTGTAAACCTTTACAAGGTTTCTTGCTTCAATTAAATATTGCATTTTTATCCTCCAAAAGGAGAATTCGAAGTCGTGCTACCTGTATTAGGAATAAGAAGAACTGTGTCTCCAGCACTTAATCCACTTACAATTTCAACATATGCATTTGAAGAAATTCCCGTTTTAACTTCAATTCTTTGAACCTTACCATTTATAACCTTGTCCACAAAGGCGCGCCCATCTGCAAGAGTTACAATCGAAGAAACTGGTACTGCAAGAACATGCTTTTTTGAACTTGTAACAATAAGGGCATTTGCTGACATTCCAGATTTTACAGTTGGATTTGATTCGTCCACTTGAATCTTTACAACATATGCAGAGCCGCCTTGTATATTAACCTTTTTAAGGCCAATAAATGAAACACGACCCTTTAAGGCTGTTCCCGGCAGTGCATCAAAGGTAACGGTCACATTTTGGCCTACCTTTAACTTTGGCATATCAATTTCGTCTGCGTAGGCTGTGATAAGAAATCCCCGGGGATTGCCAACAACCGCAACAGGCACGCCTACTTGGATTGGCGCATTAAGAGATACGTTTAATGTAAGGACAACTCCGTCAATTGGGCTTCTTATAATATAATCGTTAAGTGATTTTTTTGCTACATCAAAAGAGGCCTCTGCCTGATCGAGTTGAATTTTTACTTGTTCTAATTTAAGAGTAAAGTTATCAAGTTGCCTCTTTGCATTATCAAGTAAAATTCGAGCATTATTAAGCGTCACCTCCGCCTGAACTAATTGTTGCTTTGCTTGTTTCCTTTGTTGGTCGGTTGATTTATCACTCCCAAAGACGGAATCATAGTTTGCTTTTGCTACATCATAAGAAGCCTCTGCACTTTTGAGATTATTCTCTGCCTGCTTAACGCTATTCTCAAGATCTGCCTTTGATCTCAACGTTAATTCATACGATATTTTTGCGTTTTGATAACTTGCATTTGCATTTTGATACGATAAATTTGCCTGCGTTGAATCAATTTCAAGAATCTTGTCATTTGCCTTCACTAAAGAGCCTTCACTTACAAAGATATTTTTCACAATCCCTGATATCTTTGGATAGACATTTTCTTCATCAATATAGGAAACTGTGCCAGTCAAATTCACTTCGGAATTTAGGTCCATGTAAGATACAGTAAATGTTCTCGGGTTTGAACTAATTTTGGCTGAGTCTGATACACTTGCACACCCAACCGACAAAACAACCAATGCAAGCACAACTCCTAAAACTAAAAGTTTCTTTTTCATAAATACGCCTCCTAAATAATTTGTTGTATTACCTTTAAATTTTTAAATCTATTTATATTATACACAAGTTATAAAAAACGAGAATAAATAAATTAACCATAGCGAAGTTTTGCTTCAAATAAGATGCTCTTTATATCAAATGTTCCACTGTGAAAATGCAATTAATTGTCGTATACTAAACAAAATCACTTCCAGTTTATATCATTCTAATAAAGTATTTATTTTTCCTAAAGTAATCTCCCGCTTATACGAATTCATTTATTACATCCTTTAGATCTGGGACGCTCCTTTCGTAGAATATGTCCTCGCCTCTCAAAACTAAATCTTCATATGTAGGAAGTTCTTTCTTGTAGAAAATACCCGTGGGAATTTTCTCACCCCATTCAAGGGACTTTTGAAGCGCTAAACCAAATTCAGTTGGTTCGTAATTAGTTTCTTCCAATTTATACACCCGCTCCTTGTAAAATTGGTAAGTATTATTAAACGTGACACACGGCTGAAGGACTTCAACAAAAGCAAATCCTCTGTGTTTCATCATTTCAGAAAATATGTATTGAAGATGCTTTATATCGCCTGAAAATCCCCTTGCAACAAATGTCGCCTGTGATACAAGCATAAGTGTTATAGGATTTATTGGGTTTTCAGGATTTCCATAGGGGGTAGATCTACTTTTAAATCCCTTGGGAGAAGTTGGGGTAAACTGCCCCGTTGTAAGTCCATAAACTGCATTATTGTGAAGGATTAGTTTTACGTTAGAATTTCTCCTTGCAACGTGGATCGTGTGAGACATCCCTTCAGCGAATGCATCACCATCGCCAACAAAACCAATTGGTATTAAAGATGGGTTTGCAAGTTTAATACCGGTTAAAAGCGGTGGCACACGCCCGTGGATAGTATGAAAGGAATTGAGGTGATAATAGTTTGTTATATACCCGTAGCACCCAATACCTGAGACAAGTACAATATCTTCCTTTTTAATATGACCTTCATCAATCTCTTTCTCCAAAACACTTTTTAGCGCATTATATATGCCAAAGTTTCCGCACCCCGGACACCACTGGATTTTTCTATCAGTTGAAAGGTTCATCTTAGCACCTCCTCAAATGCACTTCTTAATTCCCACGGACTAAAAGGCCTTCCGTCATATTTTAGAATCCTTTTGTCGATTTTCTTATTGGTTTTCCTTTCAAAGAGGTCCGCAAACTGCCCAAATGAGTTTTGCTCAACGGAGATGACCTTCTTTACGCCTTCAAGTTCTTCCAATAATGCTTCTTTTGGAAAAGGCTCCAAAGAAATAACTTGGATAAATTTTATTGGAAGATTTTCAATTGCTTCAAGGATTGCACCCTTAGGTGAACCAAAGGAAACAACAGCAACATCATCTTCGTTAAACACATTTATAAAGCGCATTAATTTAAAGTCTTCTTCAATTGTTTTCATTTTCTTTAATCGTTTTTCTTTCATCTTAGTTAGCGTTTCAGGTAAACTTGAAGAGTAGCCTTCTTCTGTGTGCTCTGTTGAATTTACATGCACAACAACATCAGGTGTTTGAGGAAAAGCAAATGGGGAAATACCATCTGGTGTAATCTTATACCTGTGGTACGGCCCATCAAAATCCTTATCATAGGTTTTTACCAACATCGGGTAATTATTTGAAAAAGGAATGTCCGTTGTTCGTGCGCTTTCCGAAATATGTTTATCTGAAAGAATTATAACAGGCGTCTGGTACCACCATGCAAATTGAAATGCCTTTGCTGTCACTTCAAATGCCTCTTCAACATCTCCTGGCGCAAGCACGATGCGTGGAAATTCCCCATGCCCAATATTAAGCGCAAGGTTCAAATCGCTTTGCTCCGTATAAGTTGGTGCTCCTGTGGAAGGCCCAACCCTCTGTACATCGAGAATAACAATTGGTGTTTCAACTGCACCTGCAAGGCTTATCGTCTCTCCCATAAGGTCAAGCCCTGCACCAGATGTGCCAACCATTGAGGGAACTCCTGCATAGGCACTACCCAACGCAAGGTTTATTGCAGCAATTTCATCTTCAAGTTGGAGTGCTACAATTCCAAACCTATCTGCGTTTTTTGCAAGAAATTCAAGGAGGGTTGAAGATGGGGTTATAGGATATGCTGCATATACCTTCATTCCTGCCCGCACAGCACCAAGTCCAATTGCATCGTTTCCGTATAAAAGAGGTTTTGGGGTCTTTTCTCCTTTCAATAAGTGTATCGTTTTGAAATTTCTATCACGGGCCATTTGAAGGCCAATCCTAAATAGTTCAATGTTCTTTGGTGCATTTCTCCCAAGGTCGTCTTCAATAACACTTTCAACAAAATTCTGAGGAATTCCCAATAAATACGTAAGAACTCCTAAAACAATAGAAGGCTTCATAAAAGGCTCGCCTTCGGTATTTTTAATAATATCATCATATGGGAAATCATTTAAAGTAAGTATAAAACAGTTTTCTTTTGCTTTATCTTTGTATTTTTCGAATACGTCCATGTGGAATGCAAACATATAGTCAAATTTATTAAATGAGGTATGGATTTCCTTTGTGGAAACTCGTATCTCAGAGTAATCTGTGCCTCCTCTTATAATTGAACCGTAGTCGTTCATAATAAACACGTGATAGCCGTATCTATTGAAAACTTTGCCTATAAGCATTGAACCACGCTTGATGCCTTCGCCAGCCTGTCCACCTATAAAGATTGAAAAGTCCATCTAAAAGCCTGGTCCTCAAAAGTGTATAAAACTTACACTTTTGGTAGGCTTATTTGTAGTCCGCCAATTCAGGTTAGCCATATAGCCTACAGGCGGAATTTGGCTAACCATAGTCCCTGCACCAAGCACAGGAACTAACCTTCTTGGTATCCTATCCCAATCCGTTAAGAGTGTTTTTAACGGAGAGAAGTCCCTTACAAAGGATTTACCAAGAATAGGAATACCTAAGGCTGCCTTAACAACTCTCCAAAGTTTGTATGAATACTTAAAGTATTCATCTCTCACAGGTTCCTTCCTTTGGTTTACCTGTTTTTGAGTCTTTGGGTTGCTATTAAGGTTTTGTATATTAAGTTTTAACAACTTAATATCTTTATTAATTTTACTTACTTCTTGCTTTATTGGTTTTCTTTTATAGATGTTTTTCTCATTCTTTAAAAGTTCTTTTAGTTCTTCTTTTTTCTCTTCTAATTTGGCTATGGAGTATTCTAAATATTCTTTATTTGATAATAGTTTTAAGTAGTTTTCTGGTATATCATCTTTATAGCCTAATCCTCTTCTACCTATAACATAAGCACCTGCTATATCTTTATCTATTAAATACTGAGGACAGTATTTGTATGCTCCTATTATGCTTGTATAGGCTGGATTTACTTCAATTACCTGCATACCATTTCTCTGTCCTAATATCTTTATTTTGTTTAGGAGCGATTTATAAGACCAATGCTCAAATCTTTTTCTTAGTTTTGCGTTTCCATCTCCTCTGTAGCCTTTGCTTATACTTTCTAATCTTTCTATTGCAATAGCTTTTTCATTTTCTTTTGCATAGTTTATTACTTCGTGTGCTATTTGCCACAAAAGATATTCTCTTTGGTTCTTGGTTTTTCCTATTAATTCATGTAGACTTATTGATTTATAGCTTATTAGATTTCCGTCTTTACTTACATTGGCAAGTGCTATGTGAATTGGTGATGCGTTTATATCTAAGCCTACAATACCGTTTTCTTTTGTGTATTTAACTTCAGGTATTATCTCTTCATAACTAATATTTGCGTAAAGTTTTCCGTTTTTTTGTTTTATTTCAACTGAATATGGAAAGTAGTTGTTTGTTAATTCTGCCTCTGTTAGTCTCCATATGAAGTCTATCCATTTGTCTGTTCCTCTTTTTACTTTTCTTATTATTTTTGCTTTTATCCATTGTCTATTATCTGTGTTTATTCTTAAATACCATTCTTCGTTTTCTTTTATTAGTCTTGTGTTTAGGTTTCCTGATTTTGTTTTGTCTCCTCTTGAGTATAGAAGTAATCTTTTTTCTTTCCATTCTCTTTTTAGTTCTTTATATCTTTTACCTGTTAAGTGTTTACTTTTTAACTGGTTAAATAGTTTTCTGCCACCGAATATAACTTTTGTAGGATTTTTCTCTGTCTCTATACATAGATTTATGACACTTTGGGCTTTCATTATAGCATCATCTACATATCTTGAGTTTATGTTAAATATGGGTTGTAATTCTTTTTTAAGGTCTTTTCTAACTTTGCCTTCTATTAGTCTGTTGTATGCATATCTCATACATGATGAGAATTTTCTCATAAGTTTTAAGAGTAATTCTTTATCGGTTTTAGAAACTTCTAACTCACACTGCAAGGTTATCATGAATGGTTACTCCTTTTCTTTTTCCCCCTCTTTTACCATATATTCTTGCAGAAAAAGATGTTACTATTGCTATTAAATCTTCTGCCAGTTCCTGGTTCATATCTTCTATGTTTTCTTTTCCATTAATTACAATTAATTCTACTCCAAAAGTTTCTATAAAAAATTTCAAATATTCAAACCTGAAACGTGCTAATCTGTCTGGATATTCTATTATTATTCTTCTTACCTTACCATTTTTTACTGCATTAAGTAATTCTCTTAAACCTTTCCTATTTTCGTTAATACCACTGGCTATTTCATATATAACTTCCTTATTGTAATTTTTAGAATTAGCATATTCTTTTAACCTATTAATTTGATTTTCCAAATATTTTTCTTGTTTTTTAGTAGATACTCTTGCGTAAAGGATAGTATCTTTTTCTATATCATAGATAGCCTTTTCTTGTGTTAAAGATAGAAGTTTTTCTATATCATCTTTTAAATATCTTCTATGTCCCCCAGGAGTTTTTATAGGATTGATTAGCTTTTGTTTTTCCCAACTTAAAATAGTCCCTTTACTTATCCCATAAATTTCTTTTAAGTTTTGCATAGTTAGTAGCTTTCTATTCTCCATATTTAACAGCAAATAATTTTGTATACTTTTTGTCAACTGTTTCAAGCCTCCTTTCAAATTCATCTTTTAAATTATAAATAAAATTGTTCATTAATAAAAACATTCTTTGAACATTTTTTACAATAAATTATTACTTTCACGCTCACTTTTTTATTTGTGGAAAACTTTCATATAATACTTTTGT